>DJRZ01000028.1:63012-70562 GCA_002440235.1 Alphaproteobacteria bacterium UBA6347
GGGACACCCCGTCCGCCGCGTGAAGCGCGATTGAAAAAACGCCCCGGTCCGCGGCGAACCCGTCGTAGGACGCGCCGGCGTAGCGGGCGGTTTTCGTCCCGTCGATAAAGCGGCGGTGCAGTTTCCCCGAATGGTACGCGCCCAGAACCTCCTCCAATACGGCGAAGGCGAAAGCCGCCCGTTTGTCTTTGGACAGATAGGACGGGACGGCGTACACGCGCTGAACGGAATTCAAATGCACCTGCGGGTGGCGCATTTCGATTTTTCCCGTGACGGGATAGGACGTCGGAAATGGCTTTTTTTCAACGGGCGCGCGGTTCGGGGGAATCGCGCCGTAGTATTTTTCCGCCAGCGGTTTCAGTTCGTCGGCGTCGATGTCCCCCGCGACGACCAGAACGGCGTTGTCGGGACCGTAATGCGCGTCGTAGAAACGCTCGGCGTCCTCCATGGTCAGGGCGGCAAGCTCTTTTTTCCAGCCGATGACGGGGCGCGCGTAGGGGTGTTCGCCCCACAGTAGGCTGTCGCGCCGTTCGGCGAGCAGGGCAGCGGGACTGTTTTCCGTGCGCATCAGGCGTTCTTCTTTGACGACTTCCAGTTCGGGGGCGAAGGATTGTTCGGAAAAACGCAGATTCCGCATGCGGTCGGATTCCAAAAACATCACCAATTCCAAACGGTCGCGGGCGATGTTCTGGTAATACGCGGTGTAGTCGCGCGACGTGAACGCGTTTTCCGTCCCGCCGTTGCGGGCGACGATTTTTGAAAATTCCCCGTCGGGGACGGCGGCGGTTCCTTTGAACATCAGATGTTCCAAAACGTGCGCGACGCCCGATTTTCCGAACGGATCGTCGGTCGAACCCGTTTTGTACCACACCATGTGGGTGACGACGGGGGCGCGGCGGTTTTCAATGGCGACGACGCGCATGCCGTTGTCCAGCGTGAACGTTCGCGCGTCGAACACGCCGGCGCCGGCGGGGTGACTGAAAGCGCAAAAAAACGCCAGAAAAGCGAAAAGACGGCGCATCAGTCCTCCGCCGCCGCGGATTCGGGAAACAGAGGCGGGACGCCGTCGGACGCCGGATCTTCCGCGGTCGGAGCGGGGGAGGTCGCCGCCGGTTCGGGCGTCGCCGTCCGCTTCTGTTCGGGGGCGCGCAACAGGTAGTCGGGCGGCAAAATCAGCGGGTTGGACGTCGTGAATCCCGTCGCGTCCGGACCGCGCCGCTCGTCCAGCGAATAACGGTCGCCGCACCCCGCCAAAACGCATAAAAGGGCGAAACAAAAAATTTTTTTCATTCGGATCTCCTTTATTTTTCAACCGGCAGAGCCGTAACGGCGGCGACGTTCATGACGGCGGCGTATTTGTCGGCGATGTTCGCCAAAGCGGCTTCGCGCATCGCCGCCGCGCCGACCACGCGCGTCAAATCCCACGACATCGCGTCGCGTTCCGCCGTCGCGTCCGCCGCGACGACGCATTTGTATCCCAGCGAACACGCGTCGGCGACCGTCGCCGCGACCGCGCCCGACGCCGTCATGCCCGCGAACACCAGCGTGTCGATGTCCGCCGACATCAGAACGGTTTGCAAAATCGATCCCGAAAACGCGCTTTCGCCGTATTTGACGACGGTTTCGCTCTTTTTCGGAACGACGGCGGGGGGATAGGGGGCGACCGCTTCGCTTTCGGGGGCGAAAACGGGGCTGGCGGGGCTTTTTGCGGCGCGACGGACGAATATGATTTTGATTTTGTGCTTTTCAGCCCATTCGTTCAGGCGGACGGTTGCCGCGACGACGCCGTCCGCGCCGGCGACGGGCAGCGCGCCCGTGAAATGTTCCGCCTGAAAGTCGATCAGAACGACGGCGGTTTTCGCGCGGTGAAAACGGGTGATTTCCGGCGCGCCCGTCAAAAGGCGCAAGACGTTCGGCAGACCGGTCATTCGTCGGCGTCCTTTTTATCGGGATCGGACAGCTTTTCGATCGGCGCGAAAAACAGGTTCCAAACCAAAATGACGCCCGCGCCGACGCAAATCGCCGAATCCGCGATGTTGAAAGCGGGCCAGTGGTGCGCGCCGATGTGAAAATCCAGAAAATCGACGACGGCGCCGAAGCGGATCCGGTCGACGACGTTGCCCAGCGCGCCGCCCAAAATCAGACCGAAGCACATCTGCGTCGCGGGATTTTTTTCCGTGACCAGCCAATGCGCGACGACCGCGCAGATCATCAGGGCGACGGCGACCAGCACCCACGGCATGGCGGGGTGGTCGGAATGGAACATGGAAAAGCTGACGCCTTTGTTCCACGCCAGAACGAAATTGAAAAACGGCGCGATTTCGACGCTTGCGGGATATTCGGCGAAATGCGACAAAACGAACGCTTTGCCGATTTGATCCGCCAGCAGGACGGTCAGGGCGCAAATGAATCCTTTTTTCATTTCAGAATCCTTCTTACGGTGTCGGCGTCCTTTTGAATTTGGGCTTTCAAGTCGTTCAGGGACTGAAATTTCGTTTCGGGACGCAAAAAGGTTTTCAGCCGGACGCGCAGGCGTTCGCCGTACAGGTCGCCGGCGTAGTCCAGAATGTGGGCTTCCAGCAAAACGCCCGCGCCGTGAACCGTCGGGCGCGTGCCGATGTTGGCGACGGCTTTGTATTCCGCGCCGTCGATGACGACGGTCGCGGCGTACACGCCGATTCGGGGCAGGATAGAATCGTTGGGCTTGATGTTGATCGTCGGAAAACCGATCGTCCGCCCCAGTTCGGCGCCGTGAATGACGTATCCTTCGATTTCGAACGGGTGTTCCATCAGTCCCGCCGCGCGTTCGACCTCGCCGTCGCGCAGAAACGACCGGATTCGGGACGTCGAAATGATTTCCCCGTTCTGGTCGCGGATTTTTTTGACCGCCGTCACGGGCAGGTCGGGATAGTTTTTACGCAGGAAATCGACGTCGCCGCGGCGGTTTTTGCCGAAAGTGTAGTCCTCGCCGACGACCAGACGCGCGGCGCGCAGTCCTTTGATCAGCACCCGTTCGACGAAATCCTCCGCGCTCATGTCCGCAAAGGCGCGGTTGAACGCCAGCACGAAAAAGCCGTCGATCGGCAGCCGGCAGATCAGGCGGACCTTTGACCGCACGGGCGTGACGCGGAACGTCCGTTCGCAGGGGCGGAAAAACGCGCCGGGGTGGGGTTCGAACGTCATCAGAACGACGGGGCGTCCCTCCGTCTTGGCGATTCGGACGGCGGTTTCGACGACGGCTTTGTGCCCCGTGTGAAAACCGTCGAAATTGCCGATCGCCACGACGGCGTTTTGAAATGCGGCGGGCACGTTGTGCCAGGAATGAAAGAATCTCATTTAAAAAAACGTCCGGAAATCGTATAATTCGCTTATTCTATTACATTGTGACGAAAGGTTGAAGATGTCATTCGTTTTGCCGACCGTTTTGGGACACCGCGGCGCCCGCGCCGTAAAAACGGAAAATACAATAGAGGCTTTTGCCTACGCTTGTCAATCGGGCGTTCGGTGGGTGGAGCTGGACGCCATGCTGTCAAAGGACGGCGAAGTCATGGTTTTCCACGATGAAACGCTGGACCGCATGACGGACGGAAAGGTCAAGGGGCGGCTGGACGCGCTGAACGCCGACCGGCTGAAAGAAATCACGCTGAAAACGGGCGTGAAAATCCCGACGCTGGCGCAGGTGCTGGACGTGCTGAACCGTTACAACGGGTGCGTGAACATCGAAATCAAGCCGTCGCGTCCCGAACTGGCGCGCGAAACGGCGCGCAGGGTCTGGCGCACGGCGTGCGACAAGCGGTTCAACGATCCCGACAGGTTGTTTTTTTCCAGCTTTACGTGGGATTCCCTGCGCGAAACGATGCTGTTCGCCCCGCAGATCCGCCGCGGCGTTCTGGTCGAAGACGTTTCCGGCGACTGGCGTCCCGCCGCGAAGGACGTCGACGCGTATTCCGTCAACTACGACGCCGATCTGCTGACCCCCGGGCTGATTAAGGAAATCAGGGACGGCGGTTATCATCTGCTGGCGTACACGGTGAACGACGCGAATCGGGCGAAGGAACTGCGCGCGCAGGGCGTCGAATCGTTTTTCTGCGACGATCCCGTTTTCATGTCGAAAGCGTTGAAGTGAAAGATCTTTTATCGACAAAAAAAGCCTCCGTTCGTCGAACGGAGGCTTTCGTTTTTATCCTTTTCCCGACGGTTATTCTTCGGGTTTCAGATCGGGGGCTTTGTCCGCGTAGGTCGAAACGATCTTCGCGGCGGCTTTTTTGTTCGCGTTCAGACACGCGGCGCCGGAAATGCACCCGCCTTCGCACGCCATGACTTCGGCGATGTTGCCCAGCGGGCATTCGCCTTTTTTCGCCCACATGATCATTTCGCGCACGGTTTTGGGATTCAGCCCGTCGACGCAGGTCGGACGGACTTCGACCTTGCCGGCGCCGGCGACGCGGACGGATTCGGCGACGCCGCCCGTCAGCGGGAAGTTGCGCGCCTGTTTGGACGTCGGAATGTCGAAAACGTAGTCTTCGCATTTGGCGGGATCGATGTCGAACGCCGCCAGCCACGCGCCCATTTCTTCAAAGTTCATGACATAGTCGACGAATTCGTCGCCCAGTCCTTCGCTGCGTTTGGCGACGCACGGACCGACGAACACGGTTACGCAGCCGGGGTATCTTTTCTTCGCCAGTTCGGCGGTGTAGTGCATCGGCGTCGCCGTTTCGGAAACGAACGGTTTCAGTTCGGGGGCGACCTTTTTCACCATTTCGCGGTAAGCCGCGCAGCACGACGTCGTCATGAACTTGTCGCCGCGTTCCATTCTTTCGGCGAAGTCCTTGGCTTCGTTTTTCGCGGTGATGTCGGCGCCTTCGGCGACTTCGATCACTTTGGCGAATCCCGTTTTCGCCAGTCCGGCGGCGATTTTGTTGATGCCCGCGGCGTACTGACCCGCGACGGCGGGGGCGAGCATGGCGACGACGGTTTTGCCTTCTTTGATTTTAGCCAGAATGTCGATGATCTGGCTTTTTTCGGCGACGGCGCCGAACGGGCAGTGCGCCATGCACTGACCGCAGCTCAGACAGCGCGAGGAATCGATTTCGGCGTATTTTTCCGTATTTTTGGTGATCGCGCCGACGGGGCAGGAATCTTCGCACGGGACTTTGGTTTTCGCAATCGCGCCGTAGGGGCAGACCTGCATGCACTTGGTGCATTTTTTACATTTGTCGTTGTCGATGTAGGAGCGTCCGTCCTTGACGGAGATCGCGCCGAACGCGCAAGCCGTCGTGCAGGGGCGCGCGACGCAGCCGCGGCACAGGTCGGTGACGTAGATGCGGGTCGGACCGCAGCCTTTGCACGCCGAATCGATGACGGTCATGACCGCCGCGTCGGGTTTTTCGCGTTTCAAAGCGCGGCGCGCGTATTCGGACAGGGGCGTTTTGTCGTCGTCGTCCTCGACCGAACCGCCCATGGCGGCGATGGCGCGTTCGCGCAAGACGGCGCGTTCCTTGTGAATGCAGCAGCGATACGGCACTTCCGCGTGTTTGGGGCGCATATCGAACGGCAGGTCGTCGGCTTTCTTTTCCAGCTCGTCCGCCATGAAGGCTTTGAGCAAACGAACCATGACTTCGCGTCGCAAAAGGACGGTGTTGGCTTCTGTCGGCATGTTTATCCTCTATTTCCAGCAGTTGATGAAATTCAAACCCGTGCGTCGTTTTCATTGGTTGGCAAGAAGTTCTGCGACCGGACGTCGAAACGACTTGGTTCCCGTGAAATCTAGCCCAACGGCGACGGAAAAGCAACACTTTGCGAGATTCCGTGCTGGATTTTTTTAGCCGATCCGCCTAAAATCGGCGATATTCGGCTTTGAAATCGGAAAAGGAAATGAAAAGGGAAATATCGGAAAAAGTGCTGGGGCGGCTGACCCTGTATCACAGCATTTTGATCGAATGCATCGAAAACGGCACGGACACGATTTCCAGTTCGCAAATCGCCGCGCGTCTGCGCATCGACGATTCGCAGGTGCGCAAGGATTTCAAACTGCTGAACAACGAAGGGCGCGGTCGCGTCGGATACCACGTTTCCGAATTGAAGGATTCGATCGAGGACACGCTGGGATTTAAAACGACCAAGGACGCCGTCATCGTCGGCGCGGGGCATTTGGGGCAGGCGCTGGCGAAATACACGGCGTTCAACGACTACGGACTGAACATTCACGCGCTGTTCGACACGGACAGGGGAAAAATCGGCGAATCGATCAACGGCAAAAAAATATTCGACATTTCCGAACTGCCCGAACTGATGCGCGCGCAGGGCGTCGAAATCGCCATTCTGACCGTTCCGGGGGCGTGCGCCCAGCAAACGGCGGATTTTCTGACGAGATCGGACGTCAAATACATCTGGAACTTCACCCCCGCCGTTTTAAAGGTTCCCGACGACGTGAAAGTTTGGAACGAAAACCTGATCGCCAGCTTTCTGCAATTCGCCTGCCGCGATTTTCAAAAGGAAGACTGAGGTTTTTCCGCTCTATTTTTCGAACAAAGCCGCCAGTTCCATGTGCGGCGTGAACGCGAACTGATCGACGGGGCGCAGGCGCGTCAGCCGGTATCCGCCGCGGATCAGAATAGCGGCGTCGCGGGCGAAGCTGACCGGATTGCACGACACGGCGACGACGCGGGGAACGTCCGTCGCGGCGATCTGTTCGCACTGGGCTTTCGCGCCCGCGCGGGGCGGATCGAACACGACGGCGTCGTATTCGTACAGCTCGTCCGGATACAGCGGCGTTTTGAACAGGTCGCGTTCGCACGTTTCGACGCGTCCGTCGCCCGCCCGCCGCAAAGCCGCCAAAGCCTGCGGGGCGTTGTCCGTTCCTTTGACGATCCGTTTTTTTCGCAGCAGGGGCAGGGTGAACGTCCCCGCGCCGCAAAACAGGTCGCAGACGCGTTTCGATTTGCCGGCGTATTCGACGACGGATCGCGTCAGGGCGTCCTGCCCCGCGACGCTCGGCTGTAAAAAACAGCCCGCGGGCGGTTTGATCGTAAAGTCGCCCGCCTTGATTTCGGGGGCGCGTAAAACCGCCAGTGGTTCGGCGTCCGCGCGTTCGTCCGTCCGCCACGAAATCCGCGCCGCGCCGACGGATTCCGCAAATCGCGCCGCGCTTTGCCGCCAGTCGAAATCGGGCTCGAACGGCAGAGTCAGCAGAATGTCCGCCCCGACGTCCGTCATTAAAATGTACACGTCGCCGACGCCCGCCTTTTTCGGATAGGCGCGATTTTCATCGCGCATGAACGCCCGCAAGGGGCGGATCAGCGCCGACAGCGCGGGGACGAGGACGGGACAGCTTTCCATTTCGACGATTCTGCCGCTTTGCCGCGCGTTGAAACCGAAACGGCGCGTCCGTCCGTTCCAAAGCACGGCGAAGCTGACGCGGCGGCGCGCGTCGATCGGGGCGAAAAAAGGTTCGTCGAATTCGGGCAGGTCGCCGACGCCGGACAAAGCCTCTTTAAAAAAACGCAGTTTGAAACGGCGGTAGGCGTCCGCGCTCAAATGCTGCAAAGCGC
>DJRZ01000028.1:70568-82149 GCA_002440235.1 Alphaproteobacteria bacterium UBA6347
CCCGCCGCATTCGCCGAAACACGGGCAAAGCGGAACGGCGCGGTCGGCGGAGGGCGTCAGCACGCCGGTCAATCGGGCGCGGTCGCCGTCCGCGATTTCGTATTCGACCGTTTCGTCCGGCAGGACGCCCGCGATAAAAACGTTTCCCCGTCCGGTCCGGATCAAACCGTCGCCCTGACGACCCAAGTCGAAAACTTTTCCCTGCGGCATTACTTTTTTCCTGTATTTTAGTGGCGCTTTGCGGCTACACTATACCCAAACGAACGGGGGATTCCAATGCTGAAAATTCTGATTGCCGACGATCACGAGCTTTTTTTGGACGGCTTGCGCATGGTGCTGGGGGATCTGGACGACGACATGCAAATCGACACCGTGCGCAATCATTTGGAATTGCAGGAAAAGGCGGACGGCAAAACGCCTTACGACCTGATTTTGACGGATTTGGCGATGCCGGGGCTGAACTGGCACGAATCCCTGCGCCAGCTGAAAGAACACTATCCCAACACGCCGATCGTCGTCCTGTCCGCCGTGTCCGATCCCGAAAACGTGCTGCAAGCCATCGACATCGGCGCGTCGGGCTTCATTCCGAAAACGTCGTCGGCGAAAATCATTCTCAGCGCGCTGCATCTGGTGCTGTCGGGCGGGCTTTATCTGCCGTCCGAACTGCTGAATCTGGCGAACAGGGAAGAGGCGGCGCCCCCCGCCGACCACAAGGGACCGCTGACGCCCCGCCAGCTGGACGTCCTGCGCCTGATGGGGCAGAGCAAGCCGAATAAAATCATCGCCCGCGAGCTGGATCTGTCCGAAGGAACGGTCAAACTGCACGTCACCGCGATTTTAAAGGCGCTGGACGTCACCAACCGGACGGGGGCGGTCGTCGCGGGTAAAAAAATGGGACTGATCGACTGACGGGAACGCAATCATGACAGACAACGGCAAAACGAAAAAATCAAACTCTCCCGCCGCAAAGGCGCCGCCCGTCGTTGCCGAACGGGACGAAGGCGCGCCCGAAGAACAGCCGGTCGTCAAAGCGCGCAAGCCGTCCTTTATGAAAAAGAAAAAGGAAGTCCCCGAATATTTGCGGGCGGTGTACGGAACGCGCTATTTCCAGCCGGTGTTCGCGATGTGCTTCGACAGCGGGTGGCTGGCGGAACCGGCAACCTTTTTTTATTCGAAAAAACTGACCAAAGCGGTCACGGACGAAATCATCGAAGGCGACGACGTTTTGCAGCTGGGATTGGGATCGGGCGGTTTCGAACGCGCCGTTTCCGACAAGATGAACGGAAAAGGCAAATACGTCATCGAAGACCTTTCGTCTTCGCACGCCGCCGCCGCCGAAGTCCGCATTTCCCCGTGGCTGAACGCCGCCATCAGGGAACGCGATTTCACCGTCGCCGACGAAAAACGCTATGACGTCGTCGTCGGCTGGTTCGCTTTGCACGAACTGCCCGACGAACGCAAAAAAGCCGCGCTGAAACGCGCCTGCGATTCCCTGAAACCCGACGGAAAACTGATTTTTATCGATTACGCCAAACCCAAAAAATTCCACCCGTTCGGCTGGTTCGTCAAAATGTTCAACCGTCTGTTCGAACCGTTTGCCGAAAGCCTGTGGTACAACGAAATCGAAAGCTTCGCCCCCGTTTCCGACAACATGATCTGGGCGAAAAAAACGTATTTCGGCGGCATGTATCAATGCGTCATCGCGCAAAAACGCTGACGCCGGCAAATTGAAAAAAAATCACAAAACGCTTGAAGTTTTCTTTTTATATTACATAATGTTATACAAAAGGAGGCTGAAAGCATGACGAAAACGAGCACTCAACGCGCGCCGTCGCGTAAAAAAGCGGCTGAAAAAGGCTTTTCCCCCGCCGAAATGGGGGATTATCTGATTTCGACGGTCAAAGAGGTGATCGAGGTCGCGCGCAAACCCGTTCCCGTTCTGGACAAAAACGGGACGCCGACGGGGGCGGTCGAATACCAGTCCGCGACGGTGTTGAAGGCGTGCGAGCTGATGGCGAAGCTGATGGGGACGATCGGGGAAGCCGACGCGAAAGGCGTTTCGGTGCAGATCGTTTCCTACCGCGACGCGAACGGCGACGCGCCGGAACAGCCGTAAAAAAACACCCGCCGTTTTCGGGCGGGCGTTCGTTTCAAAAAGCCGGAATATCAGCGCGACGACTTCGTCGCGACGTACGCCAGCATGGCGTGTTCGGCGCAATAGGGTTTGTCGGGCAGGGCGGTTTTGCCGCAGAAATGGAAATCCTCGTCTTTCGGGTCGCCGATCGGCCAGCGGCAGGACGTCGTCGTCAGATCGTTGACGGTGAACAGTTTTTTCTTTTCCTTTTTGTCCGCCGCTTTTTTCACGGGGGCGGGTTTCGGCGCGGCGGGTTTGGCGTCGACCGGTTTTTGAACGGCGGCTGTTTCGGCGGACTTTTCCCGTTCGGCGGTCGCGGGCTCTTCCAGCGGCAGTTCGTCTTCGCCGCGGCGAATGGGGGACGGTCTGCTGTCCAGTTTCAGACGGTGCGCTTTGCCGACGACGGCGTTTTTCGACACGCCCAGAGCCTTGCCGATTTCACCCGTCGTCAATCCCTGATCCCACAGTTTTTTCAGTTCTTCAACCTGTTCGTCCGTCCAACCCATAAACGTATCCTTTCGTTAATCGCGTCAGTAAATGCCGTACACTGGGGTTTCCATGTACATGATGTCCCCCGCCTTTAAAGCTTGCTGGATTTTATCACTATAATTTTTTACCGCAAGCAGGTTTTCGCGCGTCGTCGTGTACAATCCGACGAAAAGCCGTATGCTTTCCCACGAAATCTGGCGGTCGCGCGGGGACAGGACGTCGAACGATTTGGGCGGACGTTTGTACCGGCGCCAAGTGCCGACGTTCAGGGCGACGGCGGGACTCATTTTCGCGACTCGGCGCGCTTTGATGATTTTGTCGGCGGTGATTGCCCACGATTCGGGGGTGAAGCCCGTTTGCGCCAGCGTTTCGCGGAACGTGTTCCGATACTTTTCGGGCATGCGGCTGATTTTGTCCGCCAGCGTCTGCATCGGATTCAGCAGTTCGCCCATCAGGTTGTTGTCGCTGAGCGACATGTCGCGCAAAGTCGTGTGAAATTCGTCGAACCGGTCGTCGCCGAACGCGCGTTTCAAATCGTCGAAAGACGTCAGCGCGGCTTCGACGTCGCCTTCGGTCAGCGGGGACGTTCGCGTGACTTTTTTCGCGGGCGTCTGCGGACGCGCGGTATGGTTGAACACCGCCCCCGACCGGTACGCCGCGGGGGAGAGCAGGGCGTGCTTTTTCAGCAAAGTCGGGTTGTGCAGGTCGAACAGATCGGACGGTTTGGTGTTTTCGTCGATGGTTACGACTTTGTTAAACCCTTTGAAATCGGAACTTTCCGCGCGGGAAGTCGTCGCCCACGCCTCGGGCATCAGGATAATGTACAGGTAGGTCGACATGTACTGACCGTATTTTTCGGCGTATTCCTTCATTTGCGGGGCGATGCGCGTCGGGAATTTGCCGCGCGTCGCCTTGATCGCGGGAATGTTCAAAATGCGGTCGGGAACGTAGGGCATGTCGTTGATGAACGGTCCGACGTACTGATACGCGTAATCTGGCAGCATTTGCAACAGGCGGTAGATGTCGTCTTCCATCTGTTCGCGCTGCTGCAGCAGAGCGTCCACGCCGCCCGGAAACGATTTTTCGATCGATTCAGCCAAAGCGGAATAGATTTTGCCCTGATCGACGGCTTCGACCTTGCGGTCTTTGTCCGCGTTTTTCAGGCTGTCCCGCACGGATTCCAGCATGCTTTTCAGCCGTCCGCCCGCGCGCCGCCGCGTTTCCGAAAAAACGGGCGCGTCGGAAACGGGCTCGGGCTTGACCGTCGTGACTTCCAGCGGCTGCCAGTTCAGCCGTTCCTGCGCGGACGCGGAAACGGCGGCGAAAAGCGATAGGGTGAAAGCGGTTTTCTTCATCAAGGTTTTTGCACCCTTGCCGTAAAGTTCAGCACGGTCTGCCCCTTGGCGGGAATTTTGACCGTCCATTCCGCCCGCCGCGCGTTTTTCATCTTATGGGGAATCGACGACGACGACACGGACCATTGATTCGAAAACGTCTGGTCGTATTTGACGGAAACGGGAACGTCCTTGGCGTTTTTAAATGTCAGGGAGTAGCTGGCTTCGTACGCTTTGGGCGAAAAAGCCGTGTACGCCGTTTCCCGCCCCGAAACGGCGACGTCGAACGCGTTGCCCAGATTCAGCTTGATTTTGCCGTTTTCCGGCGTGTGCGGAACGCGGTCCTCGCCCACGAAAAACATGTTCTTTTTGCTGTCCGCCTTGTACACGCGGATCGTGCCGGCGGGCAGGGACAGTCCCAGATTGGCGGCTTTGGTGTTGTCGAATTCCAAAACGACCTCGGCATTGCGGGAGGGTGTTTCGCCCGAAAAGGATTCGTCGCGGTACGCGGGCAGAACGTCGGTGAACTTGTATTCCTTGCCGACCTTGACGTTCGACGCCGACAGCAGGGCGAGCTGCTTTGTCTGGTTCGACGCGATGTCCGTCTTGCGTCCCAAAGTGTACAGGTGATAGTCCATGACCTGTTCCGACGCCATCGCGTTGTCCGCCGCGGACGCCGCCGCCAGCATCAGCCCTTTCGCCCGCGCGCCGCGCGGCAGGACGGGGCGGACGCGGTTGACGGAACCCGCCATAAACCGAATGTCTGCGTTGTTGTAGGAAACGCCCGACGTGTTCGTCAGCGTCACCCACCCGTTTAAATTCAAACCGTCTTCGCCGGCGTTCAGCTCCGCCACATAGTCGGCGCGCCAGTTCAGCCCGTTCGTCAGATAGCTGAGCTCCACGTCGCGTTTGCCCGCCGTTTCGGCGTCGACGCTGACGCTCAGCGTCGGTTGGTCGTGCAGGTCGTCGGGAACGTCCGGAAAAATCAGCCGCCCGTTGTAATCGGTTTCGATCCTGTTCCCGATTTTCAGCACCAGTCCCGCGTCGACGGACAGGATTTTCGCGTTTTCAATCGTTTTTTTGCCGCTGAGGTAATGCGTGTCGATGACTTGGATTTCCTTGCCCAAAAACTTGCGCAGCAGGGAATCGCGCGACAGCAGGTCGAAATTGAAATTCTGTTCGCGCACCGAAACGCCGTCGCCGTCCAGCAAAGCTGTTTCGGGCTGGATTTGCGCCGAAACGCCGCGGAACGACAGCGTCGAAACGCCCGCGGGCAAATCGACCGAACGGGAATCCCGAACCAGTCCCAGCCCGTTGTTGTACACGGTGACGTTCAGCGATTTGACGGCGTTTTCGTCGATCCGGACGTCCGCCAAAGCGTCATGCGCCGACAGGCATGCGGCGAAAGTCAGCAAAACAGCGCGTTTCTTCATGGGGATTCTCCTTAACGGTTGAAACGGGACGACGGTATTTTAAAGGCGCGCCCGCGCAACCGCAAGGACATTCCGCACACCGGCGGCATAATCCCGCGCATAATAAGGTTTGCACCGCGCCCCAAAAAAAAGTATAACCGGAAAAAATCAATCCATTTGACAGGAGTGTCGCATGAAAGTCGGAATCATCGGAACGGGATATGTCGGGTTGCCCACGGGCGTCGGTTTGGCGACGCTGGGGCATGACGTCGTCTGCATCGACGCGGTCGCCGAAAAAATCGATTCGTTGAAGGCGGGAAAAATCACGCTGTTTGAAGACGGGTTGGAGGATCTGTTCCGCAAAGCCGTCGAATCGGGACGCCTGCGCTTCACCCGTTCGATGCGCGAGGGGGTCGAAAACGCCGACATCGTCGTTCTGGCGGTCGGAACGCCGCCCCACCCCGTCACCAAAGAAGCCGACATGAAATACATTCACGCCGCCGCGCGCGAACTGGCGAAATATTTGACGGGATACACCGTCGTCGCCAACAAATCGACCGTTCCCGTCGGCACGGGCGACGCCGTCGAACAGATGATTCGCGAGGTCAACCCCGACGCCGATTTCGACGTGGTTTCCCTGCCGGAGTTTTTGCGCGAGGGATTCGCCGTGCACGACTTTTTCAACCCCGACCGCGTGATCGTCGGCGCGAACACGGAAAAAGCCGCCGGCGTCGTCAGGGAATTGTACGCTCCGTTCGGGGAAAAGGCGCATATGCTGTTCGTCAAACGCCGTTCGTCCGAAACGATCAAGTACGCGTCGAACGCCTTTCTGGCGATGAAAATCAATTACATCAACGAAATGGCGAATTTCTGCGAAAAATCGGGCGCCGACGTGTTCGAAGTCGCCAAAGGCATGGGCATGGACACGCGCATCGGATCGAAATTCCTGAACCCCGGTCCGGGCTACGGCGGTTCGTGTTTCCCCAAGGACACGAACGCGATGGCGTACATGGCGCGCGGCTACGGCGTCGAAATGTCGCTGATCGAAACGACGATCCGCCAGAACGACGCGCGCAAAACGCAGATGGCGGAGCGGATTTTGAACGCGATCGCCGGTGCGGAAAAGCCGAAAATCGCCGTGCTGGGCTTGGCGTTCAAGGGCGGCACGGACGATTGCCGCGAAAGCCCCGCGATGGAAATCGTCGGCGCTTTGCTGAAACGCGGCGCCGACGTCACCGCTTTCGACCCCAAGGCGATGGACAACGCCAAAAAGCTGGTCGGCGACAAGATCAAATACGCGGCGGACGCTTTCGACGCGGCGAAGGGCGCGGATGTCGTCGCCGTTTTGACCGAATGGGGCGATTTCAAATCGCTGGATCTGGCGCGGCTGAAATCCGTGATGAAAACGCCGAAAATCGTCGATTTGCGCAACCTGCTGGACAAGGACGAAGCCGTAAAACTGGGATTTTCCTATATCGGCATCGGACGCTGACGTCCTCTTGAAAAACGGGGAAAAACACGCTATAATCCTATCGCTTGGAAAAAATCCGCAGGGTGAAAGGCGGCAAAAGAAATGGTGGAAAGAAAAATTCCGGAAACTTTGGACGAAGCGTACAAACTGGCGGCGGAGGCGAAGCCCTCTTTGGACGCTTTCGGCGAAAAGCTGGCGAAGCAGTTCGGGTGCGAATTTAAATCCGCGCCGCTGAAAGGTCGCGAACGCGCCGAGGAAAAACTGAACGCGAAATACCGCGGCGACGTGTCGCAGTTGCAGGATCTGGCGCGCTGCCGTCTGATCTGCGATTCGCTGGAACAGGTCGACGCTATTAAAAAAGCCGTTAAAGAATACACGACGCCGATTCGCGAAGCCGACCGCATGGACAAGCCGAACGAACGCGGATATCGCGATCTGAAATACGTCTTTCCCGAAAAGAACGGCTTTGCCGTCGAAATGCAGATTCAGCTGAGCGATTTCGCGCTGGCGGACAAGGAAACGCACCGGCATTATGAAAAAATCCGTTCCATTACGGCGGGCGCCAAAGACCGCCCCTTGACCGAATCGGAACAGAAGGAAATCGCCATGCGCGAAAAAATCTGTCAGGGGCTGTATATGGACGCGGCGCTGTCGTTCAACAAACGCACCAAAGGGCGCAAGCTGAAAATCGAACAGGACAAACAGCCTGCCGCACTGATGATCAAAGCCAAAAACGCGAAAGTCGGGGGGCGGTGATGGAAAAGGTTTCTTTGCGTTATTTCAAGGTCGGGGTCGTTCCCGTCAAGGTCGAATACACCGAATACGGCGCGCGGGCGGCTTACGCGTTTGAAAACGGCGCGTTCAAAATCGACAACGCCTATATCGCCGAAATCGCCAAGGGCGAAGAGGTCGAGGAATTGACAAAATCGGCGTTTGAAAAGCTGCTTTAAATTCAAGCCTTTTTCAATCGCTTTCATCATTTTCGGGGGACAAAACCATTTTGCCCTCCGTTTTTATATTGCCCGAAAAAGCGGGATTTGACTATACTACCTCTATTCCCGCCTTAAAAGCGGGACAGCGCCTTGGCGGGCGCGGAGCCGTGAGAAGCTCTTTTCAAGAAACAGGCGTTTGATATGAACGCCGTAATCCGTTTCGCGTAGCGTGAAGCGGAATTGTATCCCCGATTCGTTTGAAGGTCGGGGAGGTTTTGACGTATGTTCAGAAGCCCCGATTTAAATCGGAACGCTTTAAAGGTCAAACGATCATTTGTTTCTTGATGATTTCTCAACTCCCCGACCGCTTTTCCTGGGCGGTCTTTAGTTTATAAAAACGGAGGAAAGAAATCATGAAACAATCCGAAACGACTTTGAAAACTTTAGCGCGCCGCTATCGTGCGGTTTTATTGAAATGCGCTTTGATTAATCTGGCGGCTTTTGCGGTCGTTTCACCGGCGCGGGCTTTGGACATATCCTCCGGCACTTACAAAGATGAACAGATCAGCGATACGGACATAACCGTTTCCGGCGGAACATTCGACAACGTTATGATATCCGCCGGAAATTCATTGAAAATAACCGGCGGCACGTTCCGCGGAACATTTGATGCCGATACAATACCTTATTATATGGTTTTGTCCGGCAAAGATGTGACAATCACCGGTGGTACGTTCAGTGGATCGTTCAATGCCGGTCTTGTAACGAATTTAAATTTGTCCGGCGGAAATTTTGACGGTCTTGATTGGTGGGAATATGGCGGAGCCGCAAACGATTTGAACATTGATACGGATAGAACGGTTTTAAATTTGAAAGCCGGTAAGAATTTCCACGATTTACACGCGGGGCAAATGAACATTTCCGGCAACAGGGGGATTTCTCTGACAAAAACAAATTTAAGCGTTGGAACGTTGTCCGGCAAGGCGACGTTGAACAAAGGCACGTTTGCGGGAAACTTTGAGTTTCCGTTTTTAAAGCATTTGTTCGGCGATAAAATTTTGTACGGAATTGAAAGTGTGGGAGTAGGCGAAACTGTTGTAAGCACCAACTTTGACAACGCCGACTTGGTATTGAACGAAAATTCGTTGGTTGGGATTGGTCTTTTCGCCGAAAGCATTTCCGCCGCCGATTACGGCAAAGTCAAAGATTATGCCGACGCCGATATTCGCTTTGATGATTGTTGGAAGGATGTTTCCGCCGTCCGGAATAAATTGACACAAGCCGAGATCGCGGATTCGGTCGGCGTCATTTTGTCCGAATTGAAAAAAGTGGACGCGACGACAAAAAAACGCGACGATTTGCCGAACAGCGTTGACGAGGTGTTTTATACATTCGGCTATTTTTTACAAGATTCGGAAACGAGTATGCCTACGGATTTGAGAAAGCTCGTCACTGACGCTTGGGACAACGGGGAATCGCCGGATTGGGAATATCTGGAACAAAAATTGTACGAAGTGTACAACAATATGAACGCCGCTTTAGATGATTGGGGCGGAAACGTGACGGTTCAAAATTCCGTTGTCACGATGAACGGAACGTCGGGATTGATCAACGACAGTTTCAAATCGGGGAATCTGACCGTTTCCAATTCGACGGTCAATGTTAACGGCAACAACGAAGTTTCCGCCAGAACCGGAACGGTTTTATTGGACAATTCGACGCTGAATATTGCCAAAAACGCGGTTTTGAACGTCGGGTCGAATGACGGAAATGTTTTGCATTTTGAAAACGGCGGACGGTTGAATTTGGGCGGCGTGTTGAACGCGCAGGCGGATTTTTCAGAAACGCAAATCAATTTTCAGCATGAAAACGCCCGCATCCGGGGAACGATATCCGGGACGGCGTCGTTGAATTTTTCGGATAACTATTCGCTTTCCGCGTTGAAATTCGCCGACGGTACCGTGATTAAGAACATCACCATCGCCGCCGGAAAAACTTTGGATATAGGGGCGGGAACGTTAAAGGCCGACAGCATTACGGGCGGGACGATCTCCGCCATATTGACGGACGCGGCGAAAACGTCCGCCATCATTAAGGTTGATACGTCCGCAAGCAATGTGACGTTGAAACTGGGAATGTCAGGCGTTTCGCGCGACGTGACGACGCTGTATAAAATCACGGACGGAACGGGATTTAGTTTGGGGGATTATTCGACATCGCGCTATGCCGTTTCCAAAACGTACTTTGATCCGCAGGACGCGAAAAACGTCGGACGCCTGCAAGATTGGGACGGCGGCAATTTATATATTCTGCGGCTGGCGTCGGCGTCCGAAGCCGTTATCGAAGATTTGGAAAAGGCCGGAGAAAAAGTGTCGCAAACGCAGCGCGACGCGTCAAAGATTTTGGATATTGAAGAGGATCTTTTTTCAAAATTTGATAAAAAAGTCCGGAAGACGGTCGATCGCGTCAATACGTTGCTGGACGAGGCGGATGAAAAAACGGCAAAGCAGATTTTGCGCGAAGTCGCCCCCGATGTGACGCAATCCGCGAATACGGCCGCTTCCAACGCCGCAAAATCCGTCATCAACGTCGTTCAAACCCGTTTCGGCGGTTTTTCGGAATACAGGGGAGGCGGCTATGGTTATCGCCGAGCCGGATACGGCGATTATTCCCGCCGTTACCGCGGGCGTTCGGGCGGCGATTTTGAAGCCGGACGCGTTTCCGTTTGGGCGCAGGGCATGATGAACTATGCAAAGCTTGATAAAATCGACGGTTTTAACGCCCATACCGGCGGTTTTGCGGCGGGATTGGAAGGAAATCTTTCGGACGGCTTTAAATTAGGCGCAGGGTACGCTTTTGCTTCGACGGATATCGGGACGGAACGTGCTGCGACCGACGTTGATACGCACACGGGCTTTATATACGGCGAATACAAACCGCACAAAGCCTATGTGAATGCTGTCGTCAGTTACGGTCGTTCCGAATACGACGAAAAAACGCGCTTGGCTGAAATGAAAAGCAATTATACGACCGACGCCGTTTCCGCGCAAACGGCGGTCGGATACGACTTTGGCGCATTCAGTCCGGAAGCCGCCCTGCGCTTCACGAATATTCGCCAAAACGCATATACCGACGCGCTTGGAGCGAGGTTGAAAAAATCGATTCAAAACACTTGGACGGGGGTTGTCGGGGCGAAGTTGTCCAGCGACTATTATTTGAATTTTGCGCCGTCCATCGGGGTGACGCCGGAATTGAAAGTAGCGGCGACATATGATTTCAATCAGGACAACGATAGCAGAACGGTCGTTTTGCCGGATCTGACTGAATATCGGATCAAAGGCGATCCTTTGGATAGATTCGGCGTCGAAGTCGGCGCGGGTTTGGCGATCGCGTTCGGGCGCGGCGGCGAATTGTCGCTGAAATACGAAGGGCGTTTTAAAAATGATTACGCCGATCACACGGGCATGGTGAATCTGAAAGTGAATTTCTGATTTCCGGATATTGCATCACAATATAAAGGCGGGGAACGTGTCCCCGCCTTTTGTGCGGGTGTGACCGCAGGACTTGTTAAAATCCCATCGAATCCAGATTTTTTTCGATCAGTTCGATCGTTTTCGGGGACAAAACCATTTTGTCCCTGTTTTTTATGAAAAAATCGCGCACGTCGGCGCGTTTCCAGTTTTTGCCGCGTTGCGTCCTGCCCGCGCCCGCCCAGTCGCACAGCATTTCCCTCACGTCCGTTTCGTCCATGTCCAGCGGTACCGTGTCCGTGTCGCACGGCAAAATCCAATGTTGCCAGTGGTGGCGCG
>DJRZ01000030.1:0-22250 GCA_002440235.1 Alphaproteobacteria bacterium UBA6347
GAGAGAGGGGCTAGGGGCGCCGATCAAACGTCTTGGCCGCGGCGCAGAAAATCCTGAACGGTAAATCACGGGCGAGTGCGATCTGCGGTCGCTAATCCGCTTCCGGACAAAGCAGAATGAAATTGTGCAAAGCTCTTTGAAATGGAGCGGCTATGGATAAACAGATAATCAACTTGAATGTTTTGCAATTTTATGATCTATTAGTTGTAATTAAAAAGTTGAAACGTCTGTTTCGATAAAATGGGAAAAAACTTTAAAAATAGCGGAAAGTGTCAGTTTTGCAATGCAAATTGCGCGTATGATCGGAAATAGATAGCGGCAGGCTGGCGAAATATAAAAAACGTTGAAGAATGGTTGCGAATATTTAAAAACAAAGGATGTTTCAGCTCGTGGATAGCAAAAAGTTGGATAAATGGGTCGATCTGTTATTGGATACGGGAAAACGAAACAATCTGATTAATTTTAAAGATACAAAAATTTCGACCGTAGAGGTGTTGTATCCCTCTGCGGATGTTGTGTTTGAAAAAATTGACGGTTCAACTTCTTTTGAAGTTTTTGATCCGAAAATTGTTGAAGAAGAGGACAAAACGGAAGAGCTTCCCGAAACGGATGCTCAACAGATTAAAGTTCAAAAAGAACCGGAAATTTCAAACGAAAAAAACGCGTTTCTTGCTAAATATTCTGGAAAAATGAAACGGCGGAATCAGATTTTGCTTTATGGTTCGACAGCAAATCCGATTGTAGCTGTGAAAAACATTGATAAAAGAGCCAGATCGTTTGTTGAAGAAACAGGGGTTAATGTTGCTTATATGGCATTTGGCTTTATCTATTGGAAGGAAAGTGATGCTTCAAATAATATCTTTCGCGCACCTCTTTTGCTTGTTCCAATCCGGTTGGAGCAAGCTTCTGCACTAGAACCGTATTTTATCAAATCAGCGGAGGAAGATGTCATTGTCAATCCGACTTTCGCTTATAAGATGGAAGCCGAATATGGGGTAAAACTCCCTGATTATGATGATGACGGATTGACAGCCTATCTTAAAAAAGTCGCGAATCTTGTGAAAAGGTTGAAGTGGACGGTTAAAGCTGAATGCAAGATAGGTCTTTTTTCATTTTTGAAAATTAATATGTATCGGGATTTAAAAGATAATGCGGCGAAAATCCTTTCAAACCTGAATGTTCGTCAGCTGATGGGGGAGAAAACCGGTACGGAAGAAACAAACGGAAATAACGGGGCAGTGATACCGACGGCAGATCCGTTGATAGGTATGCATAATGTTGTGGATGCGGATTCCAGTCAAATCGAAGCAATTGAAATGGCTAAGGCCGGAAAGAATTTTGTTTTGCAGGGACCGCCCGGAACCGGTAAAAGCCAAACGATTACCAATATTATTGCCGAATGTCTTTATAACGGGAAAAAGATTCTGTTCGTTTCTGAAAAATTGGCCGCTTTAAATGTGGTTTACGACAAATTGAAACAGGCGGGACTGGCTGATTTTTGTTTGCAGCTTCATAGCCATAAAGCCAATAAAAAAGATGTGATCGCAGATATTTGCCATACACTTCATATGGGAAAAAGCGCCGTTTCCGTCAAAGCCGGAACGGAAATCGCCATTAAGACAAAAGCACAGCGTCAATTGGACGCCTATGCCATAGAGCTGCATAAACAGCGCCCCGGTATTGAAAAAAGTCTATACCAGCTGTTTGAAGTTTATGCCGCGCTTCGCACTGCGCCGGATGTTGAATGGGGGATTCTGCAGCTTGCTTCCAAAGGCGCGGCGTATCTGGCAGAAACAACGGTTCTTTTAGAACAATACACGGATTATATTCCGTCCGTCGGGTACGATTACAAAAAAAATCCATGGTACGGTTATGTAGATCAAGATACATCGTATCAATCGAAAAATAATGTGAAAAACGATTTTTCCGTTGCCATTCGCTTTTTGCGGGCATTGCTTCCCTTGCTGCAGGATGTTTCCGAAAAATATGACGTACAATGTGACAGCATAAAAAAAGCTCATATCTGGTGCTCGTTTTTCAAATTTGTCGGGGCAGCTCGATTGGTTACACCAGCTCTTTTAAATAAAAAGAATTTTGATGAAGTGAATTTTGTTTTAGAGAAATTGCGGTCGTTAAGTTCGGAAGTTCTCGCTATTCATTCAGCCTTAAGTTCAAAATTTGATGACGATGTTTATAAACTGGACGGTGCCGCGTATCTTAAAAAATTAACAAAACTGTTCGGCGGTTTGTTTTCCAGACTTTTTAACGGCGAATATCGACAAATCGTTTCAGAGTTGCGTTTGTGCAAAAAAGACGGAAAGAAACCGCCCTACCGCGAAGCGGTCGCGGCGATGGAACTGCTGGCCGCCTATCAACAAAAAAATGCGGAGTATGCGGAGAAGGAGGCGTCCGTCAAAACATTTCTGGGGGAAGCTTATACAGGGATTGAAACGGATTGGGATTATGTAACCGGTCAAATGACGGTGTTGGAAAAACTGTTTTCAGATATCGTTTCTTTCGGCGCATTGAAGAATTTATCTGATTTGTCCGCTGAACAGGAAAGCTTCGCGGCATATGTTCGGAATTTTGAAAAGGTTTTTACGATTTGCGACGACGAAGCGGTCAACCGGATCGCCGACCGTTTTGACAAGACGATTTTGGATGTTTGTTTAGCCCCGTGTTCTCTGGTGGCGGAACGTTTGGATTGTTGTTTGCGTGAAATGGACAAATTGGATAACTGGCGTCATTTCAGAAACCTGCTTTCCAAATTGAATGACAAACAGGTCGTGCCGTATATTGACGCGGCTATCGCCCGAAATGTTGAACCGGATAAAATCGTCGCCGCGTTCCAAAAACAGTTTTATTATCAGTGGATTGATTTGGTTTTATCCGAAACGCCGGTTCTGTCGGCATTCAATCGAGTGGCGCAGGATAAGGCTATACAAACATTTTCAGAAAAAGATACGGAACAGTTTGAAATAAACAAAGCCAAAATTCGCGCGAAATTGTCCGCCATGCGGCCGTCGCTGGATATGATCGCTTCAGGAAGCGCATTGGCGGTTTTGCTGCGAGAAGGGGAGAAAAAACGAAAACAGAAAAGTATTCGTTCGCTGTTGATTGAAACGGAGGAACTGGTTCAGCGGATCAAGCCATGTTTTTTGATGTCTCCGCTTAGCGTAAGCACCTTCCTTGCTTCTGAAAACACACATTTCGACGTGATTGTGTTTGACGAGGCGTCGCAGATTTTTCCGCAAGACGCGATTGGCGCCATTTATCGAGGAAAACAGTTGATTGTCGTGGGTGATTCCAAACAGATGCCGCCCAGCAATTTCTTTAACGCCTCTATCGAAAGCGGGGATGATGATGAAGAATCCGGAGATGTGACGGATTTTGAATCCGTTTTGGATTTGTGTTCAACATCCATGCGGCAACTGCGGTTGCGCTGGCACTATCGCAGCCGTTACGAACAGCTGATCGCATTTTCCAACAGGAATTTTTATGACAGTGATTTGGTGACTTTCCCGTCGTCAGTCTCCGATACGCGGGGAATAGGCGTGGATTATTATTATGTGGACGGCGTTTTTGACCGTAAAGCGCATATCAATCGAAAAGAAGCGGAATTTGTCGTTGATTTGATTTATCAAAACATTGACAAATATCCGGACAGAAGTTTGGGGGTTGTCGCGTTTAGCATGGCTCAACAGGAACTGATAGACAGACTGCTGACCAAGCGGCGGCAGAACACACCGGAAAAAGAAGTGTTTTTCAAAACCGACGGCGCGGAGCCGTTCTTTGTCAAAAATCTTGAAACGGTGCAGGGAGATGAGCGGGATACGATCATATTCAGCATCGCCTACGGCTTTGATACGCAAGGGCGTTTGCTGCATAATTTCGGGCCGCTGAACCGTGCGGGCGGTGAACGCAGATTGAATGTGGCCGTTACACGCGCGAAATGCAATGTGCAGTTGGTTTCCTCCATGCATTATACGGATATTGATTTGGAAAAAACATCGGCGGAAGGCGTGAAGCTGCTGCGCGAATATCTTGATTATGCGGAAAATGGGGCGGTTGCTCTGGAACGCGCGGTTACCGTCAATCCGTTTGACCAATTCGATTCCGATTTTGAGCAAGAAGTGTGCGATTTTCTGAGAGCGGAAGGATTTTCGGTGGATACGCAAATCGGTTGTTCCGGCTTCCGGATTGATCTCGGTTTAAAACGTCCGGACAGTTCTGATTATGTTTTGGCGATTGAATGTGACGGCGCGGCCTATCATTCGGCCAGAAACGCGCGCGATCGCGACCGTTTGCGACAGGAAATATTGGAACGAATGGGGTGGAAGTTTTATCGCGTTTGGTCAACGGATTGGTTCAGAAACAAAGCCATAGAACAACAATGCCTTTTAGAAGCGGCAAACAACGCTCTCAAAAATAAAACGGAAGAAAAATCATTGAATAATCCGTCGCCGGAGATGTTTGAAGAAGAGGCAAATGAACGGGGGGCGCAATTCCCGTCCTATAAAGCAGCTGATATTAATCAGTTGGCGCGCCGATACCCTGATAATTTTAAGGGAATGGTCAAAGGCGTTTTGGAAGTTGAGACACCTCTTTCAGAGGAGTTGTTGCTAAAGCGTACTGTTCATCTTTTCGGGCGTGAAAAAGTAACAGATGTTGTGCGGCGGGAGTATGAATGGCGGATGAATGGATGCCGCAAATACGGCATCGTCCGTAAAAACGGATTCTTATATCTTGAAAATGCGAAAAAGGTTTGTTTCCGAAAAATCGGTGATTTGAAGCGTGATGTCAAACAGATCGCGCCAGAGGAATTGGCGGCGGGAATGTTGGAAATTATCAAGCAAAACGTTTCCGTTGATAAAAAAGGTTTGTATCAAATGCTGGCGGCGCAATGCGGAACGGCGCGTGTCGGCAAGACCGTCAGTGAAGCCATGGATAATGCGTTGATGCTTTTGACCGATCAAGTCGTTGAAGAGGATGGGCGGATTTCCCTCAAATGATTTGAAGAACGGTTCGACGCGCCATTCAAAATAGGCTTTCTGTTTTTCAAGTTTTTCGCTTTCTCCGGAAAGGTGGGGGCGATGCCAAACACTCCGGCAGTTCGATCGGACAATATTTCTGTGTAAATACGAAAAAGAGCCAGTCGGTAGGGGGCTGGCTCAAGCCTCAGAATTTGGACACTGACCTACCAGTCCTCTGAGGTCTTATTTACTTATTATAATGGTGCTGGTGAGGAATAGTCAATGTGAAGATAAAAGGCTGACTGTCCGATAGTGCGTCCGCCGGATTGGAGTTTTAATGATGCCGCTATCTCGGGCACGTTCCCCAACCCTTGTTATTGACAGTATGATATCAGAGAAAGAAGAATGCAAGATTGAAGAGGGAAGACGACGCGAACGGCTTCGTGCCCGAGGCGGAGCTGCGCTACACTTATCTGATGCCGGAAAACTACACCGACGGTCTGGGGCAAAACGTTCATCAGAACAACGCGCGAATGCTGACCGCGGCGGCGGTGTTTCATATTCGTCCCGACCGCGGCGGCGCCGGCGTCCGGCTGCGCCCGACCGCCGATTTGGGCGTGTCTTATGATTTAATGGAGCCGCGCAGAAAAGTCGGCGTGTCGATCGGCGGCGCCGGTTACGAAATCAGAAACCGCAAGATGCCGCGTCCGGGGGCGGAAGGCGGCGTCGGCGTCGATTTCGCCGTCGGCGGCTGGGATTTTTCGGCGGGATACGATTTCAGCGTCCGCGAAGACTACCGGTCGCCCGCCGGAAAGTTGAAAGTCCGCTACGATTTCTGATTCCGCGGCGGCTGATTTTCCGCTTTCATTTATCCGGCGGGGGCGGTATGCTGACCGTCGCAACAAAAAAGGAAAAGGTCGCAGATGTCTTTGCCGGAATTAAAGGTTTTACTGGCGTCGCCGCGCGGATTTTGCGCCGGAGTGACGCGCGCCGTCCAGATCGTGTCGATGGCTTTGAGGAAATTCGGAACGCCCGTCTACGTGCGTCACGAAATCGTGCATAATAAGTACGTCGTGCGAAAACTGGCGGACGAAGGCGCGGTGTTCGTTAACGAACTGGACGAAGTGCCGGACGGCGCGGTCGTCATTTTTTCGGCGCACGGCGTGCCGCTGTCCGTCGTCGCCGAAGCCGGACGCCGCGGATTGACGACGATCGACGCGACGTGTCCCTTGGTCGAAAAGGTTCACCGCGAGGCGCGGAAAAATTACGAACAGGGACGCAAGACGCTGTTGATCGGACATCAGGGACACCCGGAGGTCATCGGCACGATGGGGCAGATTCCCGCGGGGGAAATCAAGCTGATTTCGACGGTGGGCGACATTTCCGCCGTTCCCGCCGAATGGGCGGACAATTTGGGGTACGTGACGCAGACGACGCTGTCCCTGGACGAAACGGCGGAGCTGTTGCAGGCTTTGCGCGCGCGTTTCCCGAACATTTTGAAACCAAACCGCAACGACATCTGCTACGCCACGACCAACCGGCAGAAAGCGGTCAAGGCGATCGCCGCGAAATGCGATTTGCTGATGGTGATCGGGTCGCCCAACTCGTCCAATTCCAAACGTCTGGTCGAAGTCGCCAAAGAGGCGGGCTGTCCCTGTTCCGTTCTGGTGCAGACGGCGGGCGAAATCGATTGGGACAAACTGGCGGACGTGCGCACGCTGGGAATCACGGCGGGGGCTTCCGCGCCCGAAATTCTGGTGCGCGAGGTCATTGAAAAGCTGGGCGAACATTTCGCGATCGACGTGTCCGAATTTGTCGAAACCGAAGAAAAAGTCGCCTTTCCCCTGCCCGAAACGCTGAGGAAATAACCCGATGGCGGTCTACACCAAAGTTTCACGGGACGAACTGACGGCTTTTCTGCGCGATTACGACGTCGGCGCCTTGGTCGATTTTCGGGGGATCGCTTCCGGCGTTGAAAACAGCAATTATTTCGTGGAAACGACGGCGGGGCGTTTTATTCTGACGCTGTTTGAAAAACGCGCCAACCCCGCAGAGCTGCCGTATTTTTTGAATCTGATGACGCACCTGCATCGAAAAGGCGTCGTCTGCCCGCAGACCGTCGCCGCCGCGGACGGCGCGCCCCTGCGCGGCTTGAACGGCAAAAAAGCCTGCCTGACCACGTTTTTGAACGGCGCGTCCGTTTTCGACGTCACGCCCGAACATTGCGCGCAACTGGGAACGGCGATGGCGCGTCTGCATCTGGCGGGGGCGGATTACGCCGGATTCAGAAAAAACGACCTGTCCGTCGGCGGGTGGGGCGTTCTGCTGGATAAAATCGGCGCCGCCGCCGATACGGTCGAAACGGGGCTGGCGGCGGAAATGGCGGCGGATTACGCCGACATCGCGGCGAAATTCCCCTCCGGTCTGCCGCAGGGCGTCATTCACGCCGACCTGTTTCCCGACAACGTCTTTTTCGAAAACGGCAGACTGTCGGGCGTCATCGATTTCTATTTCGCCTGCAACGACGCTTTGGCGTATGAATTGGCGATCTGTCTGAACGCGTGGTGTTTCGACGCGGAAACGCGGGCGTTCGATCCGGCGAAGGCGCGCGCGCTGACGTCGGCGTATCAGGCGGCGCGCCCCTTGACGGACGCGGAAAAAGCCGCTCTGCCCGTTTTGGCGCGGGGAAGCGCGCTGCGTTTTTTGCTGACCAGAACTTTCGACTGGGTGAATAGGACGCCGGACGCTTTGGTGACGCCGAAAGATCCGAAAGAATACGCGGCGAAACTGCGTTTTCACCGTTCGGTGCGCGACGCGGCGGTGTACGGCGTTTAATACGCTTTGCCGTTTTCGTCGATCCGGAAGATTCCGACGGAAAGTTTCGGCGTTATTTTCTTTTCAAAGACGGGATCGGCGCACAGCCAGTCGGAAAAGCCCTTGTTGCTGCCGCCGAACCGGTTTTGAGCGGGTTCCCGCGCGGCGTAGCAGGGGGTGTTTTCGCCCTTGACGGGATTGACGGCGACGTAATAATCGACGCGGTACGCTTTCAGCACTTTGTCCAGCGACGCCTGCGCGTCCAGATCGTTCAGCAGATTCGCGTCCATCGCCGCGCCGTCCAGCCGCGCGACCTTTTCCCCCGTTTTCCACGCCAGCATGCCCGCGCCGCCGCCCATGGCGTAACGTCCCCGATGCGCGGATTGAAATTCGCCGACGGCTTCGACGACGGGCTGATAAAAGGCGGAACGCGGACGGACGACCGAAAACAGCGCGATGACGCAGAAACAGACGCCGATTCCCGTCCACGCCAGACGGGCTTGGGACAATTCCCTTTCCCCGCCGTTTTCAGCCAGCTGGTTTTCAATGCGGCGAACGGCGAACGCCAAAGCGGCGGGCGCGCCGACCGCCAGCGGGTAAAAGGCGTATTCCGGCACGGTGATGTAGGTGATCGACGCCAAAACGACCAGATGCAGGATCGGAAACCACACCAGCGAATAAAACACGGTGTCGGCGGGACGCTGTTCGCGTTCCACCCACGGAAACGACGCGTAAGCCGTCAGCCCCAAAAGCAGGGTCGGAAACGTCAGAACGGCGATCGAAACCGGACTTTTCAGCAAATGGCGTAGCGGAGAGGCGATCAGAACGGACGCGATCCGCCACGGGGCGATGTCCTGCGCTTTCGTTGCGGCGGCGTATTCGGCGGGCGACGTCAGACCGTACAGCGTTTGCTGCAAATGAATGTACGCGATCAGCGGAATCAGTCCGGCGAACAGCGCGGGCAGCAGCTTTAACAGCTGTTCGGTCGTGATCGGATTTTTAAAGTTGAACTGGAAATAAAAGACAAGCAGCGTCGCGACGAAAAAAACGACGGTGTCGAAACGCGCGAACGCCGCCAAGGAAACGCTCAACCCGTAAAGCAGTCCCGTTTTGACGGTCGGGTTCGTCAGGGCTTCGTGCAGACACAGCGCACCGGAAAACAGCGCGGACAGCGCAAGGAAGACGTCGGATCCCGACGCCGAAAACCACAATTCCGCCGCCAGCAGAAAGGACAGCGGCAAAAACCGTTCGGCGTCGCCGCGTTTGAAATCCAGACGGGCGGACAGCCGGTCGAACAAAAACAGCGTCAGCGCGGCGAACACACCGATCAATGCGCGGACGGCGATGAAGAAAGCCGTCGAACCGGCGGGAAAAACGGCGGAAATCCCCCGCGCGATCAGCGCGTACAGCGGTGAAAAGTCGTTTGTCGGCGTCGCGCCGTCGAAGCTGAAAACGCCCGTTTCGACGAAATTGGAAACGATGGTCGTCAGATTGAAAAAACGTTCGTGAAACCAATAGGGGGCGGGGACGGTCGGGAACAGCAGGGGGGCGAAAACGAAAACAAGAATGACGGCGGTGAAAACCGTCGTCATTCCCGTTTCGAAACGGATTTTTTTCAAATCAGCCGTCATTGACGGGTTCGACCTCCAGCGTCGTGCCGCGCGCGCCGACGACTTTGACGCGGGTGTTCGCGGGAATGTCCGTCCGCGCCGTCGCCAGCCATTGCGAATCGCCGACGGAAATCTTGCCCCGTCCGTCGGCGATCGGTTCGCAAACGCTGTATGTCCGCCCGACGTATTGCGCCGCGCGGTTGTTCAGCGTCGGATCGGGCTGATCCTGTTTCGCGCCCGCCATGACTTTTTTGCCGATCATGACGGAAAGGACGCTCAGCACCGCGAAAATCGTTCCCAGCAAAGCGGGCGACGCCGCGGGAAAGACGAAGTCGATCAGTCCCGTCGCCAGCGCGCCGAATCCGATCCAGATGAAAAACACCCCCGGCGTGACGATTTCCAGCACCATCAAAACGGCGGCGGCGGAAAACCACCACCAGTAATCAGCGACTGCCCCCATGCGCGTTTCCTTTCGTCGTCGTTACCACACCTTGCCGGATCCGGCGGATTTCGCCTTGTCCGATTTGGCGAGGCTTTCCTTGGCGATTTCGCCGATGCCGGCGATCGATCCCAGAATGTTGGTCGCTTCGATCGGCAGCATGACCATTTTGGAATTTTCCGCCGTGCCGATTTCTTTCAGGGCGTCAAGGTATTTCTGCCCCAAAAAGTAGTTGATCGCGTTGATGTTGCCTTTGCCGATCGCCTCGGACACCGCGGCGGTCGCCTTCGCTTCGGCTTCGGCTTGGCGTTCGCGGGCTTCGGCGTCGCGGAAAGCGGCTTCCTTGCGTCCTTCGGCTTGCAGGACGGCGGACTGTTTTTCACCCTCGGCTTTCAGGATTTGCGACTGGCGCAGACCTTCGGCTTCCAGAATTTGGGCGCGTTTGTCGCGTTCGGCTTTCATCTGGCGCGCCATGGCGTCGACCAGATCGCGCGGCGGAGTGATGTCCTTGATTTCGATGCGGGTGACTTTGACGCCCCAGGGTTCGGTCGCCTGATCGACGACTTCCAGCAAACGGTGGTTGATCACGTCGCGCTGGCTGAGCAGTTCGTCCAGATCCATCGATCCCATGACGGTACGAATGTTCGTCATGACCAAATTCAGAATGGCGATGTGCAGCGAACGGACTTCGTACACCGCGTGCGCCGCGTCCAGCACCTGAAAGAACACGACGCCGTCGACCGTGACCATGGCGTTGTCCTTTGTGATGACCTCTTGCGACGGGACGTCCAGCACCTGTTCCATCATGTTGACTTTCGCGCCGACGGAATCGACGAACGGAATGATGACGTTCAGCCCCGGTTTCAGCGTGTGCGTGTAGCGTCCGAACCGTTCGACCGTGTATTCCATGCCCTGCGGCACGGTTTTGACGCCCGCCGAAATCGCGAAAACGGCGAGGACGATCAATAAAATGACGAATGTTTCCATAAAAAAGCCCCCTTGTTTCAGGATAAAGTCCCGTCATTGTATCCGAAAAAAGGCGGCTTGGCTATCAAATAAAGGAGCTACTTCTTAAAGATCAAAAATCCCGCGATTACCAGCAGGGCGAATCCGGCGACGTGATTCCAGCGCAGATCCTCGCCCAGATAATAGACGGAAAACAGCGCGAAAACGGACAGCGTGATGACTTCCTGCAACCCTTTCAGCTGGGCGGCGGAATAGTATTCGTGACCGATGCGGTTGGCGGGGACTTGCAGACAGTATTCGAAAAACGCGATGCCCCAGCTGACCAGAATGACCGTCCACAGCGCGGTCGATTTGAATTTCAAATGACCGTACCACGCGAACGTCATGAAGACGTTGGAACAAATCAGCAAAAGAACGGGGACGACGGCGTGCATGGAAAAACTCCCGAAGAAAAAGATTCTGCGACGGTGATACGCCGGAAACGCCGCCGATGCAAAAGAAAAAATTGAAAAAACGGCACGGGTTTTGCATAATGATTCAAGCGGAGGCGATTCACGTTTTTTTAAATAAATAAACGCAGAATCCGGAACACAGGGAGTCGAAACATGGATTTGCAAAGCCTGACATTGTATCGAATGAGCGGTGAGAAACTGCGCTGGCTGGCGCAGCGGCAAACGGTTTTGGCTGAAAACATCGCCAACGCGAACACGCCCGACTATATGGCGCGCGACATCGAAAAGCTGGATTTCAAAGACCTGCTGACCGACGACGGGACGGCGCAGCCCGCGCGCACCGATCCGATGCACCGCACGCGGTCGTCGGGAACGACGAAGATCGTGAAGACGAACGCGGCGCACATGTCGCCCGTTCCGGACGGCAAAGCCCGCGTCGACGAACGCCGCCGTCCGTTTGAAACGACGATCGACAAAAACGGCGTCGTTTTGGAAGAACAGATGGCGAAAGTCGACGAAACGCGCGGTCAGCACGATCAGGTGACGGCTTTGTTCAAAAAGAACGCCGCGCTGTTGGGAACGGCTTTGGGCTTGAAGTAGGCGGAGGGAAGATAAATGGACGATTTGACTCTCAGTAAAAAAATCGCGGCTTCGGGCATGAAGGCGCAGTCCCAGCGTCTGCGCGTGATTTCGGAAAATCTGGCGAACGCGGATTCTTTGGCGAAAACGCCGGGGGGACAGCCCTACCGCCGCAAAACGGTGACATTCCGCAACGAACTGGACCGCGCCACGGGGGCGGAGCTGGTCAAGGTCGGGCGCGTGTCGCGCGACCGCGGACAGCTGGAACGCAAATACGACCCGACGCACGAGGCGGCGGGCGCCGACGGCTACGTTTTATTGCCGAACGTCAATCCCTTGGTCGAAACCATGGATATGAAAGAGGCGCAAAGAACCTACGAGGCGAACCTGAACGTCATTTCCGTGTCCAAGGAAATGATGTCCAAAACGCTGGATTTGATTCGCTGAAACATAAGGAAACGCAACAATGGTCGATAACGTGTCCAACGCCCTTTCCGCCTATCGGGCGGCTGTTTCCAGACAGGTTTTGCCGTCGTCCGGAACGCCGGTCGAACCGGCTTCGCCCGCGGGGTCTTTCGCGTCGATGCTGAAATCCGCCGCGCTGCAGGCGGAACGGGACAACAAGCAGGCGGAAATGCTGAGCATTCAAGCCGTCAAAGGCACCGCCGACATGCAAGAGGTCGTCATGGCTGTTTCCAACGCCGAAGCCGCCCTGCAAACCGTCGTCGCCGTGCGCGACAAGGTTGTTTCCGCCTATCAGGAAATCATGCAAATGCCCATCTGACGCGGGGGAAGCGAACCGATGACGGACGTGATGGTGATAGAGGTCGGCAAGGACGCGATTTACACGCTGTTGCTGATTGTCGGACCGTTGCTGTTGGTCGCCATGGTCGTCGGTTTGCTGATCAGCCTGATTCAGACGCTGACGCAGATTCAGGAAATGACGCTGGTTTTCGTTCCGAAAATTTTGTTCGTCTTCGTCGCGCTGATTTTGTTGTTGCCCTTTATGATCGAACAGCTGCGCGTGTTTTCGAACGGTCTGTTTGACCGCATCATCGCGCTGGGAACGTGACGCCATGGACTGGGAACGGCTGGTTTCGCTGGAACTGTACCATTTTTTGTTTGTCTTCGCGCGCGTCGGCGGCGCGTTTTTGTTTATGCCTTTCTTTTCGTCGACGTATGTGCCGAACAGGGTGCGGCTGTTGTTCGCTTTGGCGCTGGCTGTCGTTTTGACGCCGTCGCTGGGGCAATATTTGCCGCCCGCCCCGCAAAACGTGCCGGATCTGTTCAGACTGCTGCTGCTGGAAACGACCGTCGGCGTGTTTTTGGGCATGATCCCGTTCTTTCTGATGACCGCGATCGATCTGACGGGCGTGAACGCGGCGATGGCGACCAGCTTTTCGAACGCGACGATTCTGGATCCGCAAACGAACGTCCAGTCGACGGTGCTGACCGGTTTTTTGACGCTGACGGCGGTTTTGATGATCGTTGCGGCGGATCTGCACCACGTCATGCTGGGCGCTGTTTTGGCGAGCTACAAAACTTTTCCCGCCGGACAGCCTCTGCTGACGGGGGATATGACGCGGACGCTGGCGCAGACGCTGGGCGCGGCGTTCACGCACGGTTTTGAAATCGGGTCGCCGTTCATCGTGATGATCGTGCTTTTGTATTCGTCGATGGGCGTTATGTCGCGTCTGATGCCGCAGTTGAACATCATGTTCGTCGTGATGCCTCTGCAAGTCTGGCTGGGGCTGGCGCTGACGATGGTTTCCCTGCCGATGATGATGTGGTGGTTCTTGGAGTTTTTCCAAGACGGTCTGCGTCCCTTCGCTTTGTGAACGGAGGCGCCGGTGGCGGAAGATCAAGACGAGTCGTCGAAAACGGAAGAGGCGTCCGAGCGAAAGCTGGAACGCGCGCGCGAAGAGGGCAACGTCCCCCTGTCGCAGGAAGTCAAAAGCTGGTTTATGCTGTTCGCGGCGCTGCTGATGCTGTGGGGGCTGGCGCCGTTCGTGATGAAGCGCGTCGCCCTGATTTCCCGCAAATTTATCGAACGTCCCGAACAAATGCCCGTCGACCCGCTGGGACTGCGCGACATGCTGACGGAAACGGGGCTGGATCTGTTCGTGGTGCTTTGCCTGCCTTTGGGGCTGTTTTTCGTTCTGGCGGCGGCGTCCGCGCTGGTGCAGATCGGCTTTTTGTACGCGCCGAAACGGCTGGAGCTGAAATGGGACAGGATCAACCTGTTCGCCAACGCGCGGGAATTCGTCACCAAAGCCAAAATCGTCGACATGATCAAGGGCGTGTTCAAAATCGTCGCGGTCGGCTACGCGGGCTGGCTGGTCGTCAAACCGCGAATCTTGAACATTTTGAACACGTCGGCGTTTGACGTCGCGTCGATTTTGGCGATGCTGCACAAACTGCTGCTGTTGATTTTGATGACGATGGTGATGATCATTTTCGTCATCGCGTTCGCCGACTATTTCTATCAGAAGTTTTCCTACCTGAAACGCCAGCGCATGACCAAGCAGGAGGTCAAGGACGAATACAAGCAGACCGAAGGCGATCCGCAGGTCAAAATGCGTCTGCGCCAGATCCGTTCCGAACGTCTGCGCAAACGCATGATGGCGAACGTGCCGAACGCGTCGGTCGTCGTCACCAACCCGACGCATTTCGCGGTGGCGCTGCGCTACGAGCCGGCGGAGGGCATGACCGCCCCCGTCGTCGTCGCCAAAGGTCAGGACTTCATCGCGCTGAAAATCCGCGAGGTCGCCGCCGAACACGACGTGCCGATCGTCGAAAATCCGCCGCTGGCGCGCGCGCTGTTCGCGTCCGTCGACATCGACGCCCCCATTCCGACGGAACATTACGCGGCGGTTGCGGAAGTCATCAAGTACGTTTATAACTTGAAAGGGAAAACTCTGCCGCAAGGGGGCGGTGAAGAATAATGGCGTATCCTTTTTTTAAAAAACTGGCGGGAATGTTGGGATTTGGCAGTTTTGTCAAAGACTGGGACACCGTCAGGGCTTTGATGGACGCCGAAAACGACGCGCTGGCGCTGTACGCCCCCGACGAATCGATCGTGTACGTCAACGCCGAGGGCAAAAACTTTTTCAAAGCGCCGACGCCCCTGCAATCCGTGCTGGACCGCGTTTTGGACGACGAATCCAACCGTCTGGCGCTGGCAAAACTGGAAGCGGCGGCGAAAAACAACGCCGAAACGTCCGTCGAACTGCTGATGCGTCCCGCTTCGGGCGACGACGATTTTTGGGAATGGCGCCACATTTCGATCAAACGGCTGGACGTCGGCGCGCTGTGGCGCGTCGCCGACATGACCGCGGCGCGCGCCCTGGACGCCGTCCGCCGGCAGGAAACCCGCGAACTGGCGGAGTTTCTGGACATCTTGCCGATCGGGCTTTACCAGATCGACGCGGGCGGCGTGATCCGGTTCGTCAACAGGCGGCTGTGCGACTGGCTGGGCTATTCCGATCCCGCCGAACTGAACGGCGAAAAGCTGACGGGCATTCTGGCGGGCGGGCGCGCGCCTGAACTGGACGGTTTCTGGCACGGCGAACTGACGTTCCGCACGCAGACGGGGGCTATTTTCACGGCTTTTGTCAGCCACGCCGTCTATGACGACAACGGCGAAACGATGCTGCGCGCGTCCGTCGTGCGCGACGTGACCGGACGCGGCGACGGCGACGCCGGAAACAAAGAGGCGGAAATCGGCTTTTCCCGCCTGTTCGCCGAAGCGCCCGTCGGCATTGCTTTTCTGGACAGGGACGGCGTCGTGACGGAAGCAAACTCCGCCTTGTTTCAAATGCTCGAACGCCCGCGCGACGAGGTCGTCGGAACAAGCGTCGGCGAATGCCTCGTCCCCGCCGAATGGGCGGATTTAAAGGATAAAATGGCAAAGCTGGTCACCGCGCGCATGACCCGCGTTTCCGCCGAAGTCAAGCTGAACACCAAACGGGAAAAAATCGCCGCCGTCTATGTCACGCCCATGACGGAAGAGGACGAGGACGGATCGCCAGAGGTTTTCGGATTCATCGCGCATTTTATCGACAACACGGAACGCCGCGCGCTGTCCGACCAGTTGTCGCAGGCGCAGAAAATGCAGGCGGTCGGTCAGCTGGCGGGCGGCATCGCGCACGATTTCAACAACCTGCTGACCGCGATCATCGGGTCGACGGAACTGCTGCTGCAAACCCACCCGCCGACCGATCCCGCTTTCGAAGAACTGAACAACGTGCATTACAGCGCGACCCGCGCCGCCAGTCTGGTCGGTCAGCTGCTGTCGTATTCCAGAAAACAGCCCCTGCGTCCGCAATACATGGACGTGACGGATCTGTTCGCCGAATTGCAGCACATGCTGAAACGTCTGCTCAGCGGCGAAAAGACGACCGCCCCCGTTTCGGTGCGGATCGAAAACGGGCGCAATCTGGGCTATATCCGCGTCGACAAGACGAAGTTCATTCAGGTCGTCGTCAATCTGGCGATGAACGCGCGCGACGCGATGCCCGACGGCGGGACGTTCACGATTTCGACACGTTCGGTCAGGCTGACGGGCGGGCAGTACGTCGGTTCGGAAATCGCCGCCGGCGGCGATTACGTCGTGATCGACGCGGCGGACACGGGGTGCGGCATCAGCGACGAAAATATGAAGCGCATTTTCGAACCGTTCTTTTCGACCAAGACGGGTGGCGTCGATTCGGGGTCCGGGCTGGGGCTGTCGATGGTGTACGGCAACATGCGCCAGTCGGACGGCTACGTTTCCGTCAAAAGCGCGGTGGGCGCCGGAACGACGTTCAGCCTTTATCTGCCGCGCTATTCCGCGGAAGAGGTGCGCCGCCGCGCCGAAGACGAACGCGAAAACGCCGTTTCGTCCGATTTCGACCGTCAGACGGTGTCCCGGCTGGTGCGCGTCAAGCCGAACGCCCCGAAGACGGGCGAACAGTTGCAGTTTTTCTTCGCCGAAGACAAGCCGTCCCTGCCGCCGCCCCTGCTGCCGTCCGATGATTTGAGCGGCACGGGGACGATTCTGCTGGTCGAAGACGAAGACGGCGTCCGCCTGATCACGCGCAAGGCTTTGACGGCGCGGGGCTACACGGTCATCGAAACCGCCAGTGCCGAAGAGGCTTTGGAAAAAATCGAAGACGGCGCGGCGTTCGATTTGCTGATCACGGACATGGTCATGCCGGGCATGGACGGCGTCGGTTTGGCGAAAACCTTGCGCGAAAAAGGGATTTACAGTAAAATTCTGCTGGTTTCCGGTTTTTCGGAGGAAGCCGCCCGCGGCGAAATCAAAGCGATGCCCGACTTTTATTTCCTGTCAAAGCCGTTCAGCTTGAAAGATTTGGGCGAAAAAGTAAAACAGGTCATGGGGGAAAAATGAACGATTATTTCTTTGACGTCGACGCCGTCGCCGCGCTGATCAAACGGGCGGGACGGGCGGTCATGGACGTGTACGCGCAGGACTTCGCCGTTTATGAAAAGGACGACGCGTCCCCCGTGACCGAAGCCGACATGGGCGCGGAAAAAATCATTTTCGACGGACTGCGCGCGTTGACGCCGGACGTCCCCGTCGTCGGCGAGGAACACACCGCCGCGGGCGAAACGGCGGATCTGACGCGGGAATATTTCTGGCTGGTTGATCCCGTCGACGGCACGGCGGACTTTGTGAAAAAAAACGGCGAATTTACCGTCAACATCGCTTTGATCAAAGGCGATTCGCCCGTGTTCGGCGCGGTTCTCGCCCCCGTTTCGGAAACGCTGTTTTACACGGCGTCGCCGACGCGCGCCGTGATGGAAAAGGACGGAAAGACAAGCGTTTTGAAAACGCGCGCCGTTCCCGCCGCGGGATATTCCGTTTTGAACAGCCGCACGCATTGCGACGAAACGGTCGTCGCGCGAATGCTGGCGGGATTGAAAATCGCGGACGGAAAGCCGTGCGGCAGTTCGCTGAAATTCTGCCTGATCGCGGCGGGGCTGGCGGACGTCTACCCCTGTTCCCACCGCACAAAGGAATGGGACACGGCGGCGGCGCACGCGGTTTTGCGCGCGGCGGGCGGCGAAGTGTACGACGCCGTGAACGACGCCGTCCTGACGTACCGCAAACCCGAATTGAAAAATCCGCTGATTATCGCTTTTGGACAAAAGCGTTAGACAAATTTCTTGACGTCCGGCGGCGGGCGTGACATACTGACGAAAAACGAAAGGCGAAACCATGACCGATTACATTGCGCAAGAACCGAAGATTTCTTTTCAGATTCAGGCTTACACCGACGCGGGGCGCAACCGTTTCGCCCACCTGATCAACATGATCGCGGACCATTCCCCGACGGGGCGCGCCGTGCTGGAGGATGCCGCCAAATCCGGTTACAAATTGCAGATGCAGGCAATGTCCGGCACGCAGGGGTTCGTGTGCGAGGAAATGAAAACGGTTTTCCTCAGCACCTGTTACGACGACGACGTTTTGGTCGAAACGCTGGCGCACGAATGCCGCCACGTCCAGCAAAGCATGAAGGGAATGCCCGACAATTTCCATGAATTTGTTATTCGCGACGCCGTCAAGGTCAACCGCGCGATCGAAGCCGATGCCGAAGTGATCGGGGCGTCCGTTTGCTATGAAATCATGAAAAACGGCGGCAACGACGCGCCGTTGAAGGCGTTGGAAAAAAAAGTCCCTAAAATCGTCAACGGCATGATGGCGGAAGTCAAAGGCGATGAAAAGGTTGCTTCGCCGGAAATGATGCGCGGCGCGTTCGACGGGTGGTTCAAAAACAAACCCATTATGGATATTTATGAAAAATCCGTCATTTTCAACGACTGTCTGGGCAATTCCATGCGCGATTACCGCGATTCCAAACGGACGGACTTTTTCAAACGCGAAATGAGTTCGTCGGAAATCGTCAATACGGTCTGTCATGATTCCGCAGGCAAATGCTATTGGTCAACCAATCCCGACGTAATGGAGGAACCCGCCCGTCTGCAGGTGGCCGAAAGCACGGTCACGTTCGCCAAAACCGTCAACGAAGGGCGCGCCGAAGACGGATTGAACGTCGATATGTCGTACAAGGGATTGTACGTTTACGGCCAGCCGTTGCCCGCGCCCGCGAAAACGGCGGAACAGCCGAAAAAGGCGGATAAATCCGCGGTGTTCGACGCGATTATGGCGCGCCGCAAGCTGTCGCGCTGATTCCTTTTTTGAAAAAAATGTTTCCCGTTTGTTCTTTTTCGCTTGAACGCGAGAACAAACGTGGTACATTTTACGGTGTTGCTCTTGACGTGATTTTATGGGATAAAGAGACACCGTGTTATGGAACAAACCGTTTTACATTTAGTGGACAAGGATACGATGGATAAAGAAAAAGCATTGGCTGCCGCTCTCAGTCAAATCGAACGCGCTTTCGGCAAAGGGTCGATCATGCGTCTGGGGCAAAGTGAAAACGCCGTTGAAATTCCCGCGATTTCGACGGGGTCTTTGGGTCTGGACATCGCTTTGGGGATCGGCGGTCTGCCCCGCGGTCGAATCGTCGAAGTGTACGGACCCGAAAGTTCGGGCAAAACGACGCTGGCGCAGCACGTCGTCGCGCAGGCGCAAAAGGCGGGCGGCAAATGCGCCTACATCGACGCGGAACACGCGCTGGATCCGATTTACGCCAAAAAATTGGGCGTCGACATCGACAATCTGCTGATTTCCCAGCCGGACACGGGCGAACAGGCGCTGGAAATCGCCGACACGCTGGTGCGGTCGGGCGCGATCGACGTGCTGGTCGTCGACTCTGTCGCGGCTTTGGTGCCGAAAGCCGAACTGGAGGGCGAAATGGGCGATTCCCACGTCGGTTTGCAGGCGCGCCTGATGTCGCAGGCTTTGCGCAAACTGACGGCGTCGGTGGCGCGGTCGAACACGCTGATCATCTTTATCAACCAGCTGCGCATGAAGATCGGCGTGATGTTCGGCAATCCCGAAACGACGACGGGCGGCAACGCGCTGAAATTCTACGCGTCGGTGCGTATCGAAATCCGCCGCGGCGCGCAGATCAAGGACAAGGACGAAACGATCGGCAACAACACGACGGTCAAAATCGTGAAAAACAAAGTCGCCCCTCCGTTCAGAACGGTCGAATTCGACATCATCTACGGCGAAGGCATTTCCAAAACGGGCGAGCTGATCGACTTGGGCATCAAAGCGGGATTGATTGAAAAATCCGGCGCGTGGATGTCGTACAAGGGCGAACGCTGGCAGGGTCGTGAAAACGCGCGCGCCTTCCTGCGCGCCAATCCCGCGGTCGCCGACGAAATCGAACAGCAGATCCGCGCCAAGGCGGGGTTGCTGTCCCAGCAGATGATCGGCGACGAAATTCCCGCGGACGACGAAAAATAACCACGCGACCGCGATTGAAGCAAAGAGGGGGATTGCCGTCCCCCTTTTTTCGTGTCCGCTTCGTCCGCAAAATCTGTGACGGCGATTGAAAAAAAACTTTCATCATATGGGCGAAAGTGCTAAAAAAGACAGAGTGGTTGTATTGCGGCGAAGGAGGGCGGCAATGTTTGTTTCTGCCGATTTGACAAAACCCGTCGACGGCGCGGCTGACGCCGCCGGCGAAAACGCGGAGTACGATCCGCTGTATATGGAACTGGAATCCTTCTCTTCCGCCGAAGACAAAGACCCCGATTACCGCAAGCTGGAAAAAAGCTGTCTGGAACTGTGGAAAAAGACGCGCGACCTGCGCGTCGCCGCGTATCTGTGCGTCGCGGAAACGGAACTGAACGGGCTCGCCGGACTGGCGGACGGGCTGGCGGTCGTGCGGTGGCTGGTCGACGAAATGTGGGCGGATTTCTATCCGCGGCTGGATCCCGACGACGACAACGACCCGCTGGAACGGCTGAACATTCTGGCGATGCTGTCGCCCGAACCCGGCGCGTTCAACGATCCGGTCATGTTTCTGTCGCGTCTGCGGCAGGTAAAGCTGTTGCCCTCTTTGCCGTACACGATGCGCGACGCGATGATCGCCAACGGCGAGCTGGAAAGCGACCGGAGCGTCGATCCGAAGCTGATCGCGGCGGAAATGATGGGGCGTCCGATCGACGAAATCAAAGCGCAGGCGGATCTGGTCGCGAAAATCGACGGCGAAGTGTCGGCGCTGTGCGCGGGCATGGACGAAAAAATGCGGGGCGCGTATTTTCTGAACATGTCGTCTTTGCAAAAGGAATTGAAACGTTTTTCGACGTTTTACCAAAAACATCTGGACTCGTTCGGCTCCGCCGGCGACGCCGAGCCCGCGCCGTCCGACCCTGTCGGAGAACCGGCGGAAGCCGCCGCGCCCGTCGCCGTCAAAAGGGGCGGCGCGGTCGATCTCGGGTCTGTTCGGGCGACCAGCAGGGCGGAGGCTTTGCTGCTGCTGAAAAAAGGAGCGGAATATTTCGAGGCGGAGGAACCGACCAGCCCCGTTCCGTATCTGGTCAAGCGCGCTTTGCGCCTGTCCGAAATGAATTTCATGGATTTGCTGGCGGACATCGCCCCCGACGCTTTGCCGCGCGGACGGGACATTCTGGGCGTCCGGCAGTCCGGCGAAGACGGCGAACAATTTTAACTGACAAGGTAGGAAGAAATGGCATCAAACAGTTCTCAAAAATTCATCGGCAAAAACCGCGCGCCGCGCGTTCAGGTCGAATACGACGTCGAATTGTACGGCGCGGAAAAAAAGGTCAACCTGCCCTTTGTCATGGGCGTGATGTCCGATTTGTCCGGCAAGCCCGCCGAACCCCTGCCCAAACTGGAAGACCGCAAAATGGTCGAAATCGACGCGGACAACTTTGACGACCGTTTGAAAAGCATGAAGCCGCGCGTCGCGTTCAACGTGCCGAACGTGATGACGGGCGAAGGCAATCTGGCTGTCGACATGACGTTTGAAAGCATGGACGACTTTTCCCCCGCCGCCGTCGCCGAAAAGGTCGACGGACTGAAACAGCTGTTGGACGCCCGCCGCCAGCTGGCGAACCTGCTCAGCTACATGGACGGCAAGTCCGGCGCGGAGGAGCTGCTGAACAAGATTTTGGAGGACCCCGCCCTGCTCAAAGCCCTGTCGCAAAAGGCGAAGGAAAAAGAACCGGAAACGGTCGAACCCGCCGAAAAACCGGCTGAATAACCGATTTAAGGAAAGTTGATTGTCATGACGAACGAAACGCAAAAAATCGATTCTCTCAGTGCCGAAACGCTGGAAATGTCCGACTTTGAAAAACTGTTGAATCAGGAATTCAAGCCCAAATCGCAGGAAGCCGACGCCGCCGTTCAAAGCGCGGTCAAAACGCTGGTCGGTCAGGCTTTGGAAAACACGGCGCTGGTTTCCGACAATTCGATCAAAACGATCGAAGGCATCATCGCCGAACTGGACAAGAAACTGTCCGAACAGGTCAA
>DJRZ01000030.1:22328-28294 GCA_002440235.1 Alphaproteobacteria bacterium UBA6347
TGAGCTATCTGGTCAACAACACGCAAACCGGCGAAACGCTGAAAATCCGCGTTTTGAACGCGTCCAAGCAGGACGTCGCCAAATGTCTGAAAAAATACAAAGGCACGGCGTGGGATCAAAGCCCCCTGTTTAAAAAGCTGTACGAAGACGAATACGGCACGGCGGGCGGCGAACCCTACGGTTGTCTGATCGGCGACTATTATTTCAACCACAGCGCGCCGGATCTGGAAATTTTGAAAGGCATGGCGCAGATCGCCTCCGCGTCGCACATGCCGTTCATCGCCGCCGCCGATCCGTCCGTCATGAACATGGATTCGTGGCAGGAACTGGCGAATCCGCGCGACATTTCCAAAATCTTTTCGACGCCGGAATACGCCGCGTGGCGCGGTTTCCGCGAATCCGAAGACAGCCGCTACATCGCTTTGACGATGCCGCGCGTCCTCAGCCGCATGCCCTACGGCGCGAAAACCAATCTGGTCGAGGATTTCAATTTCGAAGAAGACACCGGCGCGGGCGCCAGCGACAAATACAACTGGATGAACGCCGCCTACGCGATGGGGGCGAACATCAACCGGTCGTTCGCGACCTACGGGTGGTGCGCGAACATTCGCGGCGTCGAATCCGGCGGTGCGGTCGAAGGGCTGCCGACGCACACGTTCCCGACCGACGACGGCGGCGTGGCGATGAAATGCCCGACCGAGGTCGCGATCACCGACCGGCGCGAAGCCGAATTGTCGGCGAACGGCTTTTTGCCGCTGATTCACTGGAAAAACACGGATTACGCGGTGTTTCTGGGCGGTCAGACGGTCAACAAGCCCAAAGAATACGATTCCCCCGACGCGACGGCGAACGCGGCGCTGTCCGCGCGTCTGCCGTACATTTTCGCGACCAGCCGTTTCGCGCATTATCTGAAATGCATCGTGCGCGACAAAATCGGTTCGTTCAAGGAACGCGAAGACATGCAGCGCTGGCTGAGCGACTGGATCGCGAACTACGTCACCAGCGATCCGAACGCGTCCGAAGAGATCAAAGCCAAATATCCTTTGGCGGAAGCGAAAGTCGAGGTCGATCCCGTCGAGGGACAGCCCGGGTACTATTCGGCTAAATTCTTCCTGCGCCCCCATTATCAGCTGGAAGGATTGACGACGTCGCTGCGTCTGGTCACGAAAGTGCCCAGCGGCGCGAAATAAAAAAACAGATGTAACCTGAGAGGAGCGAAAAAACATGGCTACGGATTTTTTCTTGAAAATTGAAGGCATTGACGGCGAATCCAACGACAAGGGACACGCCAAATGGATCGAAGTGACGGCGTTCAATCACGGCGCCCAGCAGAACGTGATGGCGGGACGCAGCGTCGACGTCGCCGGACGCGGTCAGTTCATACCGTTCAAATTCACGCACGCCGTCGACAAGGCGACGCCGAAACTGCAACAGTACTGCATGACCGGTCAGAAAATCGCCAAAGTCGCCTTCGCGTACTGCCGCGCGATTGCCGGCATGCAGACGCCCGTGTACGAAATCGCGATGGAAAACGTCAAAATCGCCCGCGCCGAAGTGAAAACCGTTGAAATAGACGGCGTTTCCCAGCCGGTGGAAGAAGTCGAAATGGTAGCCGGAAAGATGTCGTGGAAAGTCACGCCGATCAAGCCCGACAACACCAAAGACGGCGCGATCGAAGCGGCTTTCGACCAGATCGCCAATGCGTGACGCGTTTGCGGGGAAAGCCGTTAAGCCGGCTTTCCCCGTTTCTTTCGGAGGACGGGAATGGACAACGCCGGTAAAACAAAGGACGACGCCAAATACTGGCCGTGCCTGTTGCGGCGGCTGACCGATTTTTCTCCGGAGGAAAAAAAAGAGGCTTTGAACGCCGGAATCACGTTCAAACAGCTGAAAAAGGATATTTTTGAAAATATCGAGATGATTCTGAATTCGCGTTCCCACCCGCAGGGGGCGGAGCTGGAAAAGTATCCCGAATTGCAAAATTCCGTGCTGAATTTCGGTCTGCCCGACTTTTGCGGCAGAGTCTGTTCCCGCAACGAACGGGAGCAAATCAGGGAACACGTTTTGAATCAGCTGCGGTGGTTCGAACCGCGGCTGGCGGCGGATTCGGTGTCCGTCGAACTGCGCGACGACGCGACCGCGCCGAATTCCGTTCTGGAATTTCAGATTCAGGGACGGATCGAAGTCGGCGAATTGAACGAGGAAATCGTTTTCATCTCAAAGCTTGACTTGGAAACGGGGGCTTCGATATTGAAAAACACGCAGGAGTGAGGACGGCAATGGATTTTCTGGACTATTATCGCGAAAATCTGGGGTATCTGCGAACGCTGGGCGCGGAATTCGCCGCCGAGTTTCCGAAAATCGCCGCCCGTCTGGACCTGTCGTCCTTTGAATGTCAGGATCCGTACGTCGAACGCTTGCTGGAAGGCACGGCTTTTCTGGCGGCGCGCGTTCAGAAAAAACAGGACGACGGCTACCTGCGTCTGCTGGAATCCGTTTTAAACTCCGTCGCGCCCGACGCTTTGCAGCCGGTCGTTTCCGGCGCGGTCGTCGAAATGCAGCCGGATCCGGCTGCCGACGGTGTGAAAAAAGGCGAAGGCCTGCCCGCGGGAACGACGTTCGACGCGCAGGTCGGAACGGTGAACACGCCGTGCCGTTTTTCGACGGTCTGGGACGCGCCGCTGACGCCCGTCGTTTTGGCGGACGCGCGATACGTCACGCGCGACATGGCTGAATTTAAAATCGACGCGTCCTATCCGGCGGCGCTGTATTTGCGCCTGACGCTGCCGAACGGGCGCAAATTCGGCGACATCGCGGTTTCCGATCTGCCGCTGTTTTTGAATTTGCCGGAATCGACCGCGTCCGTTTTGACGCGTCAGCTGATGCTGGACGTCGACCGGATCAGCCTGTCCGAAAACGGCGAAGATTTCGAACCGTGCGGCGGCGTCCGGTTTGAAATGCCGGTTTTGTCGAACGGAACGCTGTTTTCCGACGCCAAGGGAAACTTGAACGGTTTGCGCGTCTGGCAGAATTTTTTGACTTATCCCGCTTTTTTCAAATTCGTTTTTATGAAAGGGCTGGGAACGGTTTTGAAAAAGAACACCGAAACGGTAGACATTCTGATCGGGTTTAAACGCCGCGAACCGGAATTGGTCAACGAAATCGATTCGTCCGCCGTGAAGCTGAACTGCGCGCCGGTGGTGAACCTGTTTAAAAAACGGTCCGACAGGGCTTTTCTGGACAAGGAAAACTATGAATTTCACATCGTTCCGGAACGCACGTCCACCCGCGATTACGAAGTGTACAGCGTCCGTCGTTTGGAATTTTTCAACGAAAAAAACGAAACGATGTTTTCGGCGGCGAACTTTTACGACGAGGATCTGTCCGGAAATTCGGGCAACAAACGCAACTTTTTCAGCGTTCACCGCCGCCGCAGTCTGTTTGATCAAAAAGCGCGGCAGCGCAGTTCCTACACGGGAACGGACGTTTTCGTCAGCGTTTCCGGACAGGACGCGAACACGGTCGAAGCGACGCAGTTTTGCGCCGATCTGGTTTGCACGAACAGGGATTTGCCGCTGCTTTTGTCGAACAAATCGGCATTGACCTGTTCGGACGCGTCCGTTTTGCACGCGTCGTTCGCCGTGATGCCGACGCGACCGGACTACCCGCTGATCGAACGGGGCGACACGACCGGCTGGGCGAAGGTCGGTCACGTCATTTTCAATCTGTCCGGCATGCTGTGGCAGGACGGGACGTTTCCGCTGGAAATGCTGAAAACGCTGTTGAAAGGCTACGTTTTGCGGTCGCCGGAGGAAATGGAAAGAATGCTGGAGGGAATCGTCGAACTGACCGGCGAGCCGACGACTTTCCGGTTTATCAAAAACGGAACGGTGTTTTTTGAAACGGGTTGGAAAATCCGTTTGGTTTTGAACGAACAGGCTTACGCCGGCATCGGTTTTTACACGTTTGCGACGGTGATGCGGGAAATCTTTTATTCGTTCACGCCGCTGAACGCGCTGTTGGAAGTGCAGTTGTTCACGCGGCAATCGGGGAAAATCGCGGCATGGAAGACTCTGGAAAACTGATCAAACAGGCGTCCCGCCGTCTGCGTCAGGGAACGGGCGCGCCGGATTTTTTCGAACTGGTGCGGCGCATCGAACGCAACCGGACGGATTTTCCGCGTTTGGGCAAAGCCGTCCGCCCCGCGCAGGAAAACGTGCGTTTCGGTCAAATGCCGTACCTGCGTTTTCCCGCGACGGAGATCGCCGAAATCACGCCGTCGGCGGGTGACGTCGAAGCGTTGATCATCACGTATTTTTTCGGCTTGCTGGGGGTGAACGGTCCCATGCCGCTGGAATTTACGAACTATGTTTTCCAGCGGTCGCACAATTACTACGACCAAAGCTGGCGGCGTTTTCTGGACATCGTTCACCACCGTTTCGCGACGCTGTTTTACAGGGCGTGGGCGATGAACGAGCAGGCGGTCAGTTTCGACCGTCCGGACGACGATCCGGTCACGGACATCGTTCGCGCTTTGGCGGGGACGCCGCCCGACATGCCGACCGCAAACGCGGACATGCCCTATCTGACCGCGAACTACGCCAGCCATTTCGGATCCGCCGTCAAAAGCCGTTCGTCGCTGGAAGCGATTCTGCGCGGCGTTTTGAAAATCGATTTGAAAATCCGCGACCACGTCACGGCGTCCTACGACATTCCGGCGGAAGCGCGGTGCCAGCTGGGCAACCGCGACACGGCCGTCGTCGGCAGAAACATGCAGCTGGGGCGCGCTTATCTGAGCTCGACCCGCGAATTTGAAATTCTGATCGGTCCCGTTTCCTTTGCGGAATGCCGCAAATGGCTGCCGGGGGCGGACGGTTTCGACCGGATCGGTCGCGTCGTCATGCGTTATCTGGACAAACCGCTGGATTATACGATAAAATTCACGATCGACGGGGACACCGTTCCTTTGGCGGCGCTGGGCGATCCGGCGTCGGCGCGCTTGGGGCGCGGGTGCTGGCTGGGGCGTTCGCGCGACCGCGAAAAGGACATGACTTTAACCATCGGGGCTTCCCGCCTGAACAAAAAGCGGCACAAAGCTTCGTTTCAACAGAAAGGAATCCGTTTATGAGCAAACTGAAACGCGTGCAGCTGTTTTCGAAATTGGACGCCGCGGCTTACAAAGCGTTGGAAAGCGCGACGATTTTATGCAAAACGCGCGGCAATCCCTATGTTGAATTGGCGCATTGGGTCAACCAGATTTTGATGGGCGAAAACAACGATTTTCACGCGATCGTGCGGTATTTTTCCCTGGATCAGGCGCGGCTGGCGAAGGATATGACCAAAGCGCTGGACGCTTTGCCGCGCGGGGCGGGGTCGGTCGCGGACTTTTCCGGTTCGATCGAAATCGCCGTCAGGGAAGCGTGGCTGACGACGTCGCTGGCGTTCAAGGAAAACGCCATTCGCACGGGGCATTTGATGTGCGCGATGAAACAGACGCCGGAACTGGCGCGCGTTCTGCATGAAATGAGCGGCGAGTTCATTCGCGTCAACGGCGATCTGCTGGCGGAAAAGTTCGGCGAAATCGTCGCGAAATCGTCCGAAACGTCCGTTTCGGCGGCGACGCCCGCGGTCGCCGGAGAATCCTCCCCCGCCGCGATGGGGGGGACGCAAGCCCTCGACCTGTACACGGTCGACATGACGGCTCAGGCGAAAGACGGCAAGTCCGACCCCGTCGTCGGGCGCGACGCGGAAATCCGCAAAATCATCGACATTTTAATGCGCCGCCGTCAGAACAACCCGATTTTGACGGGCGACGCGGGGGTCGGCAAAACCGCCGTGGTCGAAGGGTTCGCCCAGCGATTGGCGGCGGGCGACGTTCCCGATTGTCTGAAAGGAACGGTTCTGCGTTCGCTGGACATGGGGCTGTTGCAGGCGGGCGCGAGCATGAAAGGCGAATTTGAAAACCG
>DJRZ01000024.1:0-26067 GCA_002440235.1 Alphaproteobacteria bacterium UBA6347
ACGCCAAATGCATGGAAGACGTGTCGGGCAAGGATCTGACCCAGTTCAAACGCTGGTATTCGCAGGCGGGGACGCCGTCCGTTTTCGCCGAGGGCGAATACGACGAAAAGGCGCAAACCTACACGCTGAAACTGCGTCAGGAAACCAAGCCGACCCCGAACCAGCCCGAAAAACTGCCGTTCGTCATTCCGATGGAAATGGGACTGCTGGGCGCGGACGGCAAAGACATGCCGCTGCAACTGGCGGGCGAGGACAAGGCGCAAGGGACGTCACGCGTGTTCACGCTGGACAAGGGCGAGGCGACGCTGACCTTTGTCAACGTCAAGGAAAAACCGGTTCTGTCCGCGAACCGCGACTTTACCGCGCCGATCAATTTCCACATGGACTACACGGACGCGGAACGCGCGCACCTGATGGCGCACGATTCCGACCTGTTCAACCGCTGGGACGCGGCGCAGCAGTACGGCGTCAAAAAAATGCTGTCGATGGTCAAGGACATTCGGGACGGCAAGGAACCCAAGGCGGACGACGGCTATTTGAACGCGCTGGGGTCGTATCTGAAAGATCCGTCGCTGGACAAGGCTTTCGTCGCCAAGGCGCTGGAACTGCCGAGCGAAAAGTACATCGCCGACCAGATGGACGTCGTCGACGTCGACGCGATCGCCAAAGCCCGCAAAACGGTTTCCGACGCTTTCGTCGCGCGGTTTGAAAACGATCTGACGCGCGTCTACGACGAGTTGAACGTCGAAAAACCGTTCGAACCCGTCGCGAAGGACGCCGGCGAACGCGCTCTGAAAAACAAGGCGCTGGCTTATCTGGCGTCGACGGGCAAACCCGAACACGCCGAACGCGTGACCGCGCAGTACGAAAACGCGAACAACATGACCGACCGTTTCGCCGCGATGAGCATCGCCGCCGGCATGGAAACGGGCAAGCCGGTCGTCGACGATTTCTACAACCGTTTCAAGGACGAGGAGCTGGTCGTCAACAAATGGCTGGGCGTCGTCGCGTCCGAAAGTCTGGACGGCGCGAAAAAAGCCGTCGCGCACGAATCTTTCGCGATCACCAACCCGAACAAAGTCCGTTCCGTCATGCGCAAGTTTTCCGCCAATCAGACGGCTTTTCACGCCAAGGACGGATCGGGGTACGATTTCGTCGCCGACATGACGGTCAAGCTGGACGGGCTGAACCCGCTGGTCGCCGCCGACACGGTCAAACCGCTGACGTCGTGGCGCAAATTCGATCCCGAACGTCAGGGAATGATGAAAGCCGCGCTGGAAAAAGTCATGGCGAAACCGGGGCTGAGCAAAAACGTCTACGAAGTCGTTTCCAAATCTTTGGGCGATTCCGAATCCAAAAAATCCAAGATTTTGGAAAACAGGGCGAAATTGCAGAAACGCGCGAAAACGGACGCCTTTATGAAAAACGGTCCCGTCAAAGTGTACGTTTCCGGCGCGAAGGCGGGCAGGGAAAACGCTCCCGCGCACGAAGCCGGCAAACAGGCGCGCAGGGACGCCGCGCAGAACGCCGCCGCCGCTGCCGCGCGCAACAGAACTTTGGGACGCTGACGTGTTTCAAATCCGTAAAACCGTCGGGGATTTTCTTCGGCGGTTTTATTTATTTTGTGGGCAGGACGTCGTTTTCTTGGTATAAATAAGGGAAAACGCCATTGTTTCGAAAGGACTTCGTTATGAAACCTGTTGCTGTTTTGCTGTCAATCGCGGGATTGGTCGCCTTTGCGGGGGACGCCGCGGCGCAGTTCCGTCCGTCGGAACAAAACCGTCCGGCGGCGCGGGTTCGTCCCGCCGGCGGTCAAACGGTCGAACGGTCCGAATCCGCCGTCGTGACTTTGTTCGACGACGACGGCAACGTGAACGCCGCTTACGCTCAAAAAGTGAAAGAGGAACGGGCGCTGAAAGCCGAACAAAAAATGACGGGGCGGCGCGCCTATACGGGACCGTCGCACGAGGAAATCGCCAAAGCCGCGGAACAAAAAGCCGTCGAAAACATCAAATCGATGCTGACGGACAAGCGGTTCGCCCTGAAATACGGCAAGATCGGCTACGATTCNNNGACGGTCGACGACGTGACTCTGGTGCCGCTGAAAACCGCGCCGGGGCAGAAAATCCCGCCGTATTATTTCAAGGCGCAACAAGCCGTTTTGCGCGGCGCGAACATCGGCGAAAAAGAGGGTACGCCCCTGAACGCGACGGGCGAACTGCGGCTGAACGCCGTCGAAATCCCCGTCTGGGACGAAAACGCGGTTAAAAAGGGCAAGGTCGACATCGCTTTGCTGGTTTTGAACGGCAACATTCCCGCCTGGCTGCGCATGCGCGCCGTCGGCCGGCTGGACGGCGTCGACGTCAACGACCTGCGTTCCGAAACCATTATCAACGAAGCCGTCCTGAACAACGTCGTGCGGTCGAAAATCTTCGCCGCTTCGTCCGCGTCGTTCCGTCAGGCGTCCATGGGACGGGGCTTCGTCGACGCTTTGAAACGTCAAAGTCTGGACGGTTTGTCTTTCGTGTCGGCGACGATCGACGGAAAGGAAATCGCGAACGACGCGGGCGCGCTGGCGGCGATGACGTCGTACAGCGCCCGAATCTTGGATTCCGATCTGGTCGCCGCCGCCAGAAACGAAGCTGAAAACGCTAAAAAGCCGGACTTTTCCAAGGAAAAGTTGAAAAAAAACATCGCCGAGAACAAGGCGGCGCGCGCGGCGGTCGAAACGGAACTGAAATCGGATTTGTGACGCATGGCTGAATCGACGAAATATCCGGCGCAAACGGACGGTCAGGGGGCTTACAGCGCCTTGACAAAGCGTCCCGCGCCCAAAATCGTCGATCCGGAGGACAGCGCGGTCAGCTATGTCGCGGGGGTGCGTCTGGTCGACGACATGGCGCGGCGCCGCAATCGTTTCAAAGGCTGGGAAAAGGACGACAACGCTCTGCTGGTCGTGCGGTCGCTGGAACAGGGCGGAACGGACAAATTCGCGGGCGCGGATTTGCACGGCGTCAATTTTTCGGGCGCGCCGTTGTCGTCGGTCAATCTGCAAAACGCCGATTTGAAAAACGCCGACCTGTCGGGCGCGGATTTGCGCGGAGCCGATTTGCGCGGCGCGGACCTGCGCGGCGTCAATTTGGAGGAAGCCGATCTGTCGGGCGCTTTGCTGGACGGGGCGCGGCTGGATGGCGCGTATTTGAAAAACGCCAAAATCGCCGGCGTGCGGCTGGCGAAAAAAGCGTTGAACGAACTGGAAATCATGCAGCAGATGCAGCGCGACGCCGAAGAAGGCAAGCTGGATCTGCGCAAGGCGAACCTGCGCTATCTGGATTTGCGGCGGCTGGATCTGCGCGGGGTGGACTTGACGGGCGTCGATTTGTCGGGCGTCAATCTGGTCGGCGTGAATTTAACGGGGTGCAAGGTCGATCCGATGTATCTGGACGGCACTTACGCGTTCAGGCAGGGGGCGGGGCGCAAAATCGAAATCAAAAAAGGCAATTATTCGGGACTGGATCTGACGACGGCGAACCGGCTGAAAGCCAAAGCCGGTCTGACGGAGCTGGAGGCTTTGCGCCGCAAGCGCGCCGCCGCCGCGGACGAGGAGCGGCAGCGCGTCGACGAAATCAACCGCGCGGCTGAAAAAATGCGGCGGGAGGAGGAGTCCGCGATCCAAGCCGCACGCGCCGAACGATCCCGTCCCGCTCCCGACGCCGTTTCAGCCCCCGCCGCCGCGGAGGAAGCGGACGACGGGCTGAGCAAAGAGCTGGCTTTGCTGAAATCGCGCCGTCAAAATCAGGCGTCGCCCGACGAATTGAAAGCCCGATTGCGGGACGTCGTTTTGGAAAAGCGTCCCGCGCTGAAAAGCGGCGCGCGCAGTCTGGTGACGCGCCGTCCCCGCCGCAAGGAGGAACTGCCCCCCAGCAAATACGATTTCCCGATTCTGTATCCCGTCGACGACGACGAAAAGAAGCGGGAAAAGAAATCGCCCGTCGCCGAAGTCGTCAAAGTCGCGGAACAGGTCACGGATTGCGTCAAACGCGTGTTTAAAAAGGTCGTGCCGCGCCGGTCGAACGTCCGCGTCAAACGATCGCGTCAAAGATTCAGGAGCTAGGATATGGACCGCTATTCGATGCTCCCGTCGCGGAACAATCCTTGTTTCGCCGAACATTACAAAGCGCTGGACTGGGTCATTCTGGGATTCCTGTACACGACGGTCGCGGCGTTCGTCGTGTCGCTGTTCGCCTATCCGCTGGGGCATATGGTTTCGCACGACTTTTCCGCGCAGGCGTGGGAAAACGTCAAGCAGTACTACGCCTATATGAAATCCCACCCGTTTTATTATTTCAAAAGCTATTTCCGCTGGTTCGCGACGTTTTTCGACGATCCGTTTCAAAGCTTTTCCGTCTGGATTCCCGCCGCGCCGTTTTTTGTGGAAATCGTCGGGTGTCTGGTGACGCTGAAAACGAATCCGCACTACTTTATCCAGCTGGATCAGGGCGACGGGCGGCTGGCGGACGAACGCGACGTCAAAGGCATGGGGCTGTGGAACGGCGTGTCGTTCGTTCTGGGGCTGTGGAAAGACCGTCACGTCCTGCGCATGAACAACTATATGTCCCTGCTGATCATCGGCGCGCCCGAAAGCGGCAAAACGTCGGGCGTCGTCATTCCCAGCATTCTGGCGAACGACGACAAATGCCTGTTCATCAACGATATGAAAGGCGAGCTGTTTCAGCTGACGGGCGGACACCGCGCGGCGCTGGGACCCGTGTTCCGCGTCAACTTTTTCGCCGCGGACAAGCCGGATCAGGGGATTTTCTGGCCGACGTGGAACCCGCTGAGCGATATGGATCTGCCGCCGCCGTCGCCGGGGCGTCAGGGCTATATCGGCGGGCTGGCGTATTTCCTGCTGGGCGACGGTCCGACGGGAACCGATCCGTACTGGATCAAATCGGGACGCGCCGCGCTGGAAGGGTTCATCAACTACATCTGCGACAAATGCGAACAGGCGCGCGCGAACGACTATTTCCTGCAACGCCTGTACGAAAACGCCATGGACGACGAGGATTACGACGTTTTGGAAACGTATTACGAATCCATGGAAAAGACCGTCGCCGTCAAACAGGCGCTGAACAACGTCCGCAAACGCGCGCTGAACTTTAAAAACTATCTGCCCATCGGCAAATGGGATCCGATTCCCGAAGCGTGGATCGGACGTCAGGCGAGCTTTCCGCTGTTGATGGATTTCATCACCAAACAGCAGCTGGACGTGTCCGCCGAATTGCGCGCCAGACGCGACGCGGGCGATCCCGTCGCCTTTAAAACCGACATTTGGGCGAAAATCCTGTCCGAAATCGTCGAGGAAACGACCTATTTCGGCTACAACCGCCGCGCTTTGGTCGAAATCGGGCAAATCCTTTCGCTGCCGAAATCCCAGCGGTCGTCCGTGCTGTCGATGGCTTTGTCGGGCTTGGCGCCGTTTAAAAACGCCGCGATCCGCATGCGCATGGCGTCCAGCGATTTCGCCAGCGTTCAAATGCGCGGAATCAAAAACCCCGTCACGGGGCAGTGGGAACCCGTCACGTTCTATCTGGGCTGTCCGATCGACCGCATGACCAACACCGTCATGACGATGTTCGTCAACATGTATTCGGGCATTCTGACGATTTTCGACATAAACGAAGGTCCGTGCGGTCCTTTCCCCATGCTGTACATTCTGGACGAATACACCAGCATGTCGACTTTCCACGTGTCCGAAGCGATCGGAACGGGCATCGCCAAACACTACGCCTTTTTGCTGACGTGTCAGGATCTGTCGATGCTGTCGGCGGCTTACGGCGGGGAAATGGAAACGCTGATCGGCAACACGGGGGCGAAAATCTTTATGCGGTGCAACGGTCAGGAAACGGTCGAACGCATCAATTCGTGGGTGGAAAAGAAAACCGTCGTCGTGTTTTCGGAAAACAGAAACGAAGGCATCGGATCGGGAACGACGCCGTTTTCGGACGTGAACATCAGCTACGGCACGATGGGCGGCGACGTCATCGGAACGACGACGCTGCTGAACATGCCGTTCGGTCAGCATTACGCGCTGATTCAAAAACACCACAACCGCCCGATCAAGCTGAAAACCCCCGTTTATTTCAACGACAGGGCGATGACGAAGCTGACGAAAATCCCGCCGCCGCCGCCTTTGCCGATCGCCGTCTACAACCAGCGGCACGAAGAGGACAAACTGCCCCCGCCCGACGATATGTCCGTCGAACCCGCCTATATGCAGGCGCGCAAAGTCGCCGATCAAATCGACGACGCGTAGTCCGTCCGGATATAGCCGTATTTTATATCTGTTCAAAACAACAGGACTATGCTATAAGAAACAAACATTTTTTTAAGGAGAACATCATGCAAGCGATTGAAATCAAAAAAGGCGTCTGGTGGGTCGGCGTCAAAGACTGGAATTTGCGCGAATTTCACGGCTACACGACGTCGCGCGGGTCGACCTACAACGCGTATTTGATCATGGACGACAAAATCACGCTGATCGACGGCGTCAAAGCCCCGTTCACGGACGAGATGATGCGGCGGATTTCCTCCGTCGTCGATCCCGCGAAGATCGACGTCGTCGTGTGCAACCACGTCGAAATGGATCATTCGGGCGCTTTGCCCGCCGTGATGGCGAAAGCCGTCAACGCGACGATGTACTGCACGCCCGCGGCGGAACGCGAGCTGAAAATGCACTACGACACGGCGGGGTGGAAGATTCAAACCGTCAAATCGAACGACACGCTGAACATCGGCAAACACACGCTGACGTTCGTTCAGATGCCGATGGTGCACTGGCCCGATTCGATGATGACCTACGTCGCCGATGAAAAGCTGTTGTTCCCGAACGACGGGTTCGGTCAGCACTACGCGTCCGACAGCCTGTTTGACGATGAAAACACGGACATCGTTCTGGACGAGGCGAAGAAATACTACGGCAACATCGTGATGCCTTACGGGGCGCAGGTGCAAAAGGTGCTGGAAATCGCGGCGGGGCTGGACATTGAAATGATTGCCCCCAGCCACGGCGTCGTCTGGCGCGAACATATCCCCGAAATCGTCGAAAAGTACAAGCTGTGGTCGTCCTACGGCAACGTCGCCGGCAAAGCCGTCGTCGTGTACGACACGATGTGGGAATCGACGGAACGCATGGCGCGGGAAGTCGCCGCCGCGTGGATCGAAAAGGGACTGCGCGTCAGCTTGATTTGCCTGAAACACACGAATATGTCCGACGCGGTCAACGCGCTGGTCGAAGCCGAATACGTCGCGCTGGGATCGCCCGCGCTGAATTCCGGCATTATGCCGACAATGGGCGGATTTTTGACGTATTTGAAAGGATTGGCGGCGAAAAACAAGATCGGATTCTGCTTCGGTTCCTACGGCTGGAAAAAGGATTGCCAGCAGGAAATGCAGGACGTCCTGACCAAAATGGGGTGGACGATGCCCGAACCGATCGCGACGATCAACTGGCGTCCGACGGAGGAAGCGTTGGCGCAACTGCGCGAATCCGCCGCCCGCGTCGTCGGATAAATCGTTTGAAACGGCGCAAAGCCCCGCTTTTTCAAGCGGGGCTTTTCCGTGTCCGGAAGACGGAGCGGCAAAAAAAATCCCCGAAAACAAATCGGGGATTTTTCCGTTTTTGCAAACAAGGAAAAATTTTACGCGCATTCCAGCTGTTTCAGGTCTTCGTCTTCCTCGAACGCCTTGTCTTCGGTCAGTGCGGAATAATAGTTCGCCATATCGACGATTTCATAGTTCGACGCGTCGGCGAAAACGGCGGACAGCAGGGCGTTCGTGTCCGTATGCCCCGAACGGCTGCCGCGAAATTCCGCGATCATCGTGTAGCCCGACATGTACAGGTCGCCGACGGCGTCCAGCATTTTGTGGCGGACAAATTCGTTCGAATAGCGCAAACCGTCCTTGTTCATAATCGTGTTGTCGTTGACCAGAATGGCGTTGTCCAGCGAACCGCCGCGCGCCAGACCGATCGAACGCAGCATTTCGATGTCTTTCAAAAAACCGAACGTGCGGGCGCGGCTGAACATGTTTTTGAAATTCGCGGGGGTCAGATCCAGATCGGCTTCCTGATGACCGATGATCGGCGCGGGAAAGTCGATGGCGAAATGCATTTTCAACCCTTTTTCGGCGGGCAGAAGGACGACTTCCTTGTCGCCGTTTTTATAGGAAACGGGTTTCAAAACGCGCAACGCTTTCAGCGGGGCGTTTTGCAATTTGACGCCCGCGCATTCCAACAGGAACACGAACGGGGCGGAACTGCCGTCCATGACGGGCGTTTCCGGACCGTCGATGTCGATCAGCATGTTGTTGACGCCCATGGCGTGAATCGCCGCCATCAGGTGTTCGATCGTCGCGACCTTGACTCCGTCCTTGTTGCCGATGCAGGTGCACATGCGCGTGTCGACGACATAGTCGTGATGCGCGGGAATATAGGCGTCGCGCCCGTCGGCGTCCGTTCTGTGAAACACGATGCCCGTGTTCGGATCCGCCGGTTTCAGCGTCATGGAAATTTTGTTTCCCGTGTGCAGACCGACGCCGACGCACGAAATTTCATGTTTGATTGTCTTCTGACGATAATTTTCCATAGCGCGACCCCTTTCCCTTCGGAACTGTTTTCTACGATAATGTTTAACAACCAAAGCCGGCTTTTTCAAATCAAGCTTTGTTACATATTGTTACATTTACTTTTTGTTAATTTTGTGATTCGCTTCGCGCAAAAAACAAAGACAGCCTCCGCGAAACGGCGGAGGCTGTCCCGTTTTCCGGCTTTAACGCTGTCTGATAAAGGAGGGCAGATCCGAATCGCCGTCGACGGCGGGGGATTCGGGTTTTCTTTCTTCCGCCGTCCGGCGTCTGATGACCTGAAACAGCGAAGGCTTAGCCTTTTCGACGGGTTTGACGGGCTGCGGAACGATCGGCGCGGGCGGCGTGAACAGGTCGTCCTGCGGCGCCGCCTGTTTGGGCGAAACGGATTCCGCGGCGAACAGGGACGGCTGCGGTTTTTCCGTCGCGGACGTTTTCGGCGCAAAGATGTCGAACGGCTGCGTCTGTCTGATTTCCCCGCCGCCGAACAGTTCGTCGGGGGAGGGCATCGCAGGCAGGGCGGAGCTGATCGATTTCGGCGAAAACGACACGGGCTGAGCCGACAGCGTCGGGTGGACGGGCGCGGCGGGCGGCGGCGCGATTTCGTCGTCAATGGTCAGCACGTCGTCGACGGGCTGTTCCGCGTGTTCGGGTTCGGCGAAAGCCGGCGCGGGCTGTTCGGGGGCGGGCGTTTCGGGCTTCGCCGCCGCGTATCCCGCCGGCAGAAACGGCTTTTTGACGGGCTGAGCCGGCGCGGCGGAAGAAACGGCGGTCTGCGGCGCGAAAGGCTGTTGAGCGTCGTTCTGGCAGTTGATGCCCGTCGCGACGACGGACAGGCGGATCGATCCTTCCAGCGTCGGGTCGAACGACGCGCCGAAAATGATGTTGGCTTCGGGGTCGACTTCGCGGCGGATTCTGTTCGCGGCTTCGTCGACTTCGTACAGCGTCAGGTCGGGACCGCCCGCCACGCTGATCAGAATGCCCTTCGCCCCGTTCATGGACGCGTTGTCCAGCAACGGGTTGGCGATGGCTTGTTCGGCGGCCTCCTGCGCGCGGTTTTCGCCCGACGCGACCCCCGTTCCCATCATGGCGCGTCCCATTTCGGTCATGATGGTGCGGACGTCGGCGAAATCCAGATTGATCACGCCCGGATTGATGATCAGGTCCGTAATGCTGCGCACGCCGTCCTGCAACACCTGATCGGCGCGTTTGAACGCGTCGGCGAACGTCATTTTTTCGTCGGCGATCAAAAACAGGTTCTGGTTGGGAATGACGATCAGCGTGTCGACGTACTGCGACAGTTCTTCAATGCCTTTTTCGGCGATCGCCATTCTGTGGCGTCCTTCGAACGTAAAGGGTTTGGTGACGACGCCGACGGTCAGAATGTCGCGTTCGCGCGCCATTTTCGCGACGACCGGCGCCGCGCCCGTTCCCGTTCCGCCGCCCATGCCCGCGGTGATGAACACCATGTTCGCCCCGTCCAAAGCCGCGGCGATTTCCTCCGCCGCCTCTTCGGCGGATTCGCGCCCGACTTCGGGTCTGGCGCCCGCGCCCTGTCCCTTGGTCGTTTCGATGCCCAGCTGGATTTTCTTTTCAGCCAGCGAAGCGTTCAACGCCTGCGCATCGGTGTTCGCGGCGACGTAATTGACGCTGCCCAGCTGAGTTTGAATCATGTTGTTGATGGCGTTCCCGCCCGCGCCGCCGACGCCGACGACGGTGATTTTGGGGGTCAGCTGGACGATCGGCTGTTGTTCGGGAACACTGATGTCTAAGGTCATGGGGTACTCCGTCAAAAAATGGGACAGCTTTGGCGAATCGGCGGTTTCGTTCGGTGTTGATGGCGAATCGAACGCTTTTTGTCAAAGTAAATTGCTTTTTTATACCGTAAAAGTCTTTAAGAATTGTCTAAAAACCAGCGCAGCAGGCGCACAAATTTGTTTCCCGGAACGGAAACGTCGCGTTTGTGCTGGGGCGTGTTCATCAGAACGCGCGTCGTGTAGCGCACCATTCCGATGCAGTTCATATAGCTTTGGTACGCGGCGGGCGGGACGATTTTCCTGTCGTCGTTCAGCCCGCGCGGCGATCCCGTGCGCACGGGGCGTTTGTCCAGAATTTCGGCAGCGATTTCGTTGACGCCGTGCAGCAGGGCGCCGCCGCCCGTCAGGACGAAGTTCTGGCATACGTCGTAATAACCGGCGAAAGTCAGCGCGGTTTTGACGTTTTCGAACAATCCGCGGATTTCGGGCGCGATGATTTTCACCAGTTCGGCGCGGTTCACGGGAAACGTCGCCGCGTCTTCGCCCAGCAGGGGGACGATGATGTCCTCGGCGTCGTAGGTCAGGGATTCGAGCGTCGATCCGTACAGGGTTTTGACTTTTTCCGCGCTGGACAGGGACGTGTGAAACGCCCGCGCGATGTTTTGCGTGATTTGCGCGCCGCCGAACGGCAGATTAGTGATAAAAACGGGCTGATCGCCGTAAAAAACGGCGATTCCCGTCGTGCCCGCGCCCATGTCGACGACCGCCGTCCCCTGCTTTTTCTCGTCTTCGGTCAGACACGCCAGTCCCGCCGCGTAGGGCGACGCCACGATTTTGGAACAGGACAGACTGCTGTGTTCCAAAGCGGAAACCGTGTCGTTCACGGGGTGGGACGGCGCCGACACCGTCAGCAGGGACACGTACAGCCTGTCCCCCGTCAGACCGCGCGGATCGGCGACGGCGTAGCGCGAATCCAGCGTGTAGTCGATCGGCGCGCAATGCAGGATTTTGTCTTTGGACGCGGGAATTTTTCCCTGAGCGGACGCGATCAGGCGGTTGACGGCGCTTTGCGTGACCTCCGTTCCGCCCAGATCGATCGAATCCAAAACGGTTCGGGATTCCAGCGTTTTGGCGCATGACGACGCCACCACCGTTTTAATGCGTTCGCCGATGTTCCTTTCCGCCAGTTCGACGGCGTTTTTGACGGAATCGACGGTCGCGTTCATATCGGTGATTTCGCTGTCCCGCACGCCGTTGTTCTGATACACGCCCGCGCCGACGACGAACGCTTTTTCGCCGTCCGAACTGCAACAGGCGAGCAGACAGCAGGTCTTCGACGTGCCGATGTCCACTGTCGCGATGACGTTATCTTTGTTTAAAATGCGGGGCAAAGCGGGTTCCTTCGGTCAAGAGGCTGATTTTTTCGCGCCTTTGGCTTTCGCGGCGCGGTCGTCTTCTTCCAGCCGGACGATCAGCTTGTCGGGCATGCGCAGGTCGATCATGGTGACTTTGCGCGCCAAAATTCCCTGCGTCCGGTTCAAATTCGCCAAACGCCCCCAGGCGGCGGCGGGATTTTTTTCGGGCAGACGGATCGTGACGCCCTTGTCGATGTCGTCCAGCAAAATGTTCCAGCGGCGGCGTCCGACGCGGACGGCGGCTTTGACGCGTTTGCGCAATTCGGGTTCCTGCGCCAGAAAAGACAGCAGTTCGGGTGTGCGTTCGGGCGCGTCCGCCCCCAGAACCAAAGGCAGACCGTTCAGTTTTTTGACGAAGGTTTCAACCGGCTGTCCGTCGGCGTCGACCGGTCGGTATTCGCCTTTGTTTTGCCAGACGGCGACGGGCGTGCGTTCCGTCAGGCGAATGTACAGGATATGCGGCAGACGGCGTTCGATATGCACCGTTTTGACCCACGGCAGACGCTGGACGGCTTTGCGCGCCTCGGGCAGGTCGATCGCCGTGATCGGCATGCCGCGTTCGACTTTCAGCACGTCCAGCAGTTCCTTTTGCGTCGTCCTGTCGCGTCCGCGGATATAAACCTCGCTTAAACGCAGGTCGGCGTTCAACGCCGCGTCGTGAACGAAAAAAGCCAGCTTTTCCTTTTTTTCGGCGTAGTACGCGCTGTTCAGAAAAACCGCGATCAACGCCGCCGAAACCGCCAAAGCCGAAACCGTCAGAACGGTTTTCAGTCCGAACGCGTTTTGGAATTTCAATCCCCGCATTCGGCGCGCTCCACCATCCACGCGACGATGTCGCGGTAGGAATAGCCGGCGTGTCCCGCGATTTCGGGAACCAGGGACAGCGACGTCATGCCGGGCTGGGTGTTCGTTTCCAACAGGGCGAAGCGCGGTTTGTCCCCCGTGTCGTCATAGCGTATGTCGGAACGCGAAATGCCGCGGCAACCCAGAGCCTTGTGGGCTTCTTCGGCGATTCGCAGCATCTCGTCGCGGTCGGCGGCGGGAATGTCCGACGGCACGACGTGGCGCGCCCCGCCGTTCGAATATTTCGCCGTATAGTCGTAAAAATCCTTGGCGGGCAGAATTTCCAGCATGCCCAAAGCCTTGCCGTCCATCACCGCGACGGTCATTTCGCGTCCGGCGACGTATTCCTCCGCCAGAATTTCCTCGTCGTCGGCATAGGGATAGGTTTCGCCCTCGAACGGTTTTTTGCCGTTGTCGCGGTCGAAAATGAAAACGCCGACGGACGACCCGTCGCAAATCGGTTTCAACACGAACGGATAGGGCGGAACGTCGCCCGCCAGAATCTGCGCCTTTGTCAGGACGCGTTCCGCGGCGACGGGCAGATTCGCGGCGCGGTACATTTTTTTCGCCAAAACCTTGTTCATCGCCAAAGCGGACGCCGCGCGCCCCGAATGGGTGTAGGGAATGCCCATGATGTCCAGAATGCCCTGAACGCAACCGTCTTCGCCGTATTTGCCGTGCAGGGCGTTGAACACGACGTCGGGCTTTTGCGCCGTCAGCGCGTCGACGAACGGACGCAGATCGCGCGTCAAGTCCAATTCGGACACGTCGTAGCCCGCCTGACGCAACGCTTCGGCGACGTTCGCGCCGCTTGCCAGAGAAACTTCGCGTTCGGACGACAAGCCGCCCATTAACACCGTTACTTTTTTAGCCATCATCTGCCCCCGAAACTGCTGAACCGTTTTGTTTTCACCCCGACGCGGCGCACTTCCCATTCCAGCTTGATTTCGCTGGTTTCGAACACGCGGCGCTGAACCAGCTCGCCCAGCGTTTCGAAATCCTGCGCCGTCGCCTTGCCCGTGTTGACGAAAAAGTTGCAGTGCTTTTCCGACACCATCGCACCGCCGATCCTCAATCCGCGGCAGCCCGCCTTTTCGATCAGCTGCCACGCTTTCAGCCCGACGGGGTTTTTAAACATCGATCCCGCCGTTCTGACGCCCTGCGGCTGGGCTTTTTCGCGCAAAGCCTTGTATTCGTTCATGCGGACGCGGATCGCGTCGGGGGAATCCGGCGTCCCCTTTAAAACGGCGCCCGTGAAAATCCAGTTGTCGGGCAGGGCGTTCGAACGGTAGTCGAACGGCACCTCGCCGCGCTGTAAAACCATTTTTTTGCCCAAAACGTCAAGGGCGGTCAATTCTTCCAGCGCGTCGGCGGTCGACCGTCCGTGCGCGCCCGCGTTCATGCGGATCGCGCCGCCCAGCGTGCCGGGGATTCCGCACATGAATTCAAAACCCGCCAGTCCCGATTCCGCCGCCGCGCGGGCGATGTCCATGTTGCGCGCGCCCGCGCCGCAGTAAATCCGGTCGCCGTCGACCCTGATCCGCGCGAAAGGCTTGCCCAAATGAACGACGACGCCGGGGATTCCGCCGTCGCGGATCAACAGGTTCGACCCGCCGCCGATAACGGTCAGCGGCGCGTTCGGGCGGCTGGCTAAAAAAAATTCCAAATCGTCGGCGTCCGCGGGCGTGAACAGGATTTCCGCCGCCCCGCCGACCCCCAGCCACGTCATTTTCGCCGTGGGGGCGTTTTCGACGACCTCGCCCCGCACGGGGGGCATCAGCCGCATCAGTTCGGATTCTTTGGTGAAAAGATTTTTCAAAAAGGAAAACATTTACGCCTCTTCGCCGTCGCGGGCGTACGCCTGCTCCAATTCGCGGGGCAGGGCTTTCGCCCACGATGAAATGCTGCCCGCGCCCAAACAGATGACGATGTCGCCCGCGGACGCTTCGGCTTTGATTATATCCGCCAAATCTTCACGTTTGTTTAACACGACGACGTGACGATGCCCGTGCGCGCGCAATCCCTCCGCCAAAGCCTCTTTGTTCGCGGAGGGGATTTCGGGTTCGCCCGCGGCGTACACGTCGGCGACAATGACGCAGTCCGCGTCGTTGAACGCCGTGCAGAACATGTCGAACAGGTTGGCGACGCGCGTGTAGCGGTGCGGCTGAAACACCGCGATGACTTTTTTCGGGGCGACTTCGCGCGCGGCGCGCAGGGTCGACGCGATTTCGATCGGGTGGTGACCGTAGTCGTCGATGATCGTGACGCCGTTCGTTTCGCCCGTTTTCGTAAAGCGGCGCTGAACGCCCGTAAAGCCAGCCAGCGCTTTTTTCAGGTTTTCTTCGGAAATGCCCAGGCGCAGCCCGACGCCGATCGCCGCCAGAGCGTTCAGCACGTTGTGGCGTCCGTACACGGGCAGGGAGAATCCCTCCATGCGCAGGGTTTCGCCCGTGGGGCTGAGGTTTTCGGCGACGACGACGTCGAACGTGATCAGTCCGGGGACGGCGTGAATGTTCTGCGCCGTGACCTCCGCCTGCGGGGTGAAGCCGTAGGTGATCAGGCGGCGGTCCGAAATCTGCGAAATCATGTGCTGGACTTCGGGGTGGTCGACGCACAGGCACGCGAAACCGTAGAACGGAATGTTCTGGACGAACGTGCGGTAGGCGTCCTTCATCTTTTCATACGTGCCGTAGTAGTTCAGATGTTCGGGATCCATGTTCGTCACGATGACCGCCGTCGCGGGCAGTTTCAAAAAGCTGCCGTCCGATTCGTCGGCTTCGGCGACCAGCCAGTCGCCGTCGCCCAGATGCGCGTTCGTGCCGTAGGCGTTGATGATGCCGCCGTTCGCGACCGTCGGATCCAGCCCCGCCGTTTGCAGAACCAGTCCGATCATGGACGTCGTCGTCGTTTTGCCGTGCGTTCCGCCGACGGCGATCGACCATTTCAGCCGCATCAGCTCCGCCAGCATTTCGGCGCGGCGCACCACGGGAATGCGGCGCAGGCGGGCTTCTTTGACTTCGACGTTTTCAACGTTGATGGCGGAAGACACGACGACGACGCCCGCGTGTTCGACGTTTTCGGCGGCGTGTCCGATGACGATGCCGATGCCTTGCGCGCGCAGACGCTTGACGTTCGAATTTTCGGATATGTCCGACCCTTGGACGGTGTAGCCCAGATTGTGCATCAGTTCGGCGATGCAGCTCATGCCGCTGCCGCCGATGCCGATGAAGTGAATCGTGCCGATGGGAAAAGGCAGATGCGTTGTCTGTGTCATGTCAATTCAAGCCCTCGCTGTGTTTAAAACCGCGTCGGCGAACAACCGCACGGCGTCGGGTTTGCCCAATTCTTTGGCTTTGCGGGCGGTTTGCGCCAACAGGGACGGATCGTCCGCGAAACGCTTTATCATATCCGCCAGACGGTCGGGTGTAAAGTCGGGTTCTTCGCATAAAAACGCGCCGCCGTTTTTCGCCATGAACGACGCGTTTTTCAACTGGTGCGCGTCGGGAGACCGCAAAATCGGCACGATGACCGCCGGACGCCCCGCCACCGCCAGTTCCGCGATGCTGGACGCGCCCGCGCGGCACACGACCAGATGCGCCGCCGCCAGCCGGTCCGCCATATCCGTGAAAAACGGCGCCGTTTCGACCGCTATGCCCGACCCCGCGTAGGCGGCGTCGACCGCGTCCAAATCGGCGGCGCGGCACTGCTGGGCGACGCGCAGACGGGATTTCAGAGAATCGGGCAGGGACTTCAACGCCGCGGGAACGACGGACGACAGAATGCCCGCTCCCTGCGAACCGCCGAAAACCAGCAGGTTGAACGTGTCCGCCGCGGGCGCGTAGTCGGCGTCGCGCAAAGCCAGAACGGCGGGACGCACGGGAACGCCCGTGTAGGCGGTCTTGATTTTAGCGGGGACGCGTTCGACCGTCGGAAAAGTCGTGGCGATCAAAGCGGCGCGTTTCGCCAGAAAGCGGTTCGCCCCGCCCAAAACGGCGTTCTGTTCGTGCAGAATCAGCGGAATGCCCAGAATCCCCGCCGCGAACGACGCCGGAAAGGCGGCGTATCCGCCGAAGCCGACGACGGCGTCCGGCTTTTCCCTGAGGAAAATCAGCAGGCTTTGCAGAACGCCCGCGCCCATGGCAAACAGCGCCAGCAGTTTTTTCAGCGCGGGCTTGCCCGCGTAGGCGCCCGCGCGGACGCGGTGAACGGTCGCCTGCGGAAAGTTTTTGGAAAACGAATCGCCGCGACCGTCCGTCACAAAACCGACCGAAACGCCGCGCGCGGTCAATTCCTTCGCCAGAGCTTCGGCTGGAAAGACGTGTCCGCCCGTGCCGCCCGCCGTCAGAATGATTTTTACGTTCGATTTGCTCATTGTCTTTCTCCGATCGAATTGGTGCCGCGCGTCAACGCCAGAACGACGCCCATGCCGAATCCCAGCGACACCAAGGACGACCCGCCGTAGGATATGAACGGCAAAGTCATGCCTTTGGTCGGCATCATGCCCAGCGTCGACGCGATGTTGACCACCGCCTGCATGCCGAATTGAACCAACAGTCCCGAAACAGCCAGCAGGGTGAACAGGTTTTTATCGCGGAAAATCAAATAAAATCCGCGCAAGACGATCGCGGCGAACAGCGCCGTCACGATCAGGCAGAACAGCAGTCCGAACTCTTCGCCCGCGACAGCCATGATAAAGTCCGTGTGCGCGTCGGGCAGAATGTTTTTGACGACGCCCTCGCCGGGACCGCGCCCGACAAAGCCGCCGTTTTTGAACGCTTCCAGCGCGGTGGTCAGCTGAAACGTGTCGCCGGAACCCGGGGCGATGAACCGGTCGACGCGCGAACGGACGTGCGGAATGAACGCGTAGGCGCAACAGGATCCGACAAATCCCAGACCGCCCAGCGCGCACATCGCTTTCATCGATATGCCGCCGAGGAACAGCTCCGTCCCCCAGATGACGCCGACCGTGACCGTCATGCCGAAATCGGGCTGGGCGATCAGCAGCGCGCCCAAAACGGCGAACACACCCGCCGACACCAGCGTTCCGCGGAACTTTTCGTCCTTTTTGCCCAGCGAAATCAGCCACGCCGTGACGACGGCGAAGGCGGGCTTGGCGATTTCGGACGGCTGGACGGACACGCCGAACACGCGAATCCAGCGGGACGCCCCCTTGATTTCCGAACCGTGCGCCAAAACAAGCGCCAGCAGAACGAAAGCCGCCGCCAGAACCAGACAGCTCAGCCGGCGGATCGCCTGCGGCGACAGCATGGAAACGCCCAGCATCACGCCGATCGACAGCGTCAGGAAAAACATCTGATGCCGGATCAGAAAATAAGTGTCCAGCTTCAGCCGTTCGGCGATCGGCGGCGTCGCGCAAAACGACAGCACCACGCCGACGCCGATCAAAACGAACAGGGTCGACAGCAGAAAATGGTCAACGCTCCACCACCAGCGTCCCAAAACGCTGTTGTCGGTGCGCGCGATCGCCGTCTTCATGCGGTGTCCCTAGCGGATTTTCAGGCTGGACAGGGCGATCAGCCCCAAGATGATGGAAATGATCCAGAAACGGACGACGACGGTTTGTTCCGACCACCCCATCTTTTCGAAATGGTGGTGAATCGGCGCCATTTTGAACACCCGCTTGCCGCGCGTTTTGAACGACACGACCTGAATGATCACGGACAGCGTTTCCAAAACGAACAGACCGCCCGCGATCGCCAGAACGATCTCGTGCTTCGTCACGACGCTCAGCGCGCCGAGCGCGCCGCCCAGCATCAGCGACCCCGTGTCGCCCATGAAAATTTTGGCGGGCGGGGCGTTGAACCACAAAAATCCCAGTCCCGCGCCGATCAGCGCGCCGCAGAAAACGGACAGCTCGCCCGTTCCGGCGATGTACGGCAGCTGCAAGTACGTCGCGAACGCCGCGTGTCCCGCGACGTAGGCGATGATCAGAAACACGAACGACACGACCATGACGGGCATGATCGCCAGCCCGTCCAGTCCGTCGGTCAGATTGACGGCGTTCGACGACCCGACGATGACGAACATCGCGAACGGAATGTAGAAAACGCCGAGATTCAGCGACAAGTTTTTAAAAAACGGAAAAGTCAGCGTCGTCGCCGTCGGTTCGGCGGTGGCGTCCGTGACGAACCACACCGCGGCGAAAGCGCACGAAAATTCCAGCACCAGCTTTAGCTTGCCGTGCATGCCCGCCGAATTTTTCTTGGACACTTTCAGATAGTCGTCGGCGAATCCGATCAGAGAAAAGCAGACGGTGATGCCCAAAACAGCCCAGATGAACGGGTTGTTCCAGTCCGCCCACAGCAAAGTGGAAACGCACAGCGAAATCAAAATCATCAGTCCGCCCATGGTCGGCGTGCCCTGTTTCGTTTTCAAATGCGATTCGGGACCGTCGGCGCGGATCGGCTGGCAGGCGTGTTGTTTGTCTTTCAACCAGTGAATGACGAACGGTCCGACGGCGAAACACACGATCAGCGCGGTGAAAATCGCGCCGCCCGTGCGGAACGTCAGATATTTGAACAGGTTTAAAACCGAATATTTGTCCGACAGCGGAAACAAAAGATTGTAGAGCATTTTGCTTATTCCGAAAGGTTGGAGATGTTTTTCAGCGCGTCGACGACGGCGGTCATTTTACTGCCGAACGATCCTTTGACCAGAACGGCGTCGCCCGGTTTGACGGCTTCGGCGACGACGGGGGCGATTTCGGACGAAAGCGCCGCCTTCGCCCCGCGCATGCGTTCGGGCAGGACGTCGAACAGTTTGCCGCAGTTTTCGCCGACCGCGAACACCAGATCGATCTTGTTTTCGATCAGATCGTCCGCCAGATCCTTGTGGATTTGTTCCGCGTTTTCGCCCAGCTCCAGCATGTCGCCCAAAACGGCGATTTTGCGTTCGCCGCCCGCCGCCGCCAGAACGCGGACGCCCGCGCGGACGGAATCGGGGTTGGCGTTGTAGGAATCGTCGATCAGCGAAAACGCGCCGCCCCGACAGGGCAGGGAAAGAATCTGACCGCGTCCTTTCATCGGGCGCAGCTGACCGACCGCCTGCAGCGCGGACGTCATGTCGCCGACGCCCAGCGCGTTCAACGCGGCGACGACGCCCAGCGCGTTTTGAACCTGATGGCGTCCCGACAGCCGCAACAGGAAAGTGCGGGCGGTCGAACCGGTTTTAACGGTGATTTCGAACCCGTCCGGCGTTTGCGCCAGATTGATTAGGGAAACATCGGCTTCGGCGGTCGAACCGAACGAAACGACGTTCGTCACGCCGCATTTGCGCGCTTCTTTTTTCAACAGGGCGAACTGCGGGTCGTCGGCGTTCAAAACGGCGGTTCCCGACGCGGTCATGCCTTTGAAAATCTCGGCTTTGGCGCGGGCGGTGTTTTCCGGCGTCTTGAAATATTCGCAGTGCGCCGATCCGATCATGGTGATCAGCGCGACGTCGGGGCGCGCCAGTTCCGTCAGTTCCGTCATTTCGCCCGCATGGCTGATGCCCATTTCGACGACGGCGAAATCCGCGTCGCGCGGCATGCGCGCCAAAGTCAGCGGCATGCCCAGATTGTTGTTCAGATTGCCGATCGTCGAATGCGTCTTGCCGACCGCGCTCAAAGCGGCTTTCAGCATTTCCTTGGTGCTCGTTTTTCCGGAACTGCCCGTGACGCCGACGATTTTCGCCGCCGTCCGGCTGCGGGCGCGCGCCGCCATGGCGTCCAAAGCCCGTTTGACGTCGGGAACGACGATCGCCTTTTCGGGCGGAACGTCCGCGGGAATATAGGACACCAGAACGCCCGCCGCGCCTTTTTCGATCGCGGCGGCGGCGTAGTCGTGACCGTCCGTTTTTTCGCCCTTTATCGCGACGAACAAATCGCCCGGTTTCAGCGTGCGGGTGTCGATCGAAACGCCGGAAACGTCAAAGTCCGCGGCGGTTTCGCCGCCCGTCGCGCCGGCGATTTCCCGCGCCGTCCACAGGGGGGCGTCGGCTTCGTCGATCGCTTTGCGCGCTTCTTCGCGGTCGTCAAAGGGGTGCGTGACGCCCTTGATCAGCTGTCCCGTTTCGTGTCCCTTGCCCGCGATGACCAGAATGTCGCCCGCGTCCAGTCCCGCGACGGCGGCGCGGATCGCCAAGGCGCGGTTGCCGATGTCGATTCCCTTGGGACAGGCGGGCAGAATGGCGGCGCGGATCGCCGCGGGGTCTTCGCCGCGGGGGTTGTCGTCCGCGACGTAGACGACGTCCGCCAGATCGTTGCAGATCTTGCCCATCTGGGGGCGTTTTCCGGCGTCGCGGTCGCCGCCGCAGCCGAACACGACGTGCAGACGTTTTTCCGTGTGCGGGCGCAAAGCCTTCAACACCGTTTCCAAAGCGTCGGGCGTGTGCGCGTAGTCGACGAAAACGGACGCGCCGTTTTTGCGTTCGCCGATAAATTCCAGTCGTCCCGGCGCGCCTTTCAGCTCCGCTAAAGCCGCCGTCGCGCGTTCGGCGTCTTCGCCCGCCGCGATCGCCAAGCCCAAGGCGCACAGCGCGTTCATGGCTTGGAACGTTCCCGCCAAAGGCAGGTTGACCGTCCGTTCGCGTCCGAACACGTCCAGAGTCAGCATCTGACCGTTCGTGTCCATGCGCGATTCTTTCAGTTTCAGCGCGGCGGCGTTTTTGCCGTAATCGATGATTTTCAGCCCTTTTTCGCGGCAGTATTCCGCGATGCGCGGATATTCGGGAATGTCGGCGTTCAAAACGACGGTTCGCGACGACAGCGGGCGGTCGAACAGTTTCAGCTTCGCCCGCAAATAGTTTTCCATCGTCTTGTGGTAATCCAAATGGTCGCGCGTGATGTTCGTGAACGCGGCGGCGGCGATTCTCAGCCCGTCGATCCGGTGCTGGTCAAGCCCGTGGGACGACGCTTCGATCGCGGCGTGGCGGTATCCCTTGACCGCCAGATCGCGCAGTTCGCGGCACAGCGTGACGGAATCGGGGGTCGTCAGCGATCCGTAGGCGGTAAAGTCGTTCGTCACGACGCCCAGCGTGCCGACGCAGGCGGCTTTTTTGCCCAGAAATTCCCAGATTTGACGCGTGAAGTTCGCGGTCGACGTCTTGCCGTTCGTGCCGGTGACGGCGACGACGACGTCGGGCTGCGGCGCGTAAAAGGCGGCGGCGGCTTTCGCCAAAGCCAGCCGCGGGTCGGCGACGGGAATGAAAATCATCGGCAGGTCGGGGACGGCGGCGGTGTCGGGAATCAAAGCGGCGACGGCGCCCTTGCCGCAGGCGTCCGTCAGAAAATCCGCGCCGTCGGCTTTGACGCCGGGCAGGGCGGCGAAAAGGAATCCTTTTTCGACTTTGCGGGAATCGGGGGTGACGCCCGTGATTTCAATGTCTGTAAAAACGGCGGGCAAACCGCAATCCGCCAGAATCTGGTTCAAAAGCACAAGCGTACTCCTTTGTCATCGCGCGTTGACCGCGCTGTTCACATACGGGGCGGGGCGGTCGTTCGCGAACGGTCGGGGCGCGACGCCCAGCTGGGGCGCGACCGCTTCGATGATCTTTCCCGCCGTCGGGGCGGCGTTCCACCCCGCGGTATTGAAGTTGTACGTTTCTTTGAGCCCTTTCGGCGCGTCCAGCATCACCATCAAAACGTACTGCGGGTTGTCCATCGGAAAGGCGGAAACGAACGACGTGCGCAGCGTGTTTTTGACGTATTTGCCGTTGACCAGCTTTTGCGCCGAACCCGTTTTCCCGCCGACTTCGAATCCGGGGACGTTGGCTTTGCGCCCCGATCCCGAAATGACAACTTGGCGCATAATACCGCGCATTATGTCCGATGTCTTCTTAGAAATGACTCTTTTGCCGATTTTTTCGTCGCCGGGGCGTTTCGCCAGCAAAGACGGGGCGTTGTAGACGCCGCCGTTGACCAAAGCAGCCGTCGCGGCGACGATGTGGACGGGCGTCAGCGCGACGCCGTATCCGTATCCGGCGGTGGCGGTCGTGACGTCGCGCCATTTCTGCGGCAGCAGGGGGCGTCCGTGTTCGGGCAATTCGATGCCCGCCGTTTTGAAAAATCCGAAACGGTTGAAAAAGTCGCGCTGTTTTTCGCCGCCGATCTTCAAGGCGACCGTCGCCGCCCCGATGTTCGACGATTCGATCAGAATTTCGGGAACGGTGATGACGCGGCGCAGTTTTTCGACGTCGTTGATCGTGTGGTTCGCCAGTATCAGCGGGCGCGACGCGTCGATCGTGTCTTTGACGGTTATTTTGTTCGTTTCCAACCCCGTCGCGATGGTGAACAGCTTCATTACGGAACCGACTTCGTACACGCCCAGCGACGCCTGATTGAACAGGTCCGCCGTTTTCGCGCCGTTCAAATCGTTCGGATCGTAGTCGGGCAGGGACACCATTGAAACGATTTCGCCCGTTTTGGCGTTCATCAGAATCGCCGCGCCGCCCGCCGCGCGGAATTTGTCTATGCCGTCTTTCAGCGCGGCGCGCACCGTGTCCTGAACGCCGACGTCCAAAGACAGGCGCACGGTTTCGTTTTTGCCGGACAGCTTTTCGTCAAAGCTTTTTTCGACGCCGGCGATGCCGCGATTGTCGATGTTGGTCACGCCGATCAGGTGCGACATCAGCGCGCCCTGCGGATAAACGCGCACTTCGGTTTTTTGGAAATTCAGCTGGGGAAAGCCCAGACGGTTGACGTCGTACTGTTCCTTCGGCGTCAGGTTGCGGCGCAGATACACGAAATTCTTTTTGCTTTTCAGCTTTTCCAGCAGCTGACCGTATTTCATGTCGGGCAGGGTTTGCGCCAGCGCCGTCGCGATCGTTTCCGGATTTTTGACCTTTTCGGCGTCGACGTACAAATCCGCCGACGGCAGGCTGGTCGCCAGAACGATGTCGTTGCGGTCGACGATGTCGGCGCGCATCATTTTGATTTTCAGGGGCGACAGCGCCTCGTCGTCGGCTTTCGCGCGCGCGATGAGGGAAACGCCGCCGCGGACGACCGTCACGTCGACCAGCCGGACGCCGATGCCGCCGAACGCGACGAAAAACAGAAACATCAGGACGACCAGCCGGTTTTTGCCGCATTCCAGACTGTCCGAACTTTTTTTGTCGGCGGGACTGTACCGTTCGGGCAGGGGCAGTTCCTGCCCCGCGGCGTAAAAGATTCCGTTTTTGGTGTTGTGCTTTTTCAACGGGCGTCCGAACATGGGAAGTTACTCCGGTTTTGCAAAAGAAACGCGAATGACGCCGCTTTCGCGTTCGGTCGGTTTTTTGAACGCGATGGCGGAAACGGTGATGACGCGGTCCCCCGACAGCGGTTTCATGCCCGCGTGGCGCGCGGACAGGGCGCGGATTCTGGACGGGTCATTCAGATGGCTCCATTCCGCGTTCAGAACCAGCAGGGCTTCCTGATCGCTTTTGATTCGGGCGTTGATGCGTTCCAAATCGCTTTCCAGCGACAGCACCCTGTTTTTAATGACGAACATGCCCGTGGCGATGACGGCGAAAACAAGAATAAACGGCAGACGCGTCATTTCGATTTCCCCTTCCTTACAGCTTTTCGGCGCAGCGAAGGCGCGACGAACGGGCGCGGGGATTTCTTTGGCATTCTGTTTCGGAAGGGGTGATCGGTTTTTTGGTTACGGATTTCAGGGTCGCCGCCGTTCCCGTCCGTTCGGGCAGGTATCGGGACGGGTTCGCGGTTCTGCCGCTTTTGTCCTGAATGAAATTTTTGACGATTCTGTCTTCCAGCGAATGAAAAGAAACAACAACCATTCTTCCGCCTGATTTCAAGAGCGCTTCGGCTCCCGCCAAACCGGAGCGCAACTGCCCCAGTTCGTCATTGACATAGATGCGCAACGCTTGGAAAGTCCGCGTCGCGGGGTCGATTTCGTCCCTTTTGCGCGGCATGACGGAACGCACGGCGGTCGCCAGTTCCAGCGTCGTTTTAAAAGGGGCTGTTTTGCGCGCGGCGACGATCGCCGCGGCGATGCGGCGCGAAAATCTTTCCTCGCCGTAAGTGTAGATGATGTCGGCGATTTCCTTTTCGCCGTATTTGTTCACGACGTCCGCCGCGGACAGTCCGCTGCGGCTCATGCGCATGTCCAGCGCGCCGTCCTTTTGAAAGGAAAACCCGCGTTCGGCGCGGTCGATCTGCATCGACGAAACGCCGATGTCCATCATCACGCCGTCGACCGTTTCGACGCCCCGCGCCGCCAGCAGATCCCGCATTTCGCCGAACGTGCCGTGCAGCAGTTTCAGCCGCCCGCCGTACCGTTCGACCAGCGATTGCCCTTCGGCGATCGCGTCGGGATCGCGGTCGATCGCGTAGACCGAACAGTCCGCCGCGTCCAGAACCGCGCGGGAATAGCCGCCCGCGCCGAACGTCGCGTCGACGTACACGCCGCCGTCTTTCGGGGCGATTTGTTCGACGACCTCGGTCAGCAGAACGGGAATGTGCGGAGCTTTCTGCGCTGTCATTCGGCGCCTCCGTTTTTCAGGCGGAAATGTTTTTCCAAAGCGTTCCGGCGCATTTCGGATTCTTTGGCTTGATAAGTGTCGGGGTTCCAGATCTGGAACGTGCGCCCTTTGCCCACGAACAGGGCTTTGTCCGCGATGCCCGCGTGTTTCAGCAGTTTTTCGGTCAAAACGATGCGCCCCGTCGAATCAAACGGAAATTCCTTCGCGTCCGAAAAGATCAATCCCGTCAGGTCGTCCTGTTCGTTCGAAAACGCGTCAAAGGAATCGTCGATGGCGTTCGCCATTTTTTCCATCATTTCCGACGTCCGGCATTCGATGCAGGGCATCGTGAACGAACGGAAGGCGACCAGCTCCGTTTCCTGCTGTTCCAGCAGGGCGCGGTAGTCGGCGGGAATGGACACGCGCCCTTTGGCGTCCACCTTGTTGACGGTGGCGTCGAGAAAAAGGCTGTACTTTCTCTGCGATTTGACCATGAAGTGCGTTCCCCGGCGATTCCGTTCCAAAATTCCAAAACACGCGCGCGGCATTTTTTGCCTAGCGGATAATTATGGGATAGCATGGGATTTTATGGGCGTCAACGGGGCTGAAATGGGATAAATATGGGAAGATGTGGAAAATATCACAGCTTTGAATCAATATGTTGTGTCCGCCGGCTGCGTTCGGCGGATATATGGACGGAAAGTTCGGACAAAAAAATTCCGCCGGAAAAGGCGGATTTTTTCAAACGGGGGCGTCGACTCCGGAATGTACTTTTTTTGTTCATGGGTTTGCGGAGGCGAAGCGGAATCCCTCCGGCTTTCCGATTCGGCGGCGGAACGGGACAACCCTTTGTTTTCAAAGGAAACGGTCCGTCGAATCGAGTCGTCTGAAAAAGAACGGGGGAAAAACGAAACGGTGTCGGAGAATCTATAAGCCGGGTTCTGTGATCG
>DJRZ01000024.1:26105-26363 GCA_002440235.1 Alphaproteobacteria bacterium UBA6347
TAGCGACCTACCTCTGGCGGGGACGAAAACCTCCCGCGATACGAAACTTTGCGTTGGCGTATGCCTGACTTGGTCTTGCTTCCGATAGGGCTTGCCGTGCCTTTTCCGTCGCCGGAAAAGCGGTGCGCTCTTACCGCACCATTTCAACCTTGCCCGTCCGAGGACGTCGGCGGTTTCCTTTCTGCTGCGCTTTCCCTTGGGTTGCCCCAGCCGGACGTTATCCGGTATCGTGTTTCCGTGAAGCCCGGACTTTCCTCA
>DJRZ01000024.1:26376-44501 GCA_002440235.1 Alphaproteobacteria bacterium UBA6347
CCTCAGTACGCACAAGGGCGCACCGCGACCGCCCGATCCTCCGGCACCGGTTGGAAAACGTAAGGGGAAAACGGCGCAAAGTCAATAAAAGATTTCGGTTAACGCTTTGGCGATGCCGTCGTCGTCGTTCGTCGCCGTCACGCGTTTGGCGAATTTTCGCACGTCGGGAGCGGCGTTGCCCATCGCGACGCCCAATCCCGCGCGGCTCAGCATTTCCGTGTCGTTGTAGCTGTCGCCGAACGCGACCGTTTCCGAAACGTCGACGCCGCAGCGCGCGCACAGGACGTCCAGTCCCGCCGCCTTGTTAACGCCTTTGGCGACCGCTTCCATAATATAATGTTGCGATTTATAAAAATCGCACCGCGGAAACGCCGGCGCCAGTTTGTTCATCAGCGCCGTCGTGCTTTCAACCGTGCCGACGCCGATCATCTTTAAAATCGGGGCGTTTTCGGGCATGACGGTTTCAAGGTCGCCGACCAGCGGAGGGATCGGCATGACGTAGCATTCGCCCCGCACGACGTCGGTCATCGCGTCGGCGATCCAGTCGTCGCCCGCGTACACGATCGTTTCAACGTCCGGCGACAAATCGCGGACGGCGGATTTCAACGCCAGCGTTTCGGCAAGGGACAAGGGGGCGCGGTAAAAGGAAGCGCCGCTTTCGTCGAAAATTTCGGCGCCGTTGCACGCCAGAACGAACGCGGGAAGTCCCAGCGCGTCGACGACGGGGCGGATTCCGGCGCGTCCGCGTCCCGACGCCAGAGCGAAGCGCACGCCTTTTTCAAAATACAGTTTGCGGCAAACGTCGATCGTGGCGGGGGAGATTTGCTTTTTCGAATTTAAAAACGCGCCGTCGATGTCGGACACGATCAGTTTGAAAGACATTTCCTATTTTCCTTGCAGCAGGGAATCCAAAACGGTCGCCAGTCCGTCCTCGGCGTTTGACGGGGCGATCAGGTCGGCGGCGGCTTTGACGGCGTCGGGCGCGTTGCCCATCGCGACGCCCGTTCCGGCGAACCGCAGCAAATCGACGTCGTTGAAATTGTCGCCGAACGCGACGACGTCGCCGCGGTCGACGCCGTACAATTCGCACAAAGCGGCGGCGGCGGACGATTTCGACGCTCCGCCCGCCATGATTTCCAGATAGCGCGCCTGCGATTTGAAGATCGTGCATTGCGGAAATTCGGACTTCAAGCCGTTTTCCAGCGCGTCAATCGTTTCGGGTTCGCCCGCGCACAGGATTTTATGCACGGGGTCGGTCGGTTTCAGCACCTGTTCGGGCTGTCCGACCAGCGGGCGTTTGGCGGTGGTTTCCTTTTCCAGATACAGGGCGGCGGTGCCGTCGTCGACGTCGGTGATCCAGTCGTCGTTTGAAAACGTGTAGCTGACGATTTCGGGAAAGCCCGACCGGATTTTTTCACGCAGGGAAACGGCGGTCGCCAGCGTCATCGGTTTGTCGAACAAAACCGCGCCGCCGTCGTCCAGCGCCAGCGCGCCGCTGTACGCGATCAGGGGCGCGCGCAGTCCCGCTTTGCGCCGGATCGTCCGGATCGACGTCGGCATTCTGCCCGACACCAGAATAAAGGGCGTGTCCGCGTGGCGCGCGATACAGGCTTTCGTGCGTTCCGACACCGTTTGCGTCGGCGTCAGAAAAGTGCCGTCGATGTCGCTGAAAACGATTTTGTATGTCATCTTTCCGCGTCCTTTCGTTCATACAGGGCGGACACCGCCGCCAGCCTTTCGATGCATTGTTCCGTTTTTCCCGTCGGGTCCGCGGGAAAGAACCGCCGCGCGAAAGCCCTCATCGCCGCCGTTTCGTCCGACGCGTCGTAACCGACGCCCGCCAGCATCTCGCGCGCCGTCCGTTCGGGGGCGGCGAATCCGTCCGTCCACAGCCCGACGCCGTTTTCAGCCAGCGTTTTCCACGGGAACAGTTCCCCCGGATCGGATTTGCGCGTCGGGGCGACGTCGGAATGACCGACGATGTTGACGGCGGGAATCCGGCGGCGTTCGATGATGCCGCGGCAGAGTTCGACGACGGAAGCGATCTGTTCGTCGGGAAAAGGGGCGTAGCCGAATTCGTGTCCGGCGTTTTCGATTTCGACGCCGATCGACCTGCCGTTCGTGTCCGTTTCGCCCCGCCAGTACGAAACGCCCGCGTGCCACGCGCGCTTTTCCTCGTCGACAAGGCGGAAGACGGCGCCCGATTTCGAAACGGCGTAATGCGCGCTGACCCGCGACGCCGGATCGGTCAGGCGGGTCAGAGCCGCGTCAAACGTCCGCATGCCCGTGTAGTGCAGGACGATCATGTCGACCGGCAGGCGGCGTTCGTTGAAATTCGGCGACGGCAGGTCGAAAAACGGGAACACGGAAAAAAAATCCTTTTGTTTGTTTGAAACAAGGGTATTTTAAAATTGTTTTTCGATTTTTTAAACAGGTAATTGATTATGGAACAAAAAGCTATGCCGACGTCGCCCGAACGGCTGTTGGAATATTTGGGCGAACTGGGGATCGAATACGTCAACACCCCGCACGCCGCCGTCTTTACCGCCGAAGAGGGGGAAAAGGTCTGGAAAGGCATCGCGGGCATGCACTGCAAAAACCTGTTTTGCAAAGACGCCAAAGGCAAGCTGTGGCTGATCGTCGCGCCCGCGATGAAACGCGTGGATCTGAAATCCGTTCCCGCGCTGATCGGGTCGAAACGCCTGTCGTTCGCCAGCGCGGACCTGCTGTTCGAAACGCTGGGCGTGTTCGGCGGATCGGTCACGCCCTTTTCCGTCGTCAACGACGCGGAAAACCGCGTCACCGTCGTTTTGGACAAGGAAATGATGGCGCAGGATAAAATCAATTTCCACCCGCTGGTCAACACGGCGACGACCACCGTCACGCCCGACGGGCTGATGAAATTCTTGCGCGCCTGCCGCCACGAACCGGTGATCGCCCCCGTTTGCGAAGGAGAGGCTTGACAAACGCGTAAAAATATTACACAATGTGATATTGTTTCGGGTCTTCGGGGCTGATTGCTCCGAAGGCTCTTTTTTTATGCTTTGAGCAAGGGGGAAGAATGGTCAACATTAAAATACCGTATAAATGGCAACCCAGAAAATACCAGCTGGATTTGTGGCGTTATCTGGAAAACGGCGGAAAGCGCGCGGTCGCCGTGTGGCACAGACGCGCGGGAAAGGACAGCCTGTCTTTGAATTGGACGGCGGTGGCGGCGATGCGGCGCGTCGGCGTGTACTGGCATATGTTGCCGCTGCAAACGCAGGCGCGCAAAGTCGTTTGGGACGCGATCGACAAACAGGGCAGGCGCGTGATCGACCAAGTGTTTCCGAAAGCGTTGCGCAAGTCCGTCAATTCGCAGGAAATGAAGATCGAACTGCTGAACGGGTCGATCTGGCAATGCGTCGGATCGGACGGGTACAATGCGCTGGTCGGGGCGAATCCCGTCGGCGTCGTGTTTTCGGAATATTCGATCGCCGATCCCGCCGCGTGGGACTTTATCCGTCCCATTTTGGCGGAAAACGGCGGGTGGGCGCTGTTCATCTACACCCCGCGGGGACGCAACCACGGGCTGAAACTGTTTGAAACGGCGCAAAGTTCGCCAGACTGGTTCGCGCAAAAGCTGGGCGTCGCCGAAACAAAAGCCATTCCGATGTCCGCGGTCGACGCCGAACGCGCGGCGGGCATGGACGACGGCGTCGTTCAACAAGAATTCTTCTGTTCCTTTGACGCCGCGTTAAAGGGCAGTTACTACGGCGCTTTGCTGAACGATTTGGAAAACCGCGGACGGATCGGGGACGTGCCGTTCAATCCGGCTTTGCCCGTGACGACCGCGTGGGATTTGGGCGTCGGGGACAGCACGGCGATCTGGTTTTACCAGCAGAACGGCGCGGAGGTGTTCGTCGTCGACTATTACGAATCCAGCGGCGTCGGGCTGGATCATTACGTCAAGGTGCTGAAAGACAAACCCTACGTCTACACCGACGACAACATCTTTCCCCACGACATTCGCGTGCACGAACTGTCCAGCGGCAAAAGCCGGCTGGACATTCTGGCGGGGCTGGGGGTGCGGGGGCGCGTTTTGGAACGGGCAAGCGTCGAAAACGGCATCGCCGCCGTTCGTCTGCTGTTGCCGCGGTGCCGGTTCGACAGGGAAAAATGCGCCAAAGGGTTGGAGGCTTTGCGCCAATACCAGCGGGCGTGGGACGACGCGCGCAAGGATTTTCAGCCGCGCCCTTTGCACGATTGGACCAGCCACGCGGCGGACGCTTTCCGCTATCTGGCGTCGGGCATTCGGGAACGGGCGCGAACGGCGGAACGTCCGTACCGTCAGGCATTGCGGGATTACAGGGATTACGACCCCTTCGGCGGCTGACCGCGGCGCGTCGGATCGAACGGGGCTTGACTTTTGTGAAAATATAATCACAATATGTTATGTAATGCCGAAAACGAATCAAGACGAGAGGTCGCCCTTTCGTCTTTTTTTTATGGAAAGGAGAAGTTATGACGGTAAGCAGTCAAACAAACAAAGTCATCTATGTCGGAAACGGCGTCGCAAAAGAATACGCGCTGCCGTTTCCGTTTTTGGATCAAAACGACATCAGAGTCAGGCAAAAGCTGGGGGAAATTCAGACGGAACGGACGGACTGGACGGTTGAAAACGGCAATCTGGCGTTTCAGACCGCGCCGGAAACGGGGGCGGAAATCGCCGTGATCCGCGAAGTGCCGTTGACGCAGGAAACGGACTACCGCGACAACGAAATTCTGCACGCCGAAACGCTGGAACGCTGTTTCGACAAACTGACGATGCAAATTCAGCAGTTGAACGAACGGATCGACCGCGCGGTCACGGTGGACGTGTTCGACGACACGCAGGCGGCAAGCCTGATTCCGTCAATCCGCCAAGCCGTTTCGGATTGCCGAAAGGCGGTCGCGGCGACGGCGGCGAACGCGCAAACGGCGGCGGGGCAGGCGGCTTTGGCGCGGTCGGCGGCTGACGGCGCGGCAGAATCCGAAACGAACGCGGCGGCGATGCTGGGGACGAAAGCCGATGTCGATTTGAACAATCTGACGGCGAACGGAAAGGAAAATCTGACGGAAATGCTGATGCCGGATTATTCCAGAACGGTCGTCCTGACCGCGGGCGTCGCGTACACGGCAAGCTGCGCCGGCGTGTTTTGCGGTTATTATCGCGGAACGGCGGGAACTGGAACGACTTATACGGTTAACGGTTTCACGCAAACGTACGCCGCCGGGTTCGACGACAACGCCCGTCCTTCCGGCGCGTCGTTTTTTGTCTTTGTGTCAAAGGGCGAAAGCTATTCCGCCGCCCGGGCGAACAATTTGTATTTCATTCCGTTGAAAGGAGTCGCGGCATGACGGTTTATTATGAAAAGAAAGACGGTAAAATCATTCGTTGGACGAAGTCCGAACAGCAAGCCGTTTTGGAAAAAATGACGGAACGATGCGCCGACGAAGATCTGGTCGGAACGGAAGACGGCGGCTATTTTTTGCGCGGCGAAGCCCCCGAAACGCCGGAAGAGCGAAAGTCGGAAAAAATTCGAACAAAACGAAACCGGCTTTTAGCCGAAAGCGATTGGACGCAGGCGAACGATTCTCCGTTGTCGGAAACGGAACGAAGAAAATGGAGAGCGTATCGTCAGGCGCTGAGGGACATGCCGTCGCAAACGAATTTTCCGCATTCGGTCGCTTGGCCCGAAAAGGAATGACAAGATAACGGAAAGGACGGGAAAAATCCCGTCCTTTTACCGAAATATGCAAGCAGACAAGCGTTTATATTTTTCTTTGTATTTTTCCGCCTTTTTCCCGAACAACAGATGCGACAGCAGGCGGTAGCGCAGTTTTTTCATTTTTGATGAGGCGGCGCACATCGGCAAATCCGTCGTTGCGACGTCGACGCCCGATTTTTCCGCCGTTTTCAAATCGTCCGGCGTGTTCCAGCCGGGGAGAACACGCGCACGCCCTCTTTATGCAAAACTTCCAGATCCGCGGGATTGTTTTTAATCCGCGACGGCGACATCGAAACGTTTTTGACAGCGTATTTTTTTATGAAAGCCGCGATTTCTTCGACGGATTGAAAGTCTTTTTCGGAATTTTCCGGCGTGTCGATCCACGGCTGGACGTTCGGGTATCCGGCTTCGTACAAAGAACGGGCGTTGTTTAAGGAATACGTTTCCACGACGGATCTGCGGATTATGTCTTTATCCGTAAAAGCGGCGGCGAAACTTCGCATCAATTCGGGATTGTCGCGGTCGACGTAGCCCGCCAGAAAATCGAACATCACAGTCACATCGCGATGTTCTTTCATAAAATCAAAAATGTTTTCAAGAGTCAGCGGCGTCAATCCGGCGGGAAAAACGTTCGTCAGGTAACGGTAATTGAGAAAAGTTTTCAAATCGGGAACGGGCTGTTGAGCGTTGTACGGGATATGCAGATTGTCGGCGTCCGCTTGCGTCCACAAATGATAGGCGACAAAATGTCCGTCCGAAGTGCGCTGAATGTCCGTTTCAAAAAAGCGGAAACCGGTTTTGTAGGAATTTTCCAAGGCTTCTTTGCTGTTGGTCATCGTGTGACCGCGATAGTTTCCCAAAGCGTGCGCGTTGTATTCCATGGCGTTCCCCCTGCAAACAAAAAGAATTATTCCTAAAAAAATAAAGGCGAGTTTCATTCCAAACCTTTTAAGCGCTCTCTTAAAACCGACGCGGATACGCCTTTCGTACGGGGAAGACGCAAAACTTTTCGCCCCCGCTCCAAACAATATTGTTCCGCCCGTACAAAACCGGCGTGCGTTTGATCGCCGCCCAAAATAAAAATGTCAAAATCGATTTCCCGCACGATTTTATCGACATCGGCGTACAAAACAACCTGATCGACATAGCGGCATTGTTCAACCATTTCCACCCGTTCCCGCGTGGTGTAGACAATTTTGGCGTTCGGCTTGTATTTTAAAATACTGTCTCCGTCCTGAACGGCGACAATCAATTTGGAAACGCCTGCGCCGTTATCCGCGCATTCTTTCGCGCGGCGGAACAGTTCTTTGTGTCCGTAATGAAACAAATCAAATACGCCGACCGTAAAAACAACACTCATAAGCGCAGCTCCCTTTTTAGAAAGTTGAAAATATTTTCAGAGGCGCTTTTACCGTCCGGCGGCAACAGACTTTCTTTCGCGAAGGCGCGGCGTTTTTCCGACAACGGATCGTTTCCGTTCAAAACGACGTTTTGCAGGAAGTTTTCTATTTCACCGGACAAGGGCGGAGCTTTATACAATAAACGGTTAAAGACGTCTTTGCCCAACTCGTTGAATTTTCGGGACATGGTATCGTCGCGGGTCGTGAAGCAGTACGGTTTGTCGATTGCGGAGTATTCGCACATAAAGCTGATGGAATCGCCAATCATCGCGTCGGAAGCCAAAAGCAGGTCAATGTAATCCCCGTCGGAAAGCTGCGTGTTTTCCCGTTGTTCCCATTTTTGATAATATTCCGCCGTCCTTTGTTCGCCCCAACGTTCGTCCGCGTTTAAGCGGGAACGCAAAAGCGGGTGGGGACGGAACGCGAATTGCACCTTATCCCGATATTTTTCCGCCAGTTCAAGCATGACGTCCGCCAATTCGTTGAAACACGAATAACCGTAATGGTCGGGGTCGTTTTCGATGGAATGATGCGGCGCCCAAACGATTTTCTTTTTGGCGACGGACTGCGTTTTCCAGACGTTTTCCGGAGAATGTCCGTCGAAAAACGGGTCTAGTTTCGGATAGCCCGCAAAAAAGCTGTTTTCCCCTTTGTTGCGAGCGTAGTGTTCGGACATAGCCAAAGAAACGGAACTTTCCCAAAACAGATACGTCATTTTTAAATGAAAGTCAGTATCAAATATAGATTTTTGCGAATTTGACAAGAAATAACCGTAAGGAACAAAACAGGTAATAGCGTTTCGAGCCTGTTCCATAAAACGATTCATATTTTTCAGATAGAGCGTCGAATTGAAAAAAACGATGTCCGGTTGAAATTTTTTCAACGACAGGTATTCGTTTTTTTTAAAATCGTACAAAGGAACGCACTTCATCTGTTTTTGTTTCAGCCATTGAACGACTTTTTCATATTTTGAGGCATCAAATTTGATATCAGGATCAAGATGTTCATACGGAAAAACGCCGACGACCGGTTGAAATTCCTCACCCTGCTTCATCAAGCGAAACAATTCTTCCAAAGAAAAGACACTTTTGTCGGGGCATAAAAACAGAACGTTCAGCGGTTTTTTGCCCGATTTATAATTGATGACGGACAAACGGTGCAGAGAAGTATTATGCGCAACGGTTTGAGCTTTAAGCCGGCTCAATTCGTTCGTTAAGGGATTTAGAGCATTTTCAGTACATTCTCGCACAACGTCAGCGTCGTATCGTTTATTCAAATGTTTCCAAAGCTTGTATGAAAGTTTGTCAATAATATTTTTATGTTTCATAATATTATACAATACCTTTCTTTTTGAGTTTTTTGTTCAGATGTTTCCAAATTTTGTATCGGATTTTATTTTTCAGCGAAAACTTCTTTTTTAAGCGCGAAGCGGAAGTGGCTTTAAACGACGGGACCAAAACGGAAAAAGAACCCTGTTTCGTCTTATCAATCAATGAAACGCCGAAAATTTGCTCCATTTGTTTAAATCTGTGTTCGAACCGGTATCCGTCTTCGATCGCCTGATTGGATCCCGCGACAACGTCGGCGCGCCATTTGTCATCTTTCAACAATTTTTGCGCCAAAGCCCTGACGTCGTGCGTCGTTTCGAACATCGGAATCTTGACGTATTTTCCGAACAGCTTGTCTATCATCGGCAAACGTTCCGACATCAAGCAGCCGTTCGTCGCCATAATATCCATTACCCGCCACGGCATCGAATTGACCGATTGGGGATGAACAACGTTCAGGCATAATTTCGACCGGTTGTATATTTCCTGATTGTGTTCGGCGGAATAAACCAAACATGAATTTAAACACGCGGCTATGTCGGGAAAATACGGGGTGATCGTGTTCCAATCTTTGTTGGAATACAGTTCCAGCCCCATGTCGCACAACTCGTACAAAGCGGCTATTCTGTTTTGTCCCGAAAAAACGCATGTGAAATTTTTTTCATCGGCTTTGCGGAATTGTTCTTTCATATCGTCGTCGAACGTCGAACCGTATTTTTCCAAAATCGTTTGCGACGAAACGAACGGATTTCGCCTGATTTCGTTTAAAACCGAAAACAATGCCGCTTTTCCGCCGTTGTTTTCGATGAAATCCCTTAACACCCAATCGTTAATCTGAAAAAACGAACCGATAAACGAAATGTTCGTCGTTTGATCCGTTTTTACGTTTTTCAAATTCGTCGCGGCGGGAACGTAGAAAATCTGTTCGTCTTTTAAAGAAAACGCCTGTTTGATTTCCGCGCGACCGTATTCGGAAAACGAAAAGAACGTGTATTTTTCTTTGTTTCGTTTGATAAAATCTTTCTGATTCCATAATGAATAATTGTCCGCGTCGTACAGCAGAACGGGGCAGGAAACGCAGTCGAATATTTTACGGTAATTCGATCCGTTGAACGAAATCACCAGATCCGGATCGAAATTCGCAATATCCTTTCTTAATTTGTCTTCGTCAATGTCGTCTTTCAGCGTATTTTCGCCGGCGAATGTTCTGGTATGAAACAGATTCGGAACATACACCAAAACGTCGTTTCCGTTTTCCGCCAAAGCGGTGATAAACTGGTCGTAAAAACATGTAATGTAGTAAGAATTGTTCGATGCAAGGGCGTTCGAAATACAAAATAATATTTTTGACATTTTCTTATATAATCCCCTTTTTTTTGAGTTTGTTGTTCAGATGATGCCATATTTTATATCGAATTTTGTTTTTAAAACTCAATTTTTGATTTATTGACGCGCCTTTGCTTTGATACAGCCAAAGTTCCAATGATCCGGAAGAGTTCGCGTTTAATTTCATGTTTAAAAAATCCTCCATTTCGTCAAGGACATTTTTTATGCGGTGTTTTTTTTCGATTTCCTCGTGCGACGCGGCGACGATGTCCAGCCGTAAATTTGTTTCTTTCAAAATTCTTTGGCATTGTTCGCGCGCCTCCGCGGGCGACGTGAACGTCGGCAGCGGAATGTCGGGAAACGTTGATGCCAGTCCCGATTTGTATTCAGAAACCAAACAGGCGTTGGATGCCATGATGTCGCACACGCGCCATGAAAAACCGCTTTGCGCCTGAATATGATTCGTGTTGAATCCGATTTTCGAATTGTTGTAGAACGCTTCGTTTTCCGACAGGGAAAAAACTTGTTCCTTGTTATAACACAAACACAATTCCGGAAAATATTTCATGGAATTGTCGACCCACGACATGCCGCGCAAATCCAGTCCCAAATCCGCCACGGCGGTCAGGTAGCGCGCGCGAAAAACGCCGGATATCAAAGACGTGCAGCGTTCCAGATTGTCGATTGGCAGTTTGTTTTCGGCGGCGTATCCTTTTTCGCTGTAAATTTGTTCGCTTGTTTTAAACGGATAATCCGCGAACGTTTTAAAAACGTCGCGCGCCATCGCCAGCTCTTCGCCGGAAATATCCTTTCTGACGAAATCGGTGACAAAGTCGCAACCGACCCACAGCCAGTTCCAGCCGACGAAAGCGATGTTGTTTTCGGGTTGTTTTGCCGGATCCGCTTTGACGCCGGTGAACAAAGGCACTCTTCTGATGTTTTTCAAATTCGTTCCGCACGCGTCGCAAATCAGGGCGGGGGATTCTTTTTGAAACGTCAGATAGCGGTACCTGTCGGGTTTTGACCGGATTTTATCTTTGTTTCTGAAAAAATTAATGGTATCCACGTCGTAGACGACGATCGGTCGGTCGAAATAATCGGTAATGTCCCAAAAAGTGTTGTTGAAAAAAATAAACAGGTCCGGATCGAATTTTTTCACTTTTTCCAAAACGTTCGCGGGAATTTTTTCATCAAAGAAAGACGCTTCTTTTTTGAAAAAGCAAAGAACGTCGTTCCCCGCGTTTTTTAATCCGTTGACGAACGTTTCGTAAAACGGCGGCATGATATACGGATCTTTGTCATGATAGGCAAAGTTGTAAAAAGAAACGAATATCTTTGCCATTTTCTAAATTTCCCTTATGTGTTCGACGATCCTGTCGGGATTGTATTCCCGCAGAATTTCCGGATCCAGAAAACCGTTGGAAACGGCGATTGTTTTCATGCCCAGCGCTTTGCCCGTTTGAACGTCCTTGCCCGTGTCGCCGACGAAAACGTCGTCGGGGGACAGCGGCGCGACGTGTCGGCGGATCAATTCCTCTTTCGTCGCTTTATGTTCCGTAACGAACACGTCGTTGAAAAAATCGAACAGTCCCAGCCGTTTTAATTCGGCGATCGTCGATTCGACGCTTTGCCGCGCCGTCGCCAGATAAAGAGCGTTTTTTCGCTTTAAACGGTTCAGCGTGTCGGCGACGTCCGGATAAACGGTGTCTTTGTTCAGGTATTCTTCCGTTTCAATCAATTCCAACCATCGCCGTTCAAAGTCGCGAATTTCGCGTTCATCATATCCGAAACGGTTTGCCAAAATCATCGCGTGGGTGTTTTTATGGCGCTTTAAATCCCAGTATTCGCCGCAAGTCAGTTTTGATTGCGGGACAAGGAATTGAAACAGGGAATACAGGCGATCCCCCGCGTCAATCAATGTCCCGTCCAAATCGAAAAAAACGCGTTTCATGCGCCGCACGCTTTCAAACAACGGTTGAAAATGTGATCCGGCGACATGCCGTACATTCTTTTCAAATCCTGATGCCAGCCGTAATCGGAACAGAACGTGTTTTCAAATCCGATGATGTCCAATTTCGCACCGATCCCCGCCTTGCACAGCGTTTCCGCCACGGCGGCGCCCAGCCCGCCGGTCACCTGATGTTCTTCGACGGAAACGACTTTTTTCGTTTTCGCCGCGGATTTCAAAAGCGTTTCCTCGTCAAACGGCTTGATGGTCGATGCGTTGATCAGTTCGGCGTTCACGCCTTTTTCCTTTAATTTGTTGACCGCTTCCAGCGCGTCCGCCGTAATGGATCCCGTCGCGATGACGGTCAAGTCGTTTCCTTCGGTCAAAACCGTCGATTTCCCGATTTCAAACGGCGAATCGTTTTCGTAAATTTCGCATTCGAACGCTTTTCCCAAACGGATATAAACGGGTCCCGTAAAATCGACGCTTTTTTCCAGAACGACGGGAACTTCTTTCGGCGACGCCGGAGAAACCAGCGTCATGTTCGGCAGAACGCGCAAGCATGAAATATCTTCGGTTGTGTGATGCGTCGGTCCCAGCGTGTTGGCGACGACCCCCGCGCCCAGCCCGACAAATTTGACGTTTCTGTTTTGCAGGCAAACGTCGTTTCTGATGAATTCGTAAGCCCTGTACACCATAAAATTGTTCAAGGCGTAAATGACGGGTATGAATCCCTCTTTCGCCATAGCCGCCCCCGCCGCAATCATATTGCTTTCGGCGATGCCGAAATTAAAGAGTCGGTCGGGAAATTCCTTTTCGATGTCCTCGTATTTACCCAACCCGCTGTCGGCGACCAAAGCGACGATTTTTTCGTTTCTTTTCATCAATTCGTAAATGCTGTTTTCGTACGTCTTTCTCATAACGCTTCAAACTCCTCTTTCGTCAGACCGAGCTGTTCGATAATAACCGCAAATTCGTCGTTGGACGGAATTTTGGAATGCCATTCCTTTTTGTCTTCGATAAACGGCACGCCTTTGCCTTTGTGCGTGTTCGCTATGACGGCGACGGGTTTCGACGGCAAATTGTTCCGGTCGATTTTCAACGTTTCGATCAGCTGATCGTAATCGTGACCGTCAATGTCTTTGACGTCAAAACCGAACGCTTTCAATTTGTCGGCGAACGGTTCCAAATCCATAACTTCGGAAACTTTTCCGCCCGCCTGCCATTTGTTGCGGTCGATGATCCAAATCAGGTTTGTCAAATGAAATTTGGAAATCGCCATGGCGGCTTCCCAATTCGATCCTTCCTGACATTCGCCGTCGCCGGTTACAACGTAGGTCAGCCAGTTTTTCCCTTTCATTCGGGCGGACAGGGCTTCTCCGACGCCGAAGCACAACCCGTGCCCCAAGGCGCCCGTCGCGGCTTCCACGCCTTTGATGTGCGGCGTGGGGTGCGCTCCGTAAATCGTTCCGGGTTTGCAAAAGGTGTTTAATTCCGAACGGGGAAAGAATCCGGCTTCGCACAAGACGTTGTACAAGGCCAAAGCGGCGTGCCCTTTGCTTAAAATAAAGCGGTCGCGGTTTTCGTCGCCGGGTTTTTTCGGATCGTATTTTAAAATTCCGCCGAAATACAGCGCCGTCATAATGTCCAAAGCGGAAAACGACGGGGGAATGTGTCCGGCACGCCCCAAATAACAGGTCTTTACGATTTTGCGGCGCAAATCCAGCGCCTTGGCTTGTAAATCAATCATTACTGCAATCCTTCCTTCCGGTAATAATCCACATAAGCGCGGATCCCTTCTTCCAAAGGCGTTTCCGTCATTTTGAACAGGGTTTTCATTTTCGTGTTGTCAAAACGGTTCGACCGTCCGGCGGGCGCGTCGCCGAAAACGACGTCCGGCTGTTTTCCCGCGATTTTGTAAATTGTCATTACCAGATCTTTTATGCTGACCGCCTGCGCCGAAACAAGATTGACGGGACCTTTGGCGTCGTCAAAGGAAACGGCTTGCAAAACGCAATCGCAACAGTCGTCAACCAAAAGCTGACTTCTGAAATCTCCTCCGTCTCCGAAAATTTTGATTTGCCGTCCGTTTTCGATTTGCCGGACAAACGATGAAACGATTTTGGAATAAACCTCTTCCCCGACGCCGTAAATTTGCCCCAGTCGCAAAATCTGCAAAACAAAGCCGTCCGTTTTCGCCTTTTCGGTCAAATACTGTTCGCACATGATTTTCGACGCCGCGTAAAGCGTTTCGGAAGTCAGCGGCGTTTGTTCGGAAATCACTTCCCCGTCGTTTTTGTAAATATCGACCGAACTGATGAAAATGAACTTTTCGGGGACGTTCGGCAGATTTTCGTACAAATGAACCGTGTTGCGGACGTTGGTCATAAACTTGTACCCGTGTTCGACCAGATATTCCGATCGGGTTCTGGGCGCCGCCGCCCCCAGATGAATCACGACGTCGATTTTATCAACGCCGACTTTCGCGAAATCGGATTTTTCGAACGTGTAGTTTTTATGAAGAACGCAAGTGTATCCGTCGATCTTTTCCCCCGTCAGCAAAACGATTTTAGCGTTGGAAAAAAAAGGATTCGACGCCGCTTTCTTCAACAGCGTTTTTCCGACAAAGCCGGACGCCCCCGTTATCAGTATGTTCATAGGACGATCACCTCTTTTTCAATGTCTTTCGCCGTCATCAAACGGGGCTGCGTGTCCATGCCGCGCATCCACATCAGTCCGTCCGGCAGCGGGTTGATTTTCTTTTCAAGTTTCGGAAATTCGCCGTACAAAGCCAAATCCTTGAAAATTTCCGGCATATTCAGTCCCGCTTCGGTAAAGAAAAGAACCGTCGTGAAGAAACGCGATATGTTGATTTCCGTCGGATTGGGAACGCCGTCCGCGTCGTACGCCATATCCACGCCGAAAATGCCGTGCGGTTTTTCCGAAACGGCTTTGACCGCTTTCAACGCCGTTTCCGTAACCAAATCGTCGCTGCACGTTTGTCCGACTTTGGTGACGCCCGTAACGCCGGAAACGCTCCGGTTGCCGTGAATCCAGCCCGTTCTGCCGCGCGTTTGCGCGACGACCAGCTCGCCTTCGTACCAAATCGACAGCCATGTGATCGTTTTGCTCGTCAGCATTTCGGCGGCGATAAAATCGCCCCAGCCGTTGTAGCGGTCGATCCAGCTTTTCGCCATCTGGTGATCGTTCGTCGGAATGGAACCTTTGCCGCCGCCGCCCATAGAGGTCGAACGCAGCCAGACGGTTCCGTTTTCGTCCCCCAGTTCCGCAAAAGCGCGTTCCAAATCGCTTTCGTCGTTGATCATCATGTTGACGGGAACCTTAATCCCCGCCTGTTTGAATTTCAGGTAGGATTTGTATTTGTTCACGCAAGTGTCGATAACGTCGTGCGGCGGCATGAACGTCTTTGTTCCCGCGGCGTGAATGTCGTCGCGAATCAAGGATGCGTAATAAATTTCCAAATCGTTTTGGAAATGAATCAGATCCGTTTTTTCCTTTTCCAGGATTTTTAACAGGCAGTCCCTGTATTCCGGCTGATCGGCGTAAGGAACGTAATACTTCCGTTCGGCGTGCGACAGCACCAGATCGGTCGGTTCCGACCCCATGCCGATAACCGTTTCATGCTTTTTGCTTTTCAAAAGGGAGTTGATGACCCCTTCCGACGGCGCGCCGCCCGCTCCGGCTATTAAAATTTTCGTCATAATGCCTCCTCTTTTTTGAAATCGTTGTAATCCCTGATATAGTCGTTTTCGTTGTAGTAATCGTCCGCCAGCACGGTCAGGACGCAGTCGGAGGAAAAGTCGTGCATTTCCCGCCAGACCAGCCCTTCAATCAGCAGTCCTTCGTCGGGGCGGTTCAGCAGATGCGTTTCCGCTTTGCCGCCGTGTTCCGTTTTGACCGTCACGCTGCCGGACATCGCCACCAAAACCTGCTTTAATTTCTGGTGCGCGTGGAAACCGCGGGGAACGCCGGCTTTCGTGCCGAAAATGTAGTACACGCGCTTGACATCAAACGGCAGGTTGTGACCGTTTTCCAGCGCGATCAGCGATCCGCGGTCGTCGCCGTGAACCTGAAAACGTATTAGCAACACGTTCGCCGTCATTTCTTCCCCCTTAAAAAATCGCGCAGTTTCTTCCATTTCGCACGCCAGCCGAACCGTTTGCTCCACATTTTCCGCCACAATTTTTCATAACCGTGCGTAAAGCAGTATTCCTTTTCGTGTTCGTACAGCCGGCGGTAGATTCGCGGCAGTTTGGCTTTGTAGGCGGCGCAGGAAACGGTGTTCTTTTCATGCCAGCGGTAGGAATACAGAATTTCGGGTATGTATTTGAATTTGCCCTGTTTCGCCAACTGCAGGTTCATATACCAGTCTTCCAGCGAAATATCCGGATTGTACTTGCCCGCCGTTATCAATGCTTGGCGGGGAACCAAAAAACCGTTCGGAACGTAGTTGCTTCTCAACAGGCTTTCGTAACCGCCGAAATCGGGGTGTCTGTTGTCCGGTTCGTTCAAGTGCATATCTTCGCCGACCGTTTTGTAAAGGGCTTCGCTTTCACTGACGACTTTGCGGTTTTCGCCCCAATAGACGCGCTTAGAATCGGCATTGACGATTTCGTTATCGCCGACGGCGAGAACGTAATCCGGATTTTCGGACAGAAAATCATGCAGAACTTCAATCGCCCTCGGTTTCAGCACGTCGTCCGACGCCGTCCAGTACAGATACTTTCCTTTCGCGATGTCGATCATTCTGTTCTGATTGACGCACGTGCCTTTGTTTTCCTGCGTTTCGAACACGACGCGCGCGAAACGTTTTTCGCATTCGGGCTTCAATTCCAGCATTTTGGCGAAAGTACCGTCCGCCGAACCGTCGTCGATAACCAGCAATTCGATGTTTCGATACGTCTGCGCCATAACCGAACGGATCGTTTCTTCGACGTATCGTTCGTGATTGTAGGCGGAAAAAGCGACGGAAACCAGATCATCTGTATTCATTGACAATCCTCGCGACTTCGCGGACTTCGGCGTCGGTCAGGACGGGCGACATCGGCAGAGACAGGACGGTTCTGTGGATTTCCTCGCTGATCGGATAGGAACGGTCGGACCATTCCTTGTACGCGTCCTGCTTGTGGGGGGGGGTGGGATAGTGAATGATCGTCTGCACGCCGTTGTCGGTCAGGTATTGCTGGAAACGGTCGCGTTCGGGGGTGCGCACGGCGAAAATGTGCCACACCGCCGCGTCTTCGTCATACGTTTGCGGCAGGGTGATCAGCGGATTGACGATGTGTTCGCGGTAGTATTTCGCGATTTCGCGGCGGCGCGCGTTGTCCGCGTCCAAATGCGGCAGCTTCGCGTCCAGCACCGCCGCCTGTAGTTCGTCCAAACGGCTGTTCGTGCCTTTGTAAATGTGGTGGTATTTGCGATCCGAACCGTAGTTCGCGATGGCTTTGACCTTTTTATACAACTCTTCGTCGTTGGTCGTGACCATGCCGCCGTCGCCCATGCAGCCCAAGTTCTTTCCGGGATAGAACGAAAACGCCCCCGCGTCCGACAGGCTGCCGACGCGTTTGCCCCGATACTTCGCGCCATGCGCCTGCGCGCAGTCCTCGAACACTTTCAGCCCGTGCTTTGCGGCGATGTCCCACACCTTTCGCATTTGCACCGCCTGCCCGTACAGATGCACGACCATGATCGCTTTGGTGCGCGGCGTGACGGCGGCTTCGATCTTGTCGGGGTCGATGTTGTAGGTGGCGATGTCCGGTTCGACCAAAACGGGCGTGCAGCCGTTTTCCGATATCGCCAAAATCGTCGCGATGTAGGTGTTCGACGGCACGATGATTTCGTCGCCCGCGCCGAAACCGCTCGCCTTGATGATCAGGTTCAGCGCGTCCAGACCGTTCGCCACCCCGACGGCGTATTTCGCGCCGCAGTATTCGGCGAAATGTTTGGCGAACGCTTCGTTCCATTCGCCCTGCAAATACCAGCCCTTGTCCAAAATCGTTTTGAACCGTTCGTCGATTTCCGAACGGAAACGGTTGTTCACTTTGGCTAAATCAAGAAACGGAATCATTAAAAAACCTCCTTTGACGCTGTCGTCATGCGACGTTTTCCTTTTTTGTTTTGAACTGCATTTGATACAGGGCAGCGTATTCGCCGTTTCGGGCGATCAGTTCGTCGTGCGAACCCTGTTCGACGATGCGTCCTTCGTTAATCACAAAAATCCTGTCCGCGTTTTTGACGGTCGAAAGCCTGTGCGCGATGACCAGAACCGTGCGGTTTTTCATCAGGTTGTCGATGGCTTGCTGGACGACGGCTTCGGATTTGTTGTCCAGAGCGGACGTCGCTTCGTCCAAAA
>DJRZ01000027.1 GCA_002440235.1 Alphaproteobacteria bacterium UBA6347
ACGGCTTTGTTCAAAAGGACAGCCGTTTCAAGCTGATCGACCGCACGAACGCGGGAAAACAAGCCGCCGCCAGAAACGCCGCGCTGGCGCGGGCGACGGGCGGCGCCGTCACGTTCGTTGACGCGGACGATTACATCCACCCGCGAATGCTGGAATTGCTGGTCAAAGCGATGAACGAAACGCAATGCGATGTCGTCGGATGCCTGCCGTTCAACACAACGGCACTTTACACGGGCGATTTTGAAACCGTCAAATCGTATAAAACAAAAATTTACAAAGATCCCGTCACCGCCTTTATGACAAAAAGATGCGTTCCGACAACCGTATGGGGACGGTTGTATAAGAAAAGCGTCATCACTTCGCCGTTTATCGAAGACATCTTTTTTGAAGATGTGCCGTTCACGTTTGAAATCTTTTCCGGATTAAAGCGGTACGCTTTGATCACCGCCCGTCTTTACGGTTACTACAAGGGAAACGAATCGACCATGCGATCCGTCTGGACGAATGAAAAAACGGACAGCTACATTCGGGTTATCCGTTCCGTGTCCCTTTTCACGTCCAAAAACATTCCGGAAAAAGCGAAAGCCGTTCAAAAGCGCATTTCAAACGGGCGCGTTAAAATGATCATGTCTCGCATTAAAATCGCCCCCGATCACCGTGAATTGTATAACTACGCCGCGCCGAAAATCCGCGAACTGTATCGGGAAAAGCTGATTTCCTACAGCGGGCTGAAATTGAAACACAAAATCGCCCTGCGCCGTCTGCTGCATGACGGACAAAATCTTGAAAACGGAAAATTCAGCTGCGTTTCGCAAACCGTCTATCCTTTGAAAATCGACGATTTACTGGCTTTGCCGGATGTCGTCCCGCCGCCGCCCGCGATCAAAGGAAAAGAAATCGTCATTCTGGTCGGAAACAGGGATAAAAACATTCCGGACAGGCTGTATCAGGGACGCGATGCGCTGGAAGACCTGAAATCCGCCGGATATGAAACCGCCCCGTGCCGCGTCGCTTTTTTCAGAAACCGCCCCTTTTGGGATTTGCTGTCGCCGTTTTGCCGCGCCTATCGCAACCGGTTTCACGCGTTCGGCACAGCCGTTTACCACATCCGCCCGCAAACCGTGCGCGAAATGAATTTGGAACGCGGGCAAAGGACGAAGGAAAACGCCTATCTTTATTCAAAATGGCCGCTGTCGGCGCAACAGCGGCAAAAACAATACGATGATTTGAAAAATTCCTTGATTCAAAACGGGTTTGACGACAGTCATCCGGTCGAAATTATGCTGTGCCGTTCCTTGGGCGTCAAAGACACGGTTTATCAGGGACACCACAGGATCATGTTCTGCATCGACATGAACGTTCCGTATATCGGCATCGTTTTCATGTACGTTTCGCATTGCCCGCGTTTTCTGGCGAAACCGCTATACCGGCTGGCAAAAATTTTCAAAAAAAGAACGGCGGAATGATTTAAAGATCCACTTTTCTGCCGTACAGCAAATAGTCGTAAACGGCGGAACGCTTCATTATATCCCCGTTGAACTTTTCCGTATCCCCGATTTGTTCCAAAACGGTCGGCTTTCCGGAAAACAGCGACGTTCCCAGCCCCAATCTGTCGCCGGCGATTTCAACGCCCATCGCGGCTAAAATCGTCGGATAAATATCCATGGTGGTGAATTTTCTGTTCGTCGTTTTGACCGGTTTCGCCTGCGCGTTTAAAAACAAATTAAAAACGCGCCGCCTTTTGTCTTTTCCGAAAACGGCATCGTTCATCGCTAAATGATCCCCGACAACGACAACCGTTGTATTCTTATAGAACGACTGGCTTTCCAGCCACGCCAAAAAATCGGAAAGCTGTTTATCCGCGCACGATATGACGTTTTTATAAACATCTTGCCGCGGATATTTTGGCTTGCAAACGGTATCGTCAAAATACCCCGTTGCGAAATGGGTGTCCATCGTCATCATGCCGAATGCGAAAGGCGTATCGCTTTTCCCCAATTCGGAAAGTTCTTTTTTAGCCAAAGAATACGTTTCCGAATCTTTCAGTCCCCATTTGAAACTGGCAATATTCCATACTTTTCCCCCCTTTCCGGTGAAATAGGTGTAATCCTCGATTTTCAAATCGCCGTGCGATTTAAAAAAGATATCCATTCCCGCAAAAGAGGATTTCGTCCCGATCATAAATTTTTCGGCGTATCCGTTATCCTTTAAAACATCATACAGGCAATGCGCTTTCGGTAAAAAATATGTGTACATTCTGTAATGCGCCGGATCTATCGGCAATCGAAGCGGAATGCCGCACGTTTGCGCGACCAGCCCCGCTTGCGTCCACGATGTCCCCGCGACCTGTTCCGCGCCGCCCAAACGATCCGCATCGCTGAAATTAACACCTTTCATCCGCGCCGCCGCGGCCGTGTCGGGGATCAGATTTTCCCCGTCTTTTTCGGAATACGTCGATTCAAACGATTCAACGAAAATCAAAACAAGGTTTCTTTTTTTATCCGGAAAAGTCAATTTCACTTGCGACGGATCGGAATAATAGGTTTCATAAAAATTGGAACGGCTGGAAAAATTGTCTTTAAACCAATTCGGAACATTCAATTTTACGGCGGAAAAAACAACGCAACCGCCGAAAAACAAATATGTCAGTTTTGAAAAATGAACCGCAAAAAAATTATCGGGCTTGACGTTCTGCAATTTTTTCAAAACAAACGCATACAACGCCGTCAATCCGACAGCCCAGAAAATCGTGTTTCGGACAAAGCTGATAATCGTTTTCGCATCCGAATCCAACGGCATATACAAATGAAACAACAGCTGTTCCGTCGTTACATTCCCGAACTTGTCAACAATCCAGCAAGCCGTCGCCGCCAAAAATACGGACAAGAAAAATAAAATCAAAGAAAAAGTTTTTTTCATAAAAGCACCTTTAATACGCTTTGCCGAATTTATAGGGACGGGCGGCGTTGTATTCCGTTTTCAGCCGGACGTGCGTTTCAATGTCGACGTTTTCGCATGCCGCCAGTTCCAGTAAGCGGATCACCGCGTCGGCCAATTCGTCCTCGAACGAATCTTTGATATGTTTTTCAAAGGCTTCCTTCGTTTTCCCGTCCGTTTCGAACGCGGACAGATCGGCGCGTTTTCCTTTGCGGCAAGCCTCCAACGCTTCGGACACCTCGCTGTGAACCAGCGCCAGCCGGCGCGCGGTTTGCAAAGACGCGACCTCTTCAACCAGCGCGTCGTTGCCGGCAAGCGCCTTTTCCAGCCGTTTTTCCGTATCGTGGAATCCCTTTGCAGTCGTGATTTCCAGCGCCCGCGCCGCCCATTCGTTCAGCGTCATTTCAATTTGCCCGCATGAAAGAACTTTTTTATTTTCAAAAACATGCGCTTGCGGCGGACGGACGCCGCCTCGCGCTCCTCTTTTTCCTCGGCGTATTCGGACAGACGCCCTTTCGCCTCTTGCAGCAAATCGTTCG
>DJRZ01000019.1:0-464 GCA_002440235.1 Alphaproteobacteria bacterium UBA6347
GGAACAGGAAACGACAGCGGCGGCTTCTCCCTCTCTGCCTTTGGCGGAATTCGTGCATCTGCGCGTGCATACGGCGTATTCCCTGCTGGAAGGCGCTGTCAAAGTCAAAAAACTGACGGGATTGTGCGAAAAATACCGCATGCCCGCCGTGGCGATGACGGACACGAACAACCTGTGCGGCGCGTTCGAAATGTCGACGGAATGCGCGGCGCACGGCATTCAGCCGATCATCGGCGTCCAAACCAGCGTCGACATGGGGTTGGAGGAAAAGCGTTTCACGGTCAAGGATCCCGACGCCGCGCTGTCCGACATCGTCCTGCTGGCGCAGAACGAAGACGGCTACAACAGTCTGCGTTTGCAGTCCGAGCAGATGTACATGTTCACGCCGACCGACGAAAAGCCGCACGTTCCCTATGAAAAGCTGAAACAGTTTTCGGCGGGGCTGATCTGTCTGACGGGCGGGG
>DJRZ01000019.1:564-19851 GCA_002440235.1 Alphaproteobacteria bacterium UBA6347
CCCCGACCGCCTGTATATGGAAATCCAGCGCCACGGCACGGAACAGGAGGAAAAAACCGAACAGGCTTTTCTGGATCTGGCGTACAAGCACAACGTGCCGCTGGTCGCTACAAACGAAGTCTACTTCGTCGATCCCGACATGTTCGAGGCGCACGACGCCCTGTTGTGCATCAAGGAAAAAACGCACGTCGTCGTCAACGACCGCCGCCGTCTGACCCCCGAATACTACTTTAAATCGCCCGAAGAGATGATCCGCCTGTTCGAAGATCTGCCCGAGGCGGTTCAAAACACGGTCAACATCGCCAAACGTTGCGGCTTTATGGTGAAATTCCACCCGCCCGCGCTGCCGATCTATCCCGATTGCGAACACGTCGACGCCGAAGGGGACGCCGCGCGTCAAATCATGTACGAACGAATCCGCGGCTATCTGGCGGACGATCCAAAAACGGGCAAGACGGTTCAGGAACAGCTGGATTCGCGCACTTTCGGCGAATTGGAAGAGGCAATCACCGTTCAAAAACGCGCGCGCGAAGGGCTGGAAAAACGGTTGGAGGTTCACGTCTATGCGGACGGCATGACCGCAGAAGAAAAAGAACAAGCGGGGAAGAAATACCGCGAACGTCTGGAATATGAGCTGTCCGTCATCGTTAAAATGAAATTTTCGGGATACTTTCTGATCGTTTCGGACTTTATCGGCTGGTCGAAAGACCACGGCATTCCCGTCGGACCGGGGCGCGGTTCGGGCGCGGGGTCGGTCGTCGCGTGGTCGCTGAAAATCACGGATTTGGATCCGTTGCGGCTGAATTTGCTGTTCGAACGCTTTCTGAACCCCGAACGCGTGAACATGCCCGACTTCGACGTCGACTTTTGCCAGACGCGGCGCGGCGAAACGATCGAATACGTCCGCAACAAATACGGACACGACCGCGTGGCGCAAATCATCACGTTCGGGCAGATGCAGGCGAAAGTCGTCATTCGCGACGTCGGACGCGTTTTGCAGCTGGACTTCGTCGCCGACAAACTGGCGCGCATGGTGCCGCCCGATCCGAAAATGACGCTGGCGAAGGCTTACGAATCCGAACCGGAATTCGGACGCTGGCGCAAAACGGACGCCCCCGTCGACAGGCTTCTGTCGCTGGCGGAAAAGCTGGAAGGGCTGTACCGCAACGCGTCGACCCACGCGGCGGGCGTCGTCGTCGGACAAAAGCCTTTGAACGAAATCGTCCCCGTTTTCCGCGATTTCGGGTCGGGATCCGAACTGCCCGTCACGCAGTACAATATGAAGTTCGTCGAATCCACGGGGCTGATCAAATTCGACTTTTTGGGGTTGAAAACGCTGACCGTCATCAAAGAGGCGGTCGACATGGCGAACGAACGCCTGAAACGCGAAGGAAAGCCGCCGCTGAACATTTCGGAAATCGATCTGGCGGATCAGGCGACGTTCACTTTGCTGCAACACGCGGAAACGGACGGCGTGTTCCAGCTGGAAAGCGGCGGCATGCGCAAAGTCCTGCGCGATCTGGCGCCGACGACGTTCGAGGAAATCATCGCCGTGATCTCCCTGTACCGTCCCGGACCCATGGACAACATTCCCAGCTACATCAACCGCAAACACGGCAAGGAAGAGCCGGACTACATGCACCCGATGCTGGAAGGTATCCTTAAAGAAACCTACGGCATCATGATCTATCAGGAACAGGTCATGCAGATCGCCCAGAAAATGGGCGGCTACACGATGGGCGGCGCGGACGGTCTGCGCAAGGTCATGGGGAAAAAGATCAAGGAGAAAATCCCCCTCGAACGCGAAAAATTCGTTTCCGGATCCGTGAAAAACGGCATCGACAAGGCTTTGGCGGAATCGATTTTCGACCGCATGGCGAAATTCGCGGAATACGGGTTCAACAAATCCCACGCCGCGGCGTACGCTCTGGTGACGTACCAGACCGCTTTTCTGAAAGCGCACCACCCCGTCGAATTCATGGCGTCGACCATGACGTACGACATGCAGAACACCGACAAGCTCGCTTTGTACAAAAAGGAGCTGGGGCGGTTGAAAATCATGCTGCTGCCGCCCGACATCAACAAGTCGAAAGTCCACTTTTCCGTTGAAAACGGCGCGGTGCGCTACGCTTTGACGGCGGTTAAGGGATCGGGCGAATCCACGGCGCAGGCGGTTGTCGACGAACGCGCGAAAAACGGTCCGTTCAAATCGGTTTCCGACTTTATCCGCCGCATGGACGCGTCGAAACTGGACAGGAAAAGTCTGGAAACGTGGATCAAGGCGGGGGCGTTCGACACGCTGGAAAACAACAGGGGGCTGCTGCACGCCAATCTGGATCTGCTGATGAAGCACGCGCGCGTCGCGGGCGAGGAAAAGAACAGTTCGCAAATCAACCTGTTCGGACAAGCCGTTACGGAAAAGGACATCGAGCTTGTCCCCGCGCCGAACTGGTCGCCCGACGAAAAACTGAAAATGGAATCCGCCGTGATCGGATTTTTCCTGTCGGCGCATCCGCTGGACCGGTACGGCAAAAGTCTGGACCGCATGCGCGCGATGACGTATCTGGAAGTCGCGCGCGGCGTCGCGCAGGCGGGAAACGTGCGCGCCAAAATGGCGGTGACGGTCACGTCGATGCGCGAACGCGTCAGCAAAAAGGGGACGAAATACGCTTTCGTCGCGGCGTCCGACACGTCGGGCAGTTTTGAATTCGCCGTTTTTTCCGAAAGCCTGAACCGGTACAGGGAACTGCTGAAAACGGACAAGCCGCTGTTGATCACGGTCAACGCCGAACGGCAGGAGGGCGGGGAGGAGCCTCGTCTGGTCTTGCAGCACGCCGACGTTTTGGACGACGTCATATCCCAGACGACGGGGTGTCTGGTGATCGTCATCGAACAAATCAACGCCGTCGAAGAGGTCAAAAAACTGATCGACGGGCTGAAACCGGGGCGGTGCCGCGTGATTCTGTCTGTCCTGACCGATAAATGGAACGTGGAAATCGCGTGCGAAAACACATACGCTTTGACGTCGGACGTGTTGTCCGCCCTGCCGAAAATCCGCGGCGTGACCGAAGTGAAGGAGCTGTGACGATGGATTCTTTGAGCCTGCTGGCGCTGTTAAAGCCGACCGTTCGTTTCGTCGCTGACGCCGGACGCATGAAGCGGCTGTTGATGTATCCGTTCGCGGCGGTGCTGGCGCTGTTCGCGCTGGAAAGGGGTTATCCGGTCCTGTCCGTCGCCGAAACCGCCGATTTCAAATGGCGGCTGAATTTCGCGATGCTGGCGGCGTTCGTCCTGACGCTGGCGCATCTGGCGGCGGCGCTGGCGTATAAAACCCAGCGCATCGTCTTTTTCGGAAAGGACGAGGATTCCGGAAACTACGTCCCCGTTTTAGACAAGGGATTGCTGGCTTTCATCGCGCAAGCCGTTTTAGCCGTTCTTTACGCCGCGCCGCCGGCGGCGGCTACCGGAGTGGCGCTGGTGTTCGTCGCGAACCGTTTTTATCCCGTTCCGGGGAACGTGTGGCTTTACGCCGGATTGGCGGGCGTTCTCGTTTCGCCGTATTTCGTTCTCAGGTTTGTCTTTTTACTGCCCGCGCGCGTCGCGGGAAAAAGCCTGTCGTTCGGCGGCGCGTGGCGGGCGACGCGGAAAATCGGCGCGTCCGCCGTTTTGATTTTTGCGGGAATCTGGATCGCGCCGCTGTTCGCGGCGTCGGTCGCTTCGTCTTTCGCCGGCGCGTTTTTCGGCGAAAACGCGGCGGTGTTCCTGCTGAATTTTTGTTCCGTCGCCGCCGCGCTGTTTTCGTGCGTCGCGCAAAGCGCGTATCTGGCGTATCTGTACGCCGCGGTCGTCGGGCGGGATTGAACTTTTTTGCGGCGCGGGACGAATTATGTCTTGCAAAAACGCGGAAAACGGATTAGAAACAACGTGATTTCACACGCGGGTTCGGCGGAAACGGCGCTTTGCGGCGGTTTCGCTCCGGTGTCGGGGAATGGTTCTCCGGCTCTTTGACCCGCGGAGGTTTAACCGGAAAAGAGGAAAAATAAAATGGCTCTTCCCACATTCACGATGCGTCAGCTGATCGAAGCCGGCGTTCACTTCGGTCACAACACCCGCCGCTGGAATCCGAAAATGAAACAGTACATTTTCGGCACGCGCGACAACGTCCACATCATCGATTTGCAGCAGACGGTTCCGATGCTGTACCGCGCGATGCAGGCTGTCCGCGATACGGCGGCTCAGGGCGGACGCATTCTGTTCGTCGGCACGAAAACGCAGGCTCAGCAGCCCGTTCGCGAAGCGGCGGAACGTTGCGGTCAGTATTACGTCAACCACCGCTGGCTGGGCGGCACGCTGACGAACTGGAAAACGGTTTCCCAGTCGATCCGCCGTCTGAAAGAAATCGACGCGAAACAGGAAAAAGGCGAATTCGAAGGCTTGACCAAAAAAGAAAAGCTGAACATTTCGCGCGAACGTGAAAAGCTGGATCTGTCGCTGGGCGGCATCAAAGACATGGGCGGTCGTCCCGATTTGATTTTCGTCATCGACACGGTCAAAGAAGGCTTGGCTCTGCATGAAGCCCGCCGTTTGGGCATTCCCGTGATCGCGGTGTGCGATACGAACTCCGATCCCGACGGCGTCGATTTCCCGATTCCGGGCAACGACGACGCCATTCGCGCGATCAACCTGTATTGCGAACTGATTTCGGGCGCCGTTTTGGACGGTATTCAGGCTGAAATGGCCGCCGCGGGCGTCGATCTGGGCGCGCGCGAAACGGCTGTCGAAGAAGTCGAATCCGCCGCGGACGAAGGCAAAGCCGAATAAGGCTTGAAAGCTTTGGTAATGGCGGTGGCGTTGTTCTGCCGCCATTACTTTATCACTCAGTATCATTCAGAAAGGAAAACACTCAAATGGCTGAAATTACCGCCGCTGCCGTTAAAGAATTGCGCGAAAAATCCGGCGCTGGCATGATGGATTGCAAAAAAGCCCTGACCGCGTCCGACGGCGACATTGAAAAAGCCGTCGACTGGTTGCGCGAAAAAGGTCTGGCGACCGCCGCGAAAAAAGCGGGACGCGTCGCCGCTCAGGGTTTGGTCGCCATGAAAACGGACGGCAAACAGGGCGTCGTCGTCGAAGTCAACTCCGAAACCGACTTCGTTTCCAAAAACGAACTGTTCCAGCAGTTTGTCGCCAAAACCGCCGAAATCGCTTTGCAGGGCGACGGTGACATCGAAGCTTTGAAAGCCGCCGCGTATGAAGACGGCAAGGACGTTCAGGCGACCTTGACCGATCTGATCGCCAAAATCGGTGAAAACATGAACCTGCGCCGCGTCGCCAAAGTCGCCGTCAACGACGGCGTCGTCGTCGGCTATATGCACGGCGCGATCGCCGACGGTCTGGGCAAAATCGGCACGCTGGTCGCTCTGGAATCGGCGGGCGACAAAGCCGCGTTGGAAAAACTGGCGAAAAATCTGGCGATGCACGTCGCCGCCGCCGCTCCGGTCTGCCTGAACGTCGCCGACGTCCCCGCCGAAATGGAAGAGCGCGAAAAGAACGTCGTCGAAGCGCAGATCAAGGAAGAACAGGCGAAAACGGGCAAAAAGAAACCAGACGAAATCATTAAAAAGATGGTCGAAGGTCGTATCCGCAAATTCCATGAGGAAGTCGTTTTGAACGAACAGTTCTTTATCATGGACGACAAAAAGAAAATCAAAGACGTCGTCGCGGAAGCCGCCAAAGAAATCGGCGCTCCCGTCGAATTGAAGGCTTTCGCCCGTTTCACTTTGGGTGAAGGCATCGAAAAGAAAGAAGAAGACTTCGCTGCCGAAGTCGCCGCCGCTGCCGGCAAATAATCGATTTGATAAAACGGCGGGAGATCAAAAAGTCCCGCCGTTTTTTTGTCAAAAAAACGTTGAATTTAAAGTGAAAACGATGAAATACAAAAAGATTTTGCTGAAATTGTCGGGCGAAGGACTGATGGGCGGAAAAAGCTTCGGTCTGGACGAAGACATGCTGAACGAGATCGCGCGTGAAATCAAAATCGTTCACGACGCCGGCGTTCAAATCGCTTTGGTGATCGGCGGCGGAAACATTTTTCGCGGTCTGAAAGGCGCGGCGGGCGGCATGGACCGCGTGCGCGCCGACCATATGGGCATGCTGGCGACCGTCATCAATTCGCTGGCGATGCAGGACGCGCTGCAGCGCGCCGGCGTTCCCGCGCGCGTCGTGTCGGGCGTCGTGATGCCGACGATCTGCGAACCCTACGTTCAGCCGCGCGTTAAAAAGAAACTGGAAGAAGGCAGCGTCGTCATTTTTGCCGCGGGAACGGGAAACCCGTTCTTTACGACGGACACGGGCGCGGCGTTGCGCGCCGCCGAAATGGGCTGTGAAGCGATTTTCAAAGCCACGCAGGTTGACGGCGTTTATTCCGCCGACCCGAAAAAAGATAAAAATGCTGTACGCTTTGAAAAAGTCAGCTATGATGAAGTATTGGTCAAAAACTTGAAGGTGATGGACGCGTCCGCGATCGCTTTGGCAAGGGACAACAAAATTTCGATCGTTGTCTTTTCCATGCACGGGGAAAAAGCCCTGTACCGCGCTTTGGCGGGCGAGGGGGCTTTCACCGTCATCACCGACGCCGAATGATGGAGAACGAATATGGCAGATTATAACGAAACACGGCAGGACACCCGCGTCCGCATGGACAAAACCGTTGAAGCGCTGAAAAAAGACTTTTCCGGTTTGCGCACGGGGCGCGCGTCGACGGCTTTGCTGGACGGATTGATGGTCGAAGCGTACGGCGCGATGACGCCGCTGTCGCAGGTCGGCACGGTCAGCGTTCCCGAATCGCGCATGCTGTCGGTTCAGGTGTGGGACCGTTCTTTGGTCAAATCCGTCGAAAAGGCGATCCGGTCGTCCGATTTGGGGCTGAACCCGATGAACGACGGTCAACTGATCCGCATTCCCATTCCCCCTTTGAACGAGGAACGCCGCATTGAATTGACGAAAATCGCCGCGAAATACACGGAACAGGCGCGAATCGCCGTTCGCAACATTCGCCGCGACGCGATGGACGCCGTCAAAAAAATGCAGAAAGACGGCGAAATTTCCGAAGACGATCAGAAAAAATACGAAACCGAAATCCAGAACATGACCGACGCGACCATCAAAACGATGGACGAAATGCTGAAAGTCAAAGATCAGGAAATCAAGCAGGTCTGATGAACAAGCAAGCCGTCTTTCCCCGACACGTCGCCGTCATCATGGACGGCAACGGGCGTTGGGCGAAACAAAGATCCCTGCCGCGGACGGCGGGACACCGCGCGGGGGCGAAAGTCGTCGAAAAACTGTTGGACTGCTGCTTGCGGGCGGGGGTGCGCTACGTCACGCTGTTCTGTTTTTCGTCGGAAAACCGGAACAGACCGAAAGACGAGGTCGACGCCCTTTTTTCGATGCTGGACGAATATCTGTCGAAAGAAATCGCTCCGTTCACGGAAAAAGGCGTCGGCGTGTCGTTCGCGGGACGGACGGCTTGGCTGCCCGAAAAAACGCGCGAATTGATGGCGAAAGCCGAAAACGCCGCGCCGTCCCCCGAAAATCAAAAACTGCGCTTGATCATGGCGATCAGCTACGGCGGACGCGAGGAAATCGTCGACGCCGCGCGCGCTTTGGCTCTGCGCGTCAAAAACGGCGAAATTCAGCCCGACGAAATCGATGAAAAATCGTTTTCCGCGGCGCTGTATCTGCCCGACGTCCCCGATCCCGATCTGGTGATCCGCACCAGCGGGGAAAAGCGAATCAGTAATTTCTTGTTGTGGCAGTCCGCGTATTCGGAATATGTTTTTACGGATACCCTGTGGCCCGATTTTTGCGAACGCGATTTTCAGGCGGCTTTGGACGAATATGCCGCCCGCCACCGCCGTTTCGGCAAAGTTTAATAAAGGAGTTTCTATGTTAAAACAACGTGTTCTGTCGGCTTTGCTGCTGTTGCCGCTGCCCGTTCTGGCGCTTTACTACGGGACGCCGTGGTTCGAACTGTTGTGCGCCGCCGCTTTGACCGCGATGGGGGCGGAATGGGAAAATCTGGTGCTGAAACGCTTTACCGTTTCGGGCATGCTGATCGCCGTGACGGGCGTCGCGTGCGTCTTTATGCTGGACGACGCGCCGGAAATCGCCTGGACTTTGCCCGCGGTGATGACGGTCGCTTTGTACGCCGTCGTTAAAAAACAGAACACGGAACATCAAAAGCTGTTCGCGTTCGGCATGGCGTATTCGGTCTATCCGATGGTTTCGCTGGCGTACATGCTGTCGAATTTCGGATTCGTCTGCACGCTGTGGCTGATCGGAACGGTGTGGGCGATGGACACGGGCGCGTACGTGTTCGGCAAAACGATCGGCGGACCGAAAATGTGCCCGAAAATCAGCCCGAAGAAAACTTGGGCGGGACTGTTCGGCGGCATGTTGACCTCCGCTTTGTGGGGATTGGCGTGCGCTAAATGCGACGGGCTGACGGACTTCGGTTTCGTGATGGGCGTTTCCGCCGTTTTGGGCGCCGCGTCGCAGGGCGGCGATCTGTTCGAATCGTGGATCAAACGCTATCTGGGCGTCAAGGATTCGGGCAATCTGATCCCGGGACACGGCGGCATTTTCGACCGCACGGACGCGTTGCTGGCGGTCGCGCCGATCGTCGTTCTGATTTTGGCTCTGTTCCCGACTTTGGATTTCTGGGGGTGAAGAAATGGCTGAAAAATCCGTTACGATTCTGGGATCGACGGGGTCGATCGGCAAAAGCACGGTCGACATCGTCCGGCGTTATCCCGACAAATACCGCGTCGTCGCCCTGACGGGAAATCAAAACGTGCCGCTGCTGGCGGAACAGGCGAAGATGTTGCGCGCCGAGGTCGCCGTTACCGCGAACAAGGACAAGTATTCGGAATTAAAGGATTTGCTGTCCGGAACGCCCGTGCGCGTCGAAGCCGGTTTCGACGCCGTGATCGACGCGGCGAAGCTGGACGCGGACTGGACGATGTCGTCGATCGTCGGGGCGGCGGGACTGCTGCCGACGATGGAGGTCGTCAAACGCGGAAAGACGCTGGCTTTGGCGAACAAGGAAACGCTGGTCTGCGCGGGCGAAATCGTGATGAAGGCGATCAGGGACGCGCGCGCGACTTTGGTTCCCGTCGATTCCGAACACAGCGCGATTTTCCAGACGCTGGAAAACGAACACCGTTCCGCCGTCGACAGGATTTTGCTGACGGCGTCGGGCGGTCCTTTCCGCGAAAAGGACGCGGCTTTTATGGAAAAAGTCACGCCGGAACAAGCCGTCGCCCACCCGAATTGGAGCATGGGGGCTAAAATTTCTGTCGATTCCGCCACGATGATGAACAAAGGGCTGGAAATCATCGAAGCCCGCCATCTGTTCGGATTCGGCGCGGACAGAATCGAGGTGCTGGTTCACCCGCAATCCATCGTTCACAGCGCGGTCGCCTATGTCGACGGTTCCGTTCTGGCGCATATGGGCATGCCCGACATGCGCACGCCGATTTCGTACGCTCTGGCGTATCCCGACCGCATGGTTTCCCCGACGGCGCGGCTGGATTTGACGGCGCTGTCCGGACTGACGTTCTTCGCCCCCGACGAAACGCGCTTCCCCGCTTTGCGTCTGGCGAAGGAATGTCTGAAAAAAGGACAGGCGGCGACGGCGATCATGAACGCGGCGAACGAAGTCGCGGTCGGCGCTTTTCTGCGCCGCAAAATCGGATTTTTGGACATTGTCCGCGTCGTTGAAAAAATCGTCGAACGTCTGCCGGCGAATCCCGTGACGACGATTCACGACGTCATCGCCGTCGATTTGCTGGCGCGCGAGGAAACCAAACGCTATTTGGACGAAGGAGAATAAGCCGTGATGTCCGCTTTTTTGACCGTGCTGTATCCGCTGTCTTTTCTGGTCGTCTTGTCGCTGGTCGTCATCGTCCACGAATACGGTCATTTCTTGGCGGCGCGCCGGTGCGGCGTTCGGGTCGACGAATTTTCGATGGGATTCGGCAAAACGCTGTGGGCGCGCAGGGATAAAAAAGGCACGGAATGGAAAATCTGCCTGATCCCGCTGGGCGGATACGTCAAAATGTTCGGCGACGCCGACGCCGCCAGCACCAAAGCCGATGAAAACGTGAAAGAATTTACGGCGGAAGAGAAAGCCGTTTCCTTTCCGCACCAGCCGTTGTGGAAAAAGGCGGTCGTTTCCTTCGCCGGACCGGCGATGAACTATGTGTTCGCGATCGTTCTGCTGACGGCGTTTCTGTCCGTTTTCGGCATGGTCGCCGTGCCGCCGGTCGTGTCCGAGGTCGCCAAGGATTCCGCCGCCGCCGCCGCGGGCGTTCTGAAAAACGACAGGATTTTAAGCATCAACGGCGAAAAAATCGAAACTTTCGCGGACGTGCGCCGCATGGTTCAGCTGGACAAGACGCTGAACATGGTCGTTTTGCGCGACGGCGCGGAAATTCCTCTGACCGCGCGCCTGTCCGACGAAACGGGCGGGGCTGTTCTGGGCGTGCAGGCGGTTTTGACGCGCGAACACTACAAAGAATTGACCGTCGGTCAGGCTTTCGTCGAAGCCATGCGCGAAGCTTGGGAAATCACGGCGGACACGCTGGTGATTTTAAAGCGCATCGTTCTGGGACAGCGTTCCGCCGACGACATGCGCGGTCCGCTGGGCATCGCCGAAGCGTCGGGGGACGCCGCGCGCGGCGGCGTTCTGAACTTCACGCTGTTTCTGATCAACGTGTCGATCGGCATCGGGCTGGTCAATCTGCTGCCCGTTCCCGTGCTGGACGGCGGGCATCTGCTGTTTTACGCGATCGAAGCCGTCATTCGCCGTCCGATCAACGAACGCGTCGAAACAATCGCCCTGAACATCGGCGTCGCGCTGTTGCTGTGCCTGTTGATCGTGACGTCGTGGAATGATATCGTCCGCATATTGATGCGTTTGTTTCACTAGGGTGATTCTTTGAAAAAACTGTTTGCTCTCGCCGTTTTGGGGACGTTTCTGCCTTTTTGCGCCGCGCGCGCCGCGCAAAAACCGGAAACCGTGTCGGAAATCGTCATCGACGGCATTATGCGCATCGAACCCGAAACGGTGATGACGTATCTGGCGGTCAACAAAGGCGATTCCGTGACCGAGGACAAGCTGGACAACAGCCTGAAATCCCTGTTTTCGACGGGATTGTTCGCCGACGTGAATCTGACGCTGGACAACGGCGTGCTGACGGTCAAGGTCGTCGAAAACCCGATCGTCGGGCAGATCGTGTTCGAGGGAAACAAAAAAATCAAATCCCAGCAGCTGAAGGACGAAATATCCCTGCGTCCGCGTTCCGTGTTCACGCGGTCGAAAATCCGCCGCGACGCGCAAAGGATTTTGGAACTGTACAAGCGAATGGGGCGTTATTCGGCGTCGGTCGAACCGAAAGTCGTCGAACGGTCGCAAAACCGGCTGGACGTCGTGTTCGAAATCAGCGAAGGCAGACCCGCTTTTATCCGCAAAATCGACTTTATCGGCAACGACGCCTTTGACGCCGACACGCTGGAAGAGGAAATGCTGTCCAAGGAAAAACGCTGGTATCGGTGGTTCACGTCGACGGATTCGTTCGATCCCGACCGTTTCGCGTACGACAAGGAGCTGTTGCGCCGGTTCTATCTGCGCCACGGCTACATGGATTTCAACATCGTGTCGTCGTCCGCGGAACTCTCCCAAAACCGCGAGGATTTCTACCTGACGCTGGTTTTGGACGAGGGAGAACGCTACAGGATCGGCGACGTCAGGGTCGTATCCGAACTGGACGGGCTGGACGCCGCCGACGTCGCCGGCGTCGCGACCGTCAAGCCGGAAACGTGGTTCAACAACGTCAAAGTCGAAAACAGCGAGGTCGCTTTGGTTGACGCTGTCGGGGCGAAAGGTTTTCCTTTCGTCGACGTCGCGTCCGAATTGAAAAAACGCGACGGCGAAAACAAAGTCGACGTCGTCTTTACGGTCAAAGAGGGACAGCGCCTGTTCATCGACGAAATCAAAATCACGGGAAACAGCCGCACGCTGGACAACGTGATTCGCCGCGAATTTCGTTTCGCCGAGGGGGATGCGTACAGCGCGGCGAAAATCAAACGGTCGAAACAGCGCATCGAAAACCTGAACTACTTCGACCGCGTGACGCTGGACATCGAACCGGTCGATGGCGTTCCCGACCGCGCGGTTTTGAAAACGGACGTTTCCGAAAAATCGACGGGATCGCTGAAACTGGGAATCGGCTGGTCGTCTTACGACGGTCCGATGGCGGAAGTGTCCGTGCAGGAAAACAATTTTTTGGGAACGGGGCGCAAAGTCGGCGTGTCCGCTTCGATCGCGCAGGAAAAGACCCTGTTCGACGTCAGCTTTGTCGAACCGTGGTTTCTGAACCGCGAACTGTCGCTGGGGCTGGACGTGTTCTATCTGACGCGCAATTATTCCGACCGCAGTTCCTACGATTCCGAAATGGGCGGGGCGTCCGCGTCGCTCAGCTGGAAATATTCGGAAGAGCTGTCGCACACCGTCAAATACACTTTGCGGCAGGACAAAATCGTCAACGTCAGCGATTCCGCGTCGATTTACGTCAAGGAACAGGAAGGGACGACCATCACGTCCATGATCAGCCAGACCCTGTTCTGGGACTATCTGGACAACCGCTACAATCCGTCGGAGGGCTACTACGTTTCCGTGTCGAACGATCTGGCGGGGTTCGGCGGCGATTCGAAATACCTGCGTTCGGACGTTTCGGCGGCGTACTACATTCCGCTGAAAGACAAATGGGTGCTGGGGCTGTCGTCTTCGGCGGGGTACATTTTCGGCATCGGACAGGACGTGCGGCTGAACAACCGTTATTTTCTGGGCGGCGGCACTCTGCGCGGATTTGAAGACGGCGGCGTCGCGGCGCGGTCGAAAACGGGCGACGATTCGCTGGGCGGCGACTGGCAGGCGACGGCGGGCGTCCAGCTGATGTTTCCGCTGGGACTGCCGAGCGAATTCGGCATGAGAGGAAAAATCTTCGCCGATTTCGGCGTGATCGGCAAACCCGACAATTTTGATGAATCTGAAATGTGGTATTCTTCAAAATTGCGTGGTAGTATCGGTATCGGTTTTGTGTGGTCGTCGCCGTTGGGTCCGATCAACGTCGATTACGCGCGACCCGTTATGAAAGAAAATTTTGACAAGACGGAATACTTCCGTTTGAACTTTGGATGGGGATTTTAAAATATGAAAAAAGGACTTTGCCTTTCGGTCGCTTTGGCTTGCGTTTTCTTTGCCGACACGGCGTTCGCCGGAAAGATCGGCTTTATCAACGATCCCGAACTGGCGCGGAAATCGACGGCTTTGCAGGGATTGCAGATGCAGCGTGAAAAAATGCTGGGCATTCTGAAAGCCGATTTGGACAAGGAAGCCGGAAAAATCCTTGAACAAAAGCAAAAACTGGAAGAGGAAAAAACGGAACTGTCCAACGAGGAACTGGGCAAACGGCTGGATTCCATCGGGCAGGAAGAACGGGATTTGCAGCAGCGCGCGCAAAACGCCGTCGCCGAATTGCAGAAAAACTTCGTCGAAGCCGCGCTGTCCTTTAAGGAAAAAGCCATCAATCCCGTCGTTCTGGAACTGGCGAAGGAAAAGAATTTCGACGCCGTGCTGAACGCCGCCGACGCGTTCTATGTCGACGAGGAACTGAACGTCACGGACGAAGCGATCAAGCGCGTCAATAAAAAAATGCCGAAGCTGGACTTGAAAAAAGTCTCTTTGGAAAAAACGAAAAAATCCAAATAAGCGGAGCCGCCCATGCCTGATAAAAAATTTTTTAAACTCGCCGGACCGTTCACCCTGAAACAGCTGGCTGAAATCGGCGGCTGCGAAATCGCGGACGCCGCGAACGCCGGAAAGGAAATCCGCGACGTTAATTCCCTGCGCGACGCGGGCGACGGCGAAATCAGCTTTCTGTTAAGCAAAAAATACATCGGCGATCTGGAAAAAACGCGCGCCGCCGCCTGCATCGTCCACCCCGATTTCGCGGGTTCCGCGCCGGCGGGGACGGCGGTTTTGCTGTCCAAAGAACCGTACAAGTCCTACGGGCTGATCGCGGCGGCGTTCTATCCCGCCGAAAAGGTTGAAAAGACCGTGATCCACCCGCGGGCGTGCGTCGCCGAAACCGCCGTCATCGGCGAAGGGTCGCGCGTCGACGCGGGCGCCGTCGTCGGCGAAAACGCGACGCTGGGGAAAAACTGCCACGTTTGCCCGAACGCCGTCATCGGCGACAACGTCGTGTTCGGCGACGACTGCGTCATCGGCGCGAACGCGTCGGTGCAGTACGCTTTGGCGGGCAACAAAGTCTACATCTACCCCGGCGCGCGCATCGGTCAGGACGGCTTCGGATTTTTCATGAGCCCGAAAGGTCACACCAAAATCCCGCAGCTGGGGCGCGTCGTCATCGGAAACGATGTTGAAATCGGCGCGAACACCTGCATCGACCGCGGCGCGCTGGGCGACACGGTCATCGGCGACGGAACGCGCATGGACAATCTGATCCAGTTCGGACACAACGTTCAGACGGGCAAGTGCTGCGTCGTCGTTTCGCAGGTCGGCGTCGCGGGCAGCACGAAACTGGGCGACTTCGTCGTTCTGGCGGGACAGGCGGGCGTCGCCGGACATTTGAACATCGCCAGCGGGGCGCAGATCGCCGCGCAGTCGGGCGTGACGCGCGACGTCGGTCCGATGGAATGTCTGATGGGGACTCCCGCCATTCCCATCAAGGAATTTATGCGCCACTTCGCCACTTTGAAAAAAATCACCAAACGCTGAGAGAGTAAATAAAATGCAAGAAAACATTATCAGAGAAATCGGCATCAACGAAATTTTGAAACTGATTCCCCACCGCTATCCGTTTTTGCTGGTTGACAAAGTCGGCATCGTCAAAGAGGGCGAAGAGGGCGTCGGCGTCAAAAACATCACGATGAACGAACCGCAGTTCACGGGACATTTTCCCGAAAATCCCGTTATGCCGGGGGTTTTGATGATCGAAGCGATGGCGCAGACCGCCGCCGTGACCGTCATGTCCGCGCAAGAGGAAGGCGTGAAAAAGGGCGTGTTTTTCATGAGCGTCGAAAACGCCAAATTCCGCAAGCCCGTTCTGCCCGGCGACCGTCTGGAAATGCACGTCGTCAAAGAATTGGCGCGCCGCAACGTCTACCGTTTCCGCGCCGAAGCGACAGTCGACGGAACTTTGCACGCCGAAGCGACTTTCACCGCGATGATTTTTGACGAAAAGAAAGCTTGATCCAGATGACGAACATTCATTCAACGGCTGTCATTGAAGACGGCGCGAAAATCGGCGACGGCGTCGAAATCGGTCCGTACTGCGTCGTCGGTTCGCAGGTCGAACTGAAAGACGGCGTGAAGCTGGTGTCCCACGTCTGGGTCGGCGGCGACACGACGATCGGCGAAAACACGGAAATCCGTCCGTTCGCGGCGATCGGCGGCAAAAACCAAGACCTGAAGGACAAGGATAAAAAGGGCAAGCTGATCATCGGCAAAAACAATTCGATCCGCGAATACGCGACGATGCAGCCGGGATCGCCCGACGGCGGAAACGTCACGGTCGTCGGCGACAACGGGCTGTTCATGATCGGCACGCACATCGCGCACGACTGCCACGTCGGCAGCAACGTGATCATGTCGAACAACGCGACGCTGGCGGGACACGTCAAGGTCGGCGACAACGTCATCATCGGCGGACTGTCCGCGGTGCATCAGTTTTCGCGCATCGGATCGCACGCGATGGTCGGCGGCATGTGCGGCATCACGCGCGACGTCATTCCGTTTTCGCTGATTTCTTTCGGAAATCTGGAAGGCGTCAACATCGTCGGATTGAAACGCCGCGGATTTTCGTCGCAGACGATCAACAACCTGCGTCTTGCCGTTTCGGAAATCTTCAAGGGCGAAGGGACGCTGTCCGAACGTGTCGCGAAAGTTTCCGAAACCTATGCCGACTGCGAACCGGTTCAGGAAATCGTGCGGTTCATGCAGACGGATTACAAGCGCGGCTTTATGCAGCCGAAAGCGACAATAGCGGAATAGCATGGCGGAAAAGCTGGGAATTATCGCGGGGGGCGGTTCTTTGCCGAAGCAGTTGATCGAACACTGCCGGCGCGAAGGTCGCCCTTTCGCATTGGTGTGTCTGGACGGTTTCGCGTCGCCCGAAACGGCGGAAGAGCGGAACAGCCTGACGATCCGTCTGGGCGAAGCGGGCAGGGCGGTTTCCTTTTTCAAGGAAAACGGCGTCAGGGAAATCGTGATGATCGGTTTTGTCAAACGCCCGTCGCTGTTTCAACTGCGCCCCGATTGGTGGACGGCAAAATTTCTGGCTAAAATCGGTTTCAAGGCGTTCGGCGACGATAACTTGCTGTCCGCCGTTATCAAACACGTCGAAGCGGAAGGCTTCAAAATCGTCGGCGTTCACGAAGTCATGGGCGGCATTTTGGCGACGGAAGGCATATTCGGCAAGGTTCAGCCCGACGCGCAGGCTTTGGACGACATCGCGCACGGCGTGAAAATCGCGTTGGGGCTGGGGGCGTTGGATGTCGGTCAGTCCGTCGTCGTTCAACAGGGCATCGTTTTGGGCGTTGAAGCCGTCGAAGGCACGGACGCGCTGATCAAACGGTGCAAGGATTTGGCGCGCGCCGGCGTCGGCGGCGTTCTGGTGAAAACCAAAAAACCGCAACAGGAACAGCGCGCCGATTTGCCGACGATCGGCGTTCAAACGGTCGTCAACGCCCATGAATCCGGATTGCGTGGCATCGCGGTGCAGGCGGGGAAAACGTTGATCGCCGACCGCGCCGCCGTCACGGCGAAAGCGGACGAGTTGGGGCTTTTTATTACGGGAGTGAAAATACCATGACGCGAACGGACGATGAATTGCTGGTGTATTTGATTGCGGGCGAACCGTCGGGCGATTTGCTGGCGTCGCGGCTGATGCGGGCGCTGCGTGAAAAAACGGGCGGCAAAATCCGCTTTGCCGGCGTCGGCGGCGAAACGATGATCGAAAACGGGTTTGAAAGCCTGTTTGATTCGTCCGAATTGGCGGTCATGGGATTGGCGGAGGTCATTCCCTCCATTCCGCGCATTATGGCGCGTATTCGTCAAACGGTGGACGATATCGTTGAAAAACGCCCCGATGTCGTCGTGACCGTTGACAGCTGGAGCTTTTGCGCCCGCGTGAACAAGGGGCTGCGTTCCCTGCGTACGGGAATCCCTCAAATCCATTACGTCGCGCCGCAAGTCTGGGCGTGGAAAAAAGGGCGCGCGAAAACGTGCGGGCGGTATATCGACCGGTTAATGGCTTTGCTGCCGAACGAAGCGAAATATTTTACGCCCTACGGTTTGAAAGTCGATTTCGTCGGCCACCCCGTCGTCGAGGGCGGCGCGGCCAAAGGCGACGGCAAGGCTTTCCGCAAACGGAACGATATTCCCGAAACGGCGAAGCTGTTGTGCGTTCTGCCGGGGTCGCGGCGGTCGGAAACCAAATATCTGCTGCCCGTGTTCAAAGATGTCGTCGCGGCGTTGAAAACAAAATACACCGATATGCAAATCGTCGTTCCGACGGTTGCGACGGTGGAACGGACGGTGCGGCAGGCGGTCGCGGATTGGCCACTGCCCGTTCATGTCGTGACGGGCGAAGCGAACAGGTACGACGCGTTCGCGGCGTGCGACGCGGCTTTGGCGGCGTCGGGAACGGTCGCGTTGGAACTGGCGATGGCGAAAGTGCCGTACATGATCGCCTATAAAATGAATCCGGTGTCGTCTTTTCTGGCGCGGAAGTTGGTTTCCGGCCGGTTTGCGAATCTGGTCAACATTTTGGCGGATCGGGAAATCGTCAAGGAATGTTTGTTGGAGGACTGCACCGTTCAAAACCTGAGCGCGGAAATCGAGCGACTGCTGGACGATAAAGCCCACCGCGACGCCGAAGTGAACGACGCTTTCGGCGTGCTGAAAATGCTGGGCGCGGACGATCCCGTCACCCCTAGCCAAAAAGCGGCGGACGTCGTTTTAAGCGTCGCCGCGGAATACGGGGCGAAAAAAGGTTAAAGCCGTTTCAAAACGTCCGGTAATTCGCCGAAATCGTCGATCAGCGCGTCCGGTTTGATTTCGTCGAACGGGACGTGCGAATAGCCGTAGGTCAGCAGAACGACGGGAAATCCGGCGTTTCGCGCGGCTTCGGCGTCGGCTTCGCTGTCGCCGACCATGACCGCCGAATCGTTTGTTCCGCCCATGCGTTTGACGGCTTCCCACAGCGGTTCGGGGCGCGGTTTGCGCACGGGCAGGGCGTCGGCGTCCAGAACGACGTCAAAATATTTTTCTAAATCCAGCTTTTTCAAAATGGCGAGAGTCGGTTCGTGCGGTTTGTTCGTGCAGACCGCCAGTTTGAAACCGTCCTTTTTCAACCGTTCCAGCGTTTCGGGAACGCGAGGAAAAGCGTAAGTCAAGCTCATTTCCGCGTCGGCGTACTGGCGCACCCACGCGTCCAACAGCGCCGGCATTTCGGATTCGCCGACCGCTTCGCCCGTCAGTTCGTACGCCCCGCGCAGCATCATCGCCGCGCCGTTGCCGATGATCGACACGGTTTCGGATTCGGTCAGCGCGCGCCGTCCGTGTTTGTTCAAAAACAGGCTGATTTCGCGGCACAAATCGGGAACGCTGTCGATCAGCGTGCCGTCCAGATCAAAAATCACAGACTTTTTTACCATTGTTTAAACTTCCGTAACAAACTGTCGCCATAATTTATTTCAACTTTCGTTCCGACTATGGCACATTGTCGGTTAAATTACAAAGAAAAGGATAGGCTTTCGATGTCTGAAAACAAAGTTTGCGCCGTCGTTCTGGCGGCGGGTCAGGGAACGCGAATGAAATCGGCTCTGCCCAAAGTCCTGCATAAAATCGCGGGACGCCCGATGGTGTGTCATCTGCTGGCGACGGTGGACGAGCTGAACGCCGAAAAGGCGGTCGTCGTCGTCGGACCGAATATGGATCAAGTCGCCGAAGCGGTCGCTCCGCACGCGGTCGCGGTTCAGCGCAAACAGCAGGGGACGGGCGACGCGGTCAAGGCGGCGCGCGAGCATCTGCGGGATTTCAAAGGCAGCGTTCTGGTGCTGTACGGCGATACGCCGCTGGTGAAACGGGAAACTTTGCAGGAAATGATCCGTCTGCGCGAAAACGGCGCGGCGGTCGTC
>DJRZ01000019.1:19900-20023 GCA_002440235.1 Alphaproteobacteria bacterium UBA6347
AACCCGCCGATCCCGCCCGCTACGGGCGTCTGATCGTCAAAGACGGCGCGCTGGAACGCATCGTCGAATACAAGGACGCGACCGAATCCGAACGCGCCGTCCGCCTGTGCAATTCGGGCGTGA
>DJRZ01000051.1 GCA_002440235.1 Alphaproteobacteria bacterium UBA6347
AGGCGGGTGGGTATCTTTTTTTCGTCGGCGGGAAAAAAAACTTTTTTTTTCAAAACAAACCAGTTACGCTGTTTAAATAATGGTTTATCCGGCATTTTGACAGAAAAGGGCGTCCATGACCGACACGAACGATTCTCCGGCGCAGGAAAACATCGGCTATATCACCGCCATTCAGGGCAGCGTGGTCGATATCCGCTTTGACGACAAGCTTCCCCCCGTGTACAACGAATTGCGGACGGGCGAAAACCGCGCTCTGGTCGTCGAGGTGCAGGCGCATTTGGACGGCTGCACGGTGCGCGGGCTGGCGATGGGACCGACGCGCGGACTGTTCCGCGGGCAGGAGGTCGTCGACACCGAACACATGCTGACCGTTCCCGTCGGGGACAAGATTCTGGGACGCATGTTCAACGTGTTCGGCGACACGATCGACGGCGGAGCGGATCTGGAATCGTCCGAACGCCGTCCCATTCACAACCATTCCCTGCCGTTGGCGCGGCGCAACGTCGATTCGAAAATCTTTGTGTCGGGGATCAAGGCGATCGACCTGCTCGCCCCGATGGAACGCGGCGGCAAAGCCGGACTGTTCGGCGGCGCGGGCGTCGGCAAAACCGTTCTGATTACCGAAATGATCAACAACATGGTCGGTCGCTATGAGGGCGTTTCCCTGTTCTGCGGCGTCGGCGAACGCTGCCGCGAAGGCGAACAGCTGTACCGCGAAATGCGCGACGCCGGCGTTCTGGACAAGACCGTCATGATGTTCGGACAGATGAACGAAGCCCCGGGAATCCGTTTCCGCGTGGCGCACGCGGCTTTGGCGATGGCGGAATATTTCCGCGACGAAAAAAAACAGGACGTTTTGCTGTTGATCGACAACGTGTTCCGTTTCGTTCAAGCCGGTTCCGAAATTTCCGTTTTGATGGGGCAGATGCCGTCCCGCGTGGGCTATCAGCCGTCTTTGGCGACCGACATCGCGTCGCTGCAGGAACGCATCGCGTCGACGTCGACCGGCGCGATCACGTCCATTCAGGCGGTGTACGTCCCCGCCGACGATTTGACCGACCCGTCCGCCAGCCACACGTTCGCGCATTTGTCGTCGAACATCGTCCTGTCGCGCGCCCGCGTGTCGCAGGGGCTGTATCCCGCCGTCGATCCGCTGGCGTCGGGGTCGAACATGCTGACGCCTCTGATCGTCGGGGAACGCCATTACCGCGTGGCGACCGCCGTGCGCAAGACTTTGGCGGAATACGAGGAATTGAAAGACATCATCGCGATGCTGGGCTTTGACGAACTGCCCGAAAACGATCAGAAAACGGTGATGAAAGCCAGAAAGCTGGAACGCTTTTTGACTCAGCCGTTCTTTACGACGTTCCACTTTACGGGCATGGAGGGGCGTTCCGTCGAACTGGAAGACACTCTGCGCGGGTGCGAAAAGATTTTGTCGGGCGAACTGGACGACGTGTCCGAAAACGCGTTCTACATGGTCGGCACGCTGGAAGACGTTCTGGCGAAAGCCGAAAAGATCAGGGAGGCGGAAAAAGCCGCATGAGGTTGAAAGCCCTGACCCCCGCGGGAATCGCGGTCGACGAACAGATCGCGCGCGTGCGGTTCGACGCGCTGGACGGTTCGTTCACGTTCCTGCCGAAACACGCGGATTTCGTCAGCGTCGTCGTTCCGGGGCTGGTGTCGTTCACGCCCGCCGACGCCCCCGACAAAGAGGTTTTCATGGCGTGCGACAGCGGCATTCTGGTCAAGGACAACGCTACCGTCCTGTTGTCCGTGCGCCGCGCCGTCGTCAGCGAAAATTTAGAGGAATTGTCCCGCACGATCGCCGAAGAATTTAAAAAAGACGAGGAAAACCGCAAAACCGTCAACGCCGCCATGGCGCGGCTGGAAGTCGGTCTGACCCGCAGCGTGATGTTCAGAAACGTCAACAACCAACCCGATCAGTTGAAAGGCTAGACATGACTTTGGAAGAATCCAAACAGGCGCAGAACAAGGCTGAAAACGCCCTTGCCGAACGGTTGGCGAAACGCGCGTCGCGCAGGCTGGTCAACCAAAACGATCAGGACGCCTTTAAACCCGCGATGGGGCTGGCTTTTCTGGGCGCGCTGGGGTGGAATATCCCGATTCCCACGTTTTTGGGCGTTCTGCTGGGGCGCTGGCTGGACGCGAATTACAAGGTCGCCCGCGTGTCGTGGACGCTGAACTTTCTGTTGCTGGGATTTTTCGTCGGCGCGTTCGGGGCGTGGCAATGGCTGAAACGCGAGGGGATCGACCGCGCGCAAAAGGAACAGCGCCGCCGCGAAAAGCTGATGGAAAAGGCGTTGGAAAATCCGGAAGAGGAGCAAAGCGACCTGATCGAACAGCAGGACGAATTCGTCGACGAATTTCAGGAACACGCGGAAGAGGAGGAAAACGCATGACGCCTTTCGCGTGGAATCCCGTTTTGACCGCCGCCGGATTTTTCGCCGGTCTGGTTTTGGGCGGACTGTATTTCGGCGCGCTGTGGTGGTCGGTGCTGAAAATCCGCGGCGTCGAACATAAAAAAAGGTTTTTGCTGATCGGCTGGGCGGCGCGTTCCGCCGTCCTGTGCGCGGGGCTGTACGCGATGGCGCGCGTCGATCCGCAGGTGTTGCTGTGCGGCGCGGCGGGACTGCTGCTGTCCCGTTTCGCCGCCGTCCGTCTGGCGAAAAGCCGAATCGATTACGCAAGGGAGAAATGAGAATGCTGGAGCAATACGACGCCATGACGGCTTTTGTCCTGCCGTATTTCAACATTCCGGTGAACTGGACGATCGCGTCGACGTGGATCGTGATGGCGGTTCTGATGGTCGTGTCGTTTCTGGCGACGCGGCATTTGAAAACGGGCGACAGGGTTTCCCATTGGCAGACCGCCATGGAAGTCATGGTCAAAGCCATTTACGGGCAGATCAGCGAAATGACGAAAGGCGTCAAGTCGATGTCGTATCTGCCGTTCATCGGCACGCTGTTTCTGTTCATTCTGACGTGCAACCTGATGACGCTGATTCCGAATTTCCGGTCGCCGACGGCGTCGTTGTCGACGACGGGGGCTTTGGCGTTCATGGTGCTGGCGGGCGTGCCGTTCTTCGGAATTAAAAACGCGGGAGTGAAGCGGTATTTGAAAAAATATCTGGAACCGTCGCCCGCGATGCTGCCGTTCAACATTCTCAGCGAACTGACGTCGACGGGCGCGATGGCTGTCCGTCTGTTCGGAAACGTTTTGTCCGGCGTGATCATCGGCGCGATCTGCATGATGCTGGTGCCGTTCATTCTGCCGCTGCCGATGCAGGTGCTGGGACTGTTCACCGGCATGATCCAAGCCTATATTTTCGCGATGCTGGCGCTGATGTACGTTTCTTCGGTTCAAAGCGAAGACGATGACGCCGCCGCCGTCGACGACGTGAAAAACAACAAAACTTTGTAATCTTTAACAGGAGGATTTTCTTATGGATTTAGCTGCTATTCTGGGGTCGATTTCCATTTTCACCGCCGGTTTCTGCCTGTGCGTCGGCGCTTCCGCCGCCGGCTTGGCGGAAGGGTACGCCGTGGGCGCGGGGCTGACGTCTTTGGCGCAGCAACCCGACGAAGCGGGATCGATTTCGCGCACGATGTTCATTTCGCTGGCGATCGTCGAAACGTCCGGCATTTACTGCTTTGTCGTCGCGATGATTCTGTTGTTCGCCAACCCGTTCTGGCAGTACGCGATTTCCGCCGCGGCGAAATGATTTCGCGCGTTTCCCGCACCCTTTGACCAACCGAAAAGGAATCGGAACATGACATTCAGCAACCCCACTTTTCTGGCGCAAATCGTCAATTTCACCATTCTAGCATGGGCTTTGTACAAATTCCTGTACAAACCGTTGCTGACTGCGATCGACAAGCGCGAAAAACACATCGCCGGCGAAATCAAAAACGCCGAAGATTTGGCGGCGGAAGCCGAAAAAAAGCTGGACGATTTGAACAAACGCTATCTGGCGATCGACGGCGAACGCGCGCAAATCCTCGCCGACGCCCGCGCGGAAGCCGAAAACCTGCGCAAGGAACTGGAACATCAGGCGCAGGCGGAGGTGCTGGAAAAACGTCTGCTGATGCAGCAGGAGCTGGATCGCGAAAAGGCGCTGATGATCAACGAAGTCCGCCGGACGGTCGTTTCCAACTTTTTGGAATTCGCGCGCAAGGCGTTCAAACGAATGGCTGACGAAGAACTGGAAGACCGTTTCGTTTCCGTTTTCAAACACCGGCTGCAAGACCTGCCCGCCAAGGACAAACGCCTGCTGACCGCGTCCGCGGACGATTCGCTGCAGGTCGCCACCAGCGAGGAACTGTCCGACAAATCGCGCGAAGGGCTGGTGAAACTGCTGTCCGAAGTGCTGGAAATCGAAAATCCGCAGGTCGTTTTCACGGTCAATCCGCGATTGCTGTGCGGCATTGAATTTTCCGTCAACGGCAGCGTCGTTTCGTGGAATTTGGACGACTGCCTGAACGGATTTACGGCAAAGATCAACGACGCTTTGGAAAACGTGTCGCTGCGCCTCAGCCGAGAAGAAAATTAACTTAACCGAACGGATAAAGCCATGTTAACAGAAGCCGTAAAAGACGCTTTCGCCGTCGTTCAGGATACGATCGACGCCCAATCCGCAAATATCGAAATCGAGGAAATCAGCACGGTTTCGTCTGTTTCGGGCGGAACGGCGGAGGTGTCCCGTCTGGACAACGTCCAAATGGAGGAACTGCTGATGTTCCCCGACAACGTCATGGGACTGGCTTTCACCCTGTCCGAAGATTCCGTCGGCGTCGTGTTCCTGAACCACCCCGATTCCGTCAAGGCGGGCGACCGCGTCCGGCGCACGGGACGCGTGGTCGACGTCCCCGTCGGCGAACGGCTGCTGGGGCGCGTGATCGATCCGCTGGGCAATCCGCTGGACGGCGGGGGGCGCATCGTCACCGTCAACCGCCGCAAAATCGAACGGGAGGCATATCCGATCATGGCGCGCGCCCCCGTCGCGACGCCGTTGCAGACGGGCGTCAAAGCCATCGATTCCTTCACTCCGATCGGGCGCGGACAGCGCGAACTGATTTTGGGCGACCGGCAGACGGGCAAGACGGCTTTGGCGATCGACACGATCATCAATCAAAAAAACACGGGCGTCGTGTGCATTTACTGCGCCGTCGGTCAGCGCGGAACGGCGATCGCCCGCGTGGTCGACAACCTGAAAAAATACGACGTGATGAAAAACACGATCGTCGTCGCGGCGTCGGGCGACGAAACGGCGGGCATGCAGTACATCGCCCCCTACGCGGCGACCGCGATCGGCGAATACTTTATGGAAAAGGGCAAAGACGTTCTGGTCGTGTACGACGATCTGACCAACCACGCCCGCGCGTATCGCGAACTGTCGCTGCTGTTGCGCCGTCCTCCCGGACGCGAAGCCTACCCCGGCGACATTTTCTACATTCATTCCCGACTGCTGGAGCGTTCGACGCGCCTGCGTCCCGAATACGGCGGCGGGTCGCTGACGGCTCTGCCGATCGTGGAAACGGAGGCGCAGAACATTTCAGCCTACATTCCGACGAACATCATTTCGATTACGGACGGGCAGATCTATTTGTCTTCGCCGATGTTCCAAAAGGGCATTCTGCCCGCGATCGACACGGGGCGGTCGGTGTCCCGCGTGGGCGGCGATGCGCAGCTGCCCGCGTACAGTTCGCTGGTCGGACCGCTGAAACTGGCTTTTTCCCAGTTCGAGGAATTGGAAAGCTTCGCCAAATTCCGTTCCCATCTGGACGCCGAAACCGAACGCCAGCTGAAGCGCGGTCGCGCCATTCGCGCCGTCATGCAGCAAAAACAGTTCGCGCCCGTCCCCGTCGTGGAACAGATCGCGGTGCTGTTCGCGACGACGGAGGGCATTCTGGACAACGTGACCGACAAACTGCGCGACAAGGCTTACCGCGTCATCGCCCAGCTGATGAAGACCAAACACGCGGAAACGGCGGATTTGATTTTGCGCCGCGAAAAAATGTCCCCCGAACGGAAAAAGGCTTTGGCGGACGACATTCGCGACGCCTTGATCAACGAACACGTCTTGTCCGCCAAGCAGGTGTAAGGAAGCGCCATGGACATCGAAGGGCTGCAAAAACGGATTAAAACGACGAAAGATTTGCGATCGATCGTTTCGACGATGAAATCGCTGTCCGCCGTCAGCATCATTCAATACGACTCGGCCCTGAAATCCCTGATCGAATACGGGCGCGCCATCAATCTGGGCGCGGTCGCCCTGCTGAAAAACGGCGAACTGGACATTCCGAAACCGCCCGCCGTCGCGCCGGAAAAACGCCGCGCTTTGGCGGTGATCGTCGGATCGGACACGGGGCTGGTCGGAAAAATGAACCGCGAAGTCGTTCGCTTCGCCCAAAAAAAGCTGAGCGACGACGGATTCCAGATCAATCAGACGGCTTTCGTCGCCGTCGGGCGGCAAATCATCGGGCAGTTGCAGCGCAACCGCTGGAACGCGGTGGAAAGCTATCCGATTTCCAATTCCGTCAAAGCCGTCAGCAAAACGGCGGCGTCCGTTTTGGTCGCCGCGGACGAGCAGATGCGCGCGAACCGCGCGACGCATGTGTATGTCTTTTACAGCATGAAGCGCGGGGTCGGCGTGTCGCCGACGTCGACGGTTCTGATGCCTTTGGGAACGGAATGGCTGGAACGCGTGAAAAAAACGCGCTGGCCGGGACGGAATTTCCCGACGTACACGCTGCCCGCCGGAAAAATTTATTCCGCGCTGGTCAAGGAACGGCTGTTGATCGAACTGTCGACGGCGATCACCGAAGCTTTGGTCGCCGAACACCACATGCGGCTGACGACCATGCAGGCGGCTGAAAAGAACATTGACGAAAATCTGGAAAAGATGAATCTGGAATACCAGCAAATGCGTCAGGAAAACATCACGACCGAATTGCTGGAAGTCGTTTCGGGCGCGGAAGCCCTGCGTCAGCAGAAAAAAAGACCGCGCGCCGATTGACGGCTGAAAAGTTTGCGGTCAGACCGTTTTAATCCGTTCAAACCACCACAGGGCGTCCGCGGTCGATTCGTACAATCCGAATTTAAAGGCGTTGTACCAGCGTCCGGCGTCCGATTCGTTCAGCAGTCCCAGCGCGACGATCGATTCTCTGGCGAATTCCAGCGGCGCGCAGCCGTTCGCCGTGACGATCTTTCCGTCCCGAACGGCGGGCAGGGGCTGATAGTGCTTTTCGCCCGTGTAATTTGGAAACAGCTTTAAATCCGACGGCATGTTGCCCGTGTGCGCGACCGTGTTCAAAACGCCCAGACGCGCCAAAAAAGTCGTCGCGTCGCAAATCGCGCCGACGACGATGTTCTTTTCGACGGCGGTTTCGACCAGCGGTCCGATCTTATCCGCCGCGGGCGCGCGCCAGCTGTTCCCGCCGATCAAAAACAATCCCGCGCAGCCGTCCAAATCCGTTTCGCCGACGGCGCGGTCGGGCGCGACGGACAATCCGCCGATCGATTTGACGGGGGATTTGTCGACGGAAACGGTTTGAACCGTCCAGTTCGAAAATTGATTGACGGCGCTCGCCAGCGGTGCGAATTCCCAGTCGGCGAACTGATCCGTCAAAACAAAAAGCGCGGTGTTCTTCATAAAAAATCCTTTCAAACGAAAAACGGCGGGACCGGACGATCCTCGCCGCTTTTATCAGCCGTTGTGGCGTTTTTTCAAACGCGACGCCGTTCTTTGGGGGTGCAATTTCCGGCGGGCGGCTTTTTTCGCTTTTTTAGGTTCGCCCTGATACGCCATTTTGCGCGCTTCGGGCAAAGCCTCCGCCTTGGCGTAGGCTATTTCGTCGCCGGTCACGTTTTCGCGAATCCGGTCGCGTTCGGCGTAAAAGCGTTCCAGATCTTCGCCGCTCAGCTTGCGCTGCGCCGTGATGCGCTGGGTCGCCGGATTGATTTTTTTGCCGTTTTTGATCAATTCCCAATGCAGATGCGGTCCCGTCGAACGTCCCGTCGAACCGACGTAGCCGATGATGTCGCCCGCTTTGACCTTGCGTCCGACTTTCGAATTTTTGTGAAATTCGCTCATATGCGCGTAGGCGGTCGAATATTCGGAATTGTGCTTGATTTGAATGTACAGTCCGTAAGATCCGCCGCGTTTGACCTGCGTGATCGTGCCTTCGCCGGGGGCGCGAATCGGCGACCCGTGCGGCATGCCGTAGTCGACGCCCCAATGCATCAGCGTGTAGCCCAGAACGGGGTGCTTGCGCTGTCCGAATTTCGACGTGACGCGCTGGCGGGTCAGCGGGTGGCGGGTGAACAGTTTGCGCGCGATTTTTCCCGTTTCGTCGTAATAGTCCTCGCGTTCCTGCGCGTCTTTATACAAATAGCGTTCGTGTTTTTTCGCGCGCGTGTCGATGGACGCGTAGACCAGCGTGCCGTTGCCCGTCGGCTGTCCGTCTTTGTTGTATTCCTTTTGAAACACGGCGGTGAACGAATCGCCTTTGCGCAGGTCGCGCGAAAAATCGACGGGACCGTCGAACGCCCAGACGATTTGCGAAATCACGTTTGTCGGAATCCCCGCCTGTTTGGCATTTGTGACAAAAGCGCCGTCGATTTCGCCCCGCGCGTATTCCGTTTTCAAATCGACTTCGGGTTCGATCATCGACGTCGCGAAAACTTCGGGTTCGACTTTGACGGCGGAATAACGGTTGCCGCGGCGGTCTTCGACCGTGACGGACAGCAGTTCCTTTTTATCCTGTTCGGCGTTCACTTTGCCGATTTCGATTTTATCGCCGACCTGAACGCGCTTCAGATCCAGCACTTCGGACAGGGCGTCCGTCACCAGATAGATCTCGCGCGCGGTCAGTCCGCCCGATTTCAAAACGACCGACAGATTCTGGCGCGGCTTTAACGTGAACGACTCGATTTCGTCCGCCTTGGGCTGTTCGACGGGCGCCGATTCGTTTTCCGCCTGTTCGGTTTCCGCGCTTTCCGCCGATTCGTCCTGTCCCAAAGGCAGGTCGATAGCGGCGACGGGCGTCAAGGTCGGCGTTTCGGCGGCGCGTTCGCGGATCAGCGCGGCGGCGGTTTCGTCCGCGGAATTGTGCGCCGCGGAAATTTTCAGCGTGCCCAGAACGCCGGACGCTCCGATGACCGCTCCCGCCAGAAAAACGCCCAGCGAACGGCGGAATTGATTTCTGTTTCCCGCCGGAGTCGCGCGTTCCATGTCGTCGGCGACCAAATCGACCACGTTTTGTCCGATTCGATCGAACAGCGATCGAGCCGAACGCGCCAGACGCGCCGTCAATCCGTCTTGGTTTGCGCCGCTTTCGCGGGAATCTGTCGGGGAAGTCATTTTGTCGCCTTTTTGTTCAAGCAAAAACTTTTTCTACCTAACGCCCAAAAAACTAAAAGAAGTTTAACGGGGTGCGATTCAAACGGATCTGCACTTTAAATCGTACAGCGCGATCGCCGCCGCGTTCGACACGTTCAGGCTTTCGACTCGGGGGGAAATGGGCAGTTTGACCATGAAATCGCAGTTTTGCGCCGTCAGACGGCGCAGACCGTATCCCTCCGACCCCATGACCAGCGCGATTTTGCGGGGCAGGGAGGCTTCGCGCAACGTTTGTTCCGCCGCGCCGTCCATGCCGACGCACCAATAGCCGCGCTCTTTCAGCGAATCCATCGTTCGGGACAGGTTCGAAACGTAAATCAGCGGGACGAGTTCCAGCGCGCCGCTCGCCGATTTCGCCAAAGCGCCCGTCGCTTCGGGGGCGTTGCGCTGCGTCACGATGACGGCGTCCGCGTCAAAAGCCGCCGCGGAACGCAAGATCGCCCCGACGTTGTGCGGATCCGTGACCTGGTCCAAAATCACGACGACGGACGATTCCTTTTCGGGAATGTCGGGTTCGTACAAATCGGGCAGGGGCGACACGAACGCCGCGATGCCCTGATGCACCGCGCCCTGCGGCAACAGACGGGCGAACTGGGCGCGGTCCGCCGGTTCGCCGGAAACGTCGGCGGGAATCAGGTTCTCGGGCAGCTCCCGCGCCGTTTCCCGACTGATCAGCAGACGGTAAATCGCGCGGTTCGGGTTTTGCAAAGCCGCCGTCACCGCGTGGTATCCGTACAGCCACACGCCGTTCGGGGCGTTTTTAACGCCGGTGTTGCGGTTGTTTTCCGCGCTGTCGCGGAAAGACGGCTTTTTTTTACGATCGGACACGGCGGATACTCCTTAAAGATATATGTGTCTGATGTGTTTTATCATATTTTTTCAAAAGAAAAAGGAATATTTGATTTTTTTGTGTTGACAAATCGGGGGAAAATCCACTATTTGAAATGTGTTGCGTTTGCAGCACGATTGGTCCGGATGGGTGGCCGAGTGGTTAATGGCAGCAGACTGTAAATCTGCCCGCGTGAGCGTACGCTAGTTCGAATCTAGCCCCATCCACCATCTTGCGGGTGTAGCTCAATGGTAGAGCAGAAGCCTTCCAAGCTTACTACGTGGGTTCGATTCCCATCACCCGCTCCAAACAGGGCGTTAGACGGGATCGAAAGAAACGGAAAAACGCCGACGGTACGGAAGCCCGTTGCTTCCGCATATGGTTTCAGCCGCCGCTTTGGGGGCTTTTTTGTATAAACGATCTACGGTCAGGAATTAGGAAATGGCAAAAGAGAAGTTTGA
>DJRZ01000061.1 GCA_002440235.1 Alphaproteobacteria bacterium UBA6347
ACCTGTCCATCGACCGCGAAGGAAAGGAAATCGCTAAATCGTCGCGCAAGGCTTTGATCCCGCTGTGGAACGCGTTCTATTTCTTCACGCTGTACGCGAACGCCGAGGGGTTGAAAGCCAACTTTACAACGACGGCGAAAGACGTGCTGGACCGCTACATTCTGGCGAAAACCCGCGATCTGGTCAAAGGGCTGACGGAAAAACTGGACGCCTGCGACATCGTGGGGGCGTGCGCCGACGTGGCGGATTTCCTTGAAATCATGAACAACTGGTACATTCGCCGTTCCCGCGCGCGGTTCTGGGACGTTTCAAACGGACAGGAAGCCTTTGACGTGCTCTATACGGTTCTGGTGACGCTGGTCAAGGCGATCGCTCCGCTGCAGCCGCTGACGTGCGAATACATCTACCGCGCGCTGACGGGCGAGGAAAGCGTGCATCTGGCGGACTATCCCGATTACGACGCGTTCGCGGCGGACGAAAAGCTGGTCGCGGACATGGATTTCGTCCGCGCCGTCTGTTCGACCGCCAAGGCGGTGCGCGAAGAACGCAAACTGCGCAACCGTTTGCCGCTGGCGTCGATGACGGTCGCGGGCAACGACGCGGAACGTCTGGCGGATTACGCCGAGCTGGTCAAGGACGAGGTCAACGTCAAAGAGCTGATTTTGGCGCAAGATGTCGCCGAATTGGCCGACCGGACGCTGTACATCATCACGCCGCTGGTCGGCAAGCGTCTGGGACGGTTTATGAAAGACATCCTCGCCGCGTCCAAAACGGTCGAATGGCATAAAAACGCCGACGGCACGCTGGCAATCGCGGGACAGACGCTGAACCCCGACGAATTCGAGCTGCGACTGGTGCTGAAAGACGGCAAGGCGGGGCAGGCGCTGCCCGACAACACGGCGGTCGTCGTTCTGGACACGGAAATCCGCCCGGAATTGGAACGCGAAGGCATCGCCCGCGATTTCGTCCGCGTGATCCAGCAGAAACGCAAGGACAGCGGTTTCGACGTGTCCGACAGGATCACGGTGGCTTACACTTCCGGCGACGAAACCGTTTTGGCGGCGCTGCGGGAAAACAAAGCCTATATTTCCGAACAGGTCTTGGCGACGGCGTTCGACGAAACGGCGGGATTGTCCGGCGACACCGAAGAGGTCGGCGACGCGGCGGTCACGTTCAAAATCGCCAAAGCGTGACACCATATGAAAATGAAAAGCCCCGCTTGACACCAAGCGGGGCTTTCGTTTGTTGATTAGAAATAAAGTTTGACGCCGATCGTCGCTTCTTTCAAATTTTCAACGGAATCGTAGCCGCTGTTATCGTTGCTGAACAATCCGACATAGCGGAAACCCGCATTGACGGAAAACTTGTCGGCGATTTGGTATTCAAAACCCAATCCGGCGCGAAATCCGGTGAAATCTTCGCTGACGCTTCCTCCCAACGAGGTATTGACGGTGAAAGTGTAAAATCCTAGACCGAGGCTTCCTGTCAAATACAAACGTTCCGACAACGGCGCGTAAACGGTTCCGTCAAATCCGAACGCTTTGAATTTCACGGTTGTTGTTGCGGGTTCTCCAGTGGCAAAATAACCAAGTAATTGATCTTCTTCCGAAGACTGCTGGTAAAACGCGCTTAAACCGACGGGGGGGTGCGTTTTCATTTTGAAGCCGATCAAGGCGGAAAAAGAATTCGCTTCGTCGGCGGCAATTCCGTCCAAATATTCCGACCAACCGATGCTGTCTTTGGCGATTTCCAAACCGATAAACGGCCGAACGCCCGACGGCGGCGTTTCCGCCTCGGGATATTAAAAAGTTGCGTCTTGTCCGCCGGTGCTTTAAACTGACTGAAATTTTTTTACGGAGTCTTTAAATCATTATGGAACTGACCGCAGAACAACAGCGCGACATCGACGATTTGACCGCGCAGTCCTATCGGACGAAACGTCCGACCGTCCTCGCGCTGGAAGAAATCCTTTACAAGCCTTTCTCCGTTTTAAACCACGGATTCGTCCGCGTCGTCGACTACATGGGCGACGATTCGGCGATCGTTCAGGCGGCGCGCGTGTCTTACGGGCGCGGGACGAAACAGACGTCGCAGGACAAGGGGCTGATCAACTATCTGATGCGCCACCGCCACACGTCGCCGTTTGAAATGTGCGAAATCAAACTGCACGTCAAACTGCCGATCTTCGTCGCCCGCCACTGGGTGCGCCACCGCACCGCCAGCATCAACGAATATTCGGCGCGCTATTCGATTTTGGACCGCGAATTCTACTTTCCGAAATTCGAAGACATGGCGGCGCAGTCGACGGCGAATCATCAGGGGCGCGGCGAAGTCCTGCCGATGGACGAGGCGCGAAAGGTGTTCGATATTTTAAAGGCGGACGCTTTGAAATGCTATGACGATTACGAATACATGCTGAACGAAAACCCCGACGGCACGCGGGCGGACGAAAGCCGCAAGGGCTTGGCGCGCGAACTGGCGCGCATGAATCTGCCCGTCAGCGTCTACACCCAGTGGTATTGGAAAACGGATCTGCACAACCTGTTTCATTTTCTGTCCCTGCGCGCCGAATCGCACGCGCAGAAGGAAATCCGCGACTACGCCGACGTGATTTTGGACGTTTGCCGCAAATGGGTGCCTTTGGCGACCGAAGCGTTCGAACAGCACGCTTTGGGCGGAACGCATCTGTCCAAAAACGGGCTGGAAGCCGTGCGCCGCATGATCGGCGGCGAAAAGGTGTCGCTTGAAAACAGCGGGCTGATGAAGGGCGAATGGAACGAACTGAAAACGGTTCTGGGAATTAAGGAAGACTGAAATGGCTGACAACAAAAGCCCGTGGGGCAACAACGACGACGATCAAAACCCGTGGGGTTCCGAACGCGGCGAAACCGCCGAAATCGAGGAATTGTTCAAAACAGGCAAAAAACGCGTCCGCGGCGCGCTGAACGGCAAAGGCGGCGGATTCGGTTTCGGATTCGGCGGCGCGTGGGGCGTCGCCGGCGTGATCGCTCTGCTGTGGGTGCTGACGGGATTCTATCAGGTTCAGCCGCAGGAACAGGGCGTCGTGCTGCGTTTCGGCAAATACGCCTACACGACCGCGCCGGGGCTGCATTACCACCTGCCTTATCCCGTCGAAACGGTTTTGACGCCGAACGTGTCGCGCGAAAACCGCATTGAAATCGGATTTTCGTCCGATCCGCGCCGCCGCGGTGTTTCCCGCGATTTGCGCGCGGAAAACATCGCGCTGACGGGCGACGAAAACATCGTCGAAGTCAACTTCACCGTGACGTGGAAAGTCAAAAACGCGGGCGACTATCTGTTCAACGTCCGCGATCCCGAATCGACCGTGCGCACGGCGGCGGAAAGCGCGATGCGCGATTCGATCGGCGTCACGCCCATCATGGAAATCATCGCCGACGACCGCAAGGGCGTTCAGGAACGCGCCGAAAAGACGTTGCAGTCGCTGTTGGACAAGTACAAAACGGGCATCGCCGTCACGTCCGTCCAGCTGACCAAAGCCGACGCCCCCGCACAGGTCATCGACGCGTTCAACGACGTTCAGCGCGCCAAAGCGGACAAGGAACGCCTGGGCAACGAAGCCGAAGCCTACCGCAACGACATTCTGCCCCGCGCCCGCGGCGAAGCGTCGCGCATCAACGCCGAAGCCGAGGCGTACAAAGCCCGCGTCGTCGACGCCGCGACGGGCGATTCCGCCCGCTTTACCGCCGTGCTGGAAGAATATCTGGCGGCGAAAGAGGTCGTCGCCCGCCGTCTGTATCTGGAAACGATGGAAGACGTGTACGGTCGCGTCGACAAAGTGATCGTCGACAAAAAAACGGGCGGGGTCGTGCCTTATCTGCCCCTGAACGATTTGAACAAAAAACGGGAGAAATAATCCATGAAACCGCAAATCAAAATGATTTTGGGCGTTTTCGCCGCCGCCGCTTTCGTCGTTTTGCTGGATTCCCTGTTCATCGTGCCGCAGACGGGGCAGTCGATCGTTATTCAGTTCGGCGATCCGAAGCGCGTCATTCAAACGCCGGGGCTGCACGTCAAAGTCCCCTTTATCCAGCGCGTCGTGACTTACGACAATCGTCTGCTGGGGCTGGATCCGCCCGCCAAAGAGGTCTTGCTGTCCGACAAAAAACGCATTGTCGTCGACGCTTTCCTGCGTTTTAAAATCATCAATCCGCTGTTGTTCTATCAGGCTTTGCAGACCGAGGAAATGGCGCATTCGCGGCTGAACGACGCGACGGTGTCGTCTTTGCGCGACGTGCTGGGCAAATTCGACATGAAAACGATCCTGTCGCCCAAACGCACCGAAATCATGGCGCGAATCCGCGACGAGGTGGATTCCAAAGCCAAGGCGTTCGGGGTCGAGGTCGTCGACGTGCGCATTCGCCGCGCCGATCTGCCCGAAGAAACGTCGCAGGCGGTCTATGCCCGCATGCGTTCCGAACGCGAACGCGAAGCCAAGGAATTTCGCGCGCAGGGACAGCAGATGAACCAGAAAATTAAAGCCGAAGCCGACCGCGACAAAATCAAAATCATCGCCGAAGCGCAGAAAAACGCGCAGATCGTGCGCGGGCGCGGCGACAAAGAGGCGGCGCGCATCTGGGCGAAAGCGTCCAAACGCGACAAAAATTTCTACGCGTTCTACCGTTCGCTGGAAGCTTATAAAAATTCGATGAAAACGGACGGCACGTCTTTGGTGATTTCGCCCGATTCCGAATTTTTCAAATATTTCGGGACGTTGCCCGCCCAACAGTAAAAGGATACGCCGCCATGCGGGATTTCGCCGTCGCTTTTTTTCTGACTTTCGTGATCGAGGGGCTTTACTACGCCGTCTTTCCGGAAAAAGCGCAAAAAACGATGCGCGACCTGCTGGACATGCCGCCCGAAATGTTGCGCAAAGCGGGGTTGCTGCTGGCGGTCATCGGCGTTTTGTTCGTGTCGGTCATCAGGGGGTACAAAGGTGTTTAAGCTGATTTTCGCCGCCGTTTGCCTGTCGGCATCCGTCGCGCGGGCGCAAACGCTTGTTTCGTTCGCGGACGCCGTTAAAAAAGTCCTGCCGTCCGTCGTCAGCGTTTCCGCCGCCAAAGTCAGCGCGGAACCGCCCGAAATGATGCTGGCTTTGCGCGGATCGCCGTTCGAACAGTTTTTCAAGGACACCTACCGCGACGGCGGTTTCGACGCGCCGAAATCCATTCTGCTGGGGTCTGGATTCGTGTACGACGCGCGCGGTCACATCGTCACCAGCGCGCACGTCGTCGAAAACATGATCGACGTTTCCGTCACGCTGAACGACGGGACGGTCGTCGCCGGACGCGTGCGGGGCAGGGATCCCAAAACCGATCTGGCGGTGATCCGCGTCGACGCCGGAACTTTGCCGCCCGTGACCGTCGGCGATTCGGACAAGGCGGAAATCGGCGATCCCGTTCTGGCGGTCGGCAATCCGTTCGGGCTGGGCAACACGGTGACGGCGGGCATCGTTTCCGCCCGTTCCCGCGACATTCAGGTCGGTCCTTACGACGATTTCATTCAAACCGACGCGGCGATCAACCGCGGCAATTCGGGCGGTCCCCTGTTCAACGCGGCGGGCGAGCTGATCGGCGTCAACACGGCGATCTTTTCGCCGTCGGGCGGCAGCGTCGGCATCGCGTTCGCAGTGCCGTCCAAAATGATGACGCAGGTCGCGGACGCTTTGATTCAATACGGCGCCGTCAAACGCGGCAGGCTGGGGCTGGACGTTCAAACCGTGACCCCCGAAATCGCGAAAAGCTTGAATTTGCCAAAGGTGTCCGGCGCGCTGGTCGCGGGCGTCGACCCGTCGTCCGGGGCGGCGAAGTCGGGCGTCAAACGCGGCGACGTTTTGCTGCGTTTCGACGGACGCGACGTGCCGACCATGCGCGAACTGCCCCGCCGCGCGGCGCAGACGCCCGTCGGAAAAACCGTTCCCGTGACGGTGTGGCGCGACGGCAAAACCGTCGATTTGAAACTGACGATTTCCGAATTGCCCGAAGAACGCGCGGCGTCCGTTCTGCCCCGCGACAAGCGCGAAACCGGCGCGAAAACGCTGGACGTTTCGCCGTTGGGCGTGACGGTCGCCGAAGTGTCGGCGGAAACCAGACAAAAGTACGGCTTGTCCAAAAACGCGGCGGGCGTGGTCGTTTCGGCGGTCGCGCCGCGATCGGACGCCGCCGTCAAAGGGTTGCGCGCCGGCGACGTTCTGGTCGAACTGGACAAGAAAAAACTGTCCGGTTTTCAATCGGTTCGGGATTGGCTGGACACCGCCGCCGAAATGGCGCAGGAATCCGCTTTCGTCCTGATCGACCGCAACGGCGAGCGGTTTTTCGCGATAGTCAGATTCACGGCGCGGGAGGATTGACGCCGATGCGGGTCGATTTCTATCATTTGCAAAAATCAGTTTTGGACACGGTCCTGCCCGTTTTGGCGCAAAAAGCCTACGCCACGGGCAAGCGTCTGCTGATCAAAACGGATCTGGCGCCGAAAGCGGAACACATCAACACGCTGTTGTGGACGTTCGATCCGGCGTCGTGGGTGCCGCACGGCGCGGCGTCGGACGGGTACGAAAGCGAACAGCCCGTGTTCGTCGCGGACGGCGACGGCAATCCGAACAACGCCGAAATGATTATGCTGACGGACGGCGGAACGGTTGACGAGATAAAATCGTTCGAACGCTGCTTCAATTTGTTCGACGGACGGGACGACGCGGCGGTCGGGCGCGCGCGCGAATTGTGGAAAGCCGTCGTCGCCGCGGGACACGAAGCCTATTACTGGCAGCAAAACGACGCCGGAAAATGGGAAATGAAAGCGTCCAAAGTCCCGCGGAAATAACGCCGGCGTTCTTTTCAGACGATTTTTTTCAGGAGCGGTTTTATGAAATCAAGGTTTTGCGCGATTGTCGTCGCTTTAATTGTTCTTGTGTGTCTTTGTCCGCTTTACGCGTCGCGGAAAGCGAGCGTGACGGTTTATACGGACGCCGCCAAAGACGTTCCCGTGACGCTGCGTTACACTGTGGCGGGCGAGCGGCAGCCGCGTGAAAAAACGGCGCGAACGAAAGCGAACGGGGCGGCTTCCTTTACCGTTCGGCACAAAAACATTCTTTCTTTGCGCCCGGAAACGACGGCGAAAGTCGGCGAAATTCGTTTCGGCGGCAAAACGAAAACGACTTTGAAAGCGCGGGACGACCTGACTTTCGACACAAGCGCCCTTAAAACCCGTTTAAGTTTCAATTTTTTTAAATTCGCCATGTGTTGCGCGGCGATCGGTTATTTTCTGTTCTTTTCGCTCCTGCCCCCCCCTACACGCAAAAGTTGAATCCGGCGCAAAGCCGTCCAAACTGCTGAATATTGAATTTTTGCGCTGCGTTTTTTGCTGCGAGGTCGTTTATCAGCACATCGCCGAACACTTGTCTTTGCCGACGCGCAGTTGGCTGGCTGTGGAGTTTTTCTTTATTTTATCAGGATATTTTTTCCTTAAAACGCGTTGTTCCGATCGGAATTTGTGGGATATTTTTTCAAGAAAAATCAAAGCGTTTCTGCCGCTTTCCCTGTTCGGCGTTTTAACGGTGGGCTGTTTTTACGACAATGTGGACGGACTGCTGGGGGATATTTTCTTTCTCAATTCGTCCTTTCTGTCGCACACCGCTTTCAACGGACTGCTTTGGTATCTTGCCTGTCTGCTGTGGATAACGTTGTTTTACGCGCTGACGCTGAAAACGTTTGATAAAAAAACGGCGGTGTTTCTTTTAACTGTTTTCACGTTGACCGGCGTTTTCGCTTTTTCCCGGGACGGCGGCGCTCATTGGCGCGTCGGCGACCATCTTTTGACGGGCGGATTGACGCGCGCGGCGGCGGGTATGGGCGTCGGCATGTTTTTATGCTATTTTTCTGAAAAATCAACGGCGTGCAGGTTAAAGCCCGCGTTGGCGACGTTGTTGGAATTTTCGGTGTTTTTCGGGGCGGTCGCCGCAATGCACACCAAGTCGATCAATCATGTGACGATTTTCTTTTTGTTCGCGGTGCTTGTATTGCTGTTCGTGCGTAAGGAAGGGCGGCTGTCCCGCTTTTTTGACAAGCCCGCGTGGGGGCGGTTGGGAAAATACACGTTCGCCGTTTTTGTGACGCACGACGTGTTTCCCCGCCGCGTTCTCGGCGTTTTGGAACAGGCGTATCCGGTCGTTTCGGCGTATCCCGTCGCGACGATACCGGTCTGCTTCGCCGTCGTTTTCGTTTTCGGATTTATCGCGTATCAGGCGATCGGCGCAAAACGGGTTGATTTTTGCCGGCTGTTTTTAGCGTCCGAAAACGCGAAGGAGAACACAAGCGATAAGACTTGCCCTTTTTTGAAAAATCCCGTACCCTGATGACGGTTCGCCGCTAAGGCGAACAAGCGCCTTAGCGGGCGCGGAGCCTTGAACAGCTCTTTTTACACGGTCGGCGCCTTGACGGCGTCGTTACGACCGCTTTGTTTCAAAGCGGAACATATCCCCTGCGTCCATAGGACGGTCGGGGAGCGTTTGGCGCATGTCCAGAACGCGCCCCGTCCTTATTCTTGGATAAAACGGGAGCGTTTAAAGGTCAATCGGATCATAACTGTGTATGGTTGTTCAACTCCCCGACCGCTTTCGGCGGTCATTTTTTTTATTTGAAAAAGGGGAGTCGCGATGAAAATCTTTCGGGCGGTGTTCGCCGCCGTGTTGATGACGCCGGCGATTGCGGCGGCGGAATGTTATTGTATTTGTGAAAACCACGTG
>DJRZ01000022.1 GCA_002440235.1 Alphaproteobacteria bacterium UBA6347
TAGGCGGGTGGGTATCTTTTTCAATGCGAAGAAAGTTCATTTCAAATCGTTTTCGCGCTGTTTGCGCAGTTTGCGCGCCCGTTCGGTCGGCGTTTCGTCCATGTCGCGGTCGCGAATCCGGATTTTCAGCGCGTCGAACGCGTCGCCGACGGGAATAAAGCCGTCGCGGCTTTCGATCAGGCTTTTGCCCGCGTGCGCCAACCCGACGGCGTTGCCGTTTTCGTCGACCAGAATCCCGCCCAGCGTCACGCTTTGAACGTTGGTGTTCGTCAGAATTTCGACGCCAGAATCTCCGAAACGGTAGCCCGCGACTTTGCCTTTGTCCATCGCGCCTTCGAACCCGCCGCGCATGGGCGTCCCGATCGCGTAGAACGGTTCGCCGACGTCGGGCAGATCCAGCCGCAGGGGAACGGGCCAGTTGTATTTGTCGAATTCGGTCGGCGGCATGTAAAGCAGCGCGACGTCCTTGTCCTTGTTCAGGCGCAAAACCATCGACGACACGACGCGCCCGTCCAGAAATTCCGTCTTTACGAAAGTCGTTTTGTGCGCGATGTCGTAATTTGTCAAAACCAGCGACGGCGATATGACCAGCCCCGAACCGACCTGTTCTTCGTTTGAAACGGCGACGACGCTGGATCTGATGCGGTACAGCCGCATCGGCGACAAATAGCGGAACGGCTTTTGGTTGTTGATGGTGATCCACCCGTCGACGGGCGAAACCAGAAATCCCGTTTTGCGGCTGTCGGTGCGGCTCAGATCGGACGCCAGCGTGTAGCCTTCGATGTTTTTAACCAGCGGCAGAGTCGGCAGCAAACGCCCGAGAATGCCTTTTTCCAGCGGCGGTTCTTTCAGCAGACGCGCCAAAACGCCGTTGGTTTCCCCGTCTTTCAGCATATGGGCGTAGACGCCGCCGTCGCTTTGATCGGACAGTCCGCGTCCCGCGACGCCCGAACCCGTTTCGTCCGTCAGCCCGCGCCCGTCGTCGTTTCGCCCCTTTTCGCCGCTTGAAAGCGCGCGGCGCAGGGCGCCCAGCCGCGCCAATTCCTCGGGACTCAGCTCTTCGCCGTTTTTCAGCAAGCGTTCCAGATCGTCCAGCGATCTGTTCCGAATGTCGTGAACCAGCCCGTCTTCGGGCAGATCCTGTCCCGACAGCATGCGGTGTTCCAGCGTGTCCAAATCGCGTTCGCGCTTGCGTTCGCTGTAAAATTTAATACGGTTGCGGCGGTAGGACGATTGCAGCTTTTTGTATTTTTTGTGTTCGTAAGCCAGCGCGTCGAATTCGGCTTTGGCTTTGTTCAATTCGTCGGCGTCGGGGACGCGGCGCATCGTTTCAATGAACCCCGGCATGCCGACCAGCCGGATCAGGGCGTCGGCGAACGCCTTTTCGATCAGGCGGATCTCGCCGTCGCGGACGGGCGTTTGAACTTCGGCGTACCCGGACGTGACGTCTTCCCAGTAAAGCTTTCGGTTGAACGGCGTCATCACGCGCCACAGCACTTTGATTTCCGACGATCCGCCGCGCAAATGCGAATACGTCCGCGTGCGCCAGTCGTATTGGTCGCAGACGTTGATGAACAGGTCCTTGATTTCCGCCGTGACGACGTACCCCGGCAGCAGACCGGGGCGTTCCGCGCCGATCGAATAGGGAAAATAGGGGTTGTCCCGCCGCACGATGACGGGAAAAAGCTCGTTCAGCTCTTCGAAAAAAACGTTGTCGAACTTCATGTCGCGGCGCATGGCGCGCCCTTCGTTCAGAACGACGTTCTTTTCGGCTCTTTTACAGCCGAAAAGCTTGAAATTGTAGCGTCCGATGTCCTTGCCCCATTCGTCGACCGTGCGGTTGCGGTTGATTTTGAAATCGACGTATTCCAGCTTGATCGGCGCCAGTTTCGGGTCGAACGTGAACAGGTTGCGCGTCAGTTCCCGCGCCGCCGAATCATAATAAGGGGTCGCGCCGTTTTCGCCGATGACGATCGCCGTATCCGTCTTCGCCGCCGCCGCCGCGCAGCACAAAAAAGGCAAAAACGCGAAAAAGTGTTTTAATTTCATCGGAACCCTTTATATATTGATTCAGTCTGTTCCATATAATCCGAAAAACATTAAAAAATGTTTTAGCTTTTGGGGGATTTCGCCATGTACCTGCTGCCCGCGATCGATTTGAAAGACGGAAAATGCGTCCGTTTGCGGCGGGGGGACATGGCTTCGCCGACCGTCTACAACGACAGCCCCGCGGATCAGGCCGCCGATTTCGCGCGGCAGGGGGCGGAATGGATACACGTCGTCGATTTGGACGGCGCGTTCGCGGGAACGTCCGTCAACGCCGCCGCCGTCGACGCCATCGTCAAATCGGCGCGCGTCAAGGTGGAGCTGGGCGGCGGAATCCGAACCCTTGAATCGATTGAAAAGTGGCTGGAACGGGGTGTCGAACGCGTTATTTTGGGAACGGTCGCCCTGCGCGATCCCGAACTGGTCGAAACCGCGTGCCGCCTGTTTCCGAACCGCGTCGCCGTCGGCATCGACGCCCGCGACGGCTTTGTCGCGGTCGAAGGCTGGGCGGAAACGTCGCGCGTGACGGCGGTCGAACTGGCAAAGCGTTTCGAAACGGCGGGCGTTTGCGCGATCGTTCACACCGACATCGCCCGCGACGGCGTGTTGCGGGGACCGAATTTAAGCGCGACGGCGGAACTGGCGCGCGCCGTGTCGACGCCCGTCATCGTGTCGGGGGGCGTGTCGTCGCTGGACGACATCAGGGCGTGCAAAGCCCGTGAAGACGCCAATATCGCCGGCGTCATCGCGGGACGGGCGATTTATGAAAAACGCTTTACGGTGGCGCAAGCCGTCGCCGTTTTGAAAGGAAAATGACATGTCAGCGGAAGTGTTGAACAGACTGTTCGCCGTGATTCAAAGTCGCAGGGGCGGGGATTCGAAAACGTCCTACACGGCTAAACTGTTTGAAAAGGGAACGAACCGCATTGCGCAAAAGGTCGGCGAGGAAGCCGTCGAAACCGTTATCGCCGCCGTGTCGGGGGACGCGTCGCGCGTCGCGGCGGAAAGCGCGGATCTGCTGTATCATTTGTGCGTGCTGTGGGCGGACGCCGGCGTGACGCCCGACGACGTGTTTGATGTTTTGGAACAAAGGGAGGGCGTTTCGGGCATCGCCGAAAAAGCTTCCCGACCGAAGGAGTGACGAAATGAAAGCTTACGATGAAAACAACGTGTTCGCCAAAATGTTAAAAGGCGACATTCCCGTGAACAAGATCTTTGAAAACGAATACGCGATCGCGTTCAAGGACATTCACCCCAAAGCCCCCGTGCATCTGCTGGTGATTCCGACGGGCGCGTACACCGATTTTTCGGATTTTACGGCGCGCGCGTCGAATGAGGAGATCGCCGGATTTTTCAAAGCCGTCGGCGCGGTCGCCGAACAAAACGGACTGCCCGAAAACGGGTACCGTCTGGTGATGAACACGGGACGCGACGGCGGGCAGGAGGTGCCGCACCTGCACGTTCACGTTCTGGCGGGAAAAAAACTGCCGGTGTAATCAAAAGCCCCCGAAAACGGGGGCTTTTTCGTTTTTATTTCGAAACGCAGCAGCACAGGTCGGCACTCAGCGTCTTGTCGGGCGGGCAGAACGCGATTTGCGTTTTCGGCTTGACCGCGCAAGCCCCGTTTTTCAAGATATAGCCGTTATTGCATTTCGCGCAGACGCCCGACGAATCGCATTCCGCGCAGTTCGACGGACAGGCGACCTGTTCCGCGCATTTCCCGTTTTGCAATGTGTAGCCGCTGTTGCATTTCGAACACGTTTTTCCGCCGGACGCGCATTTCGCGCAGTTTTCATATGCGGAAAAGCTTTCCAGACAGCCGGCGGAGTTTAATTTTTCGCAATGGTTGCCCGTGTTGTTGCCCTCGTCGTCGACAACGGCGTATCCGGCGCCGCAGTATTGGCAGATTTCGGGGTCTTCCACAAAACAGAGTTCGCAATGAGAGCCGTTTTTCAGGCACGCCGTGTCCCATGTGGACGAATAGCACGCGCTCCACCCCGTTTCGCCGTCCAGAATACCGTCGACGGAACAGTTGACGTCGCCCTTGCCCAACGCGCTCATCGGCGCGTTTTTATCCGAAAATACCGATATGACGTCGGAATAAACGGCTTTAGCCCGTTCGGGCAACAGACAAAGCACCAATAAAATAAAAAACGCCGTTTTTTTCATAATCCCCTCCTTTTTTCAGGTTAAAAACAACCGCCTGACGTTTTCAGACGGTTCGGGGAGTTAGAAAATCATATCGCAAAATGATCGACCGACCTTTAAAACGCCGCGATAAAAATCGGGGTTTCTGGACATACGTCAAATCCTCCCCGACCGGTTGAAAATCGGGGACACAATTCCGTTCCGGCTGTTTGCGGAAACGGATTTCGGCATCATATCCTGCCGTTGCGATAAGAGCTTTCTACGGCTCCGAACCTGTCTTTTCAGGCTCTGTCCGCGGCAAAAGTTTTTTTGCTTCGGATAATTTCAGCGTATAGGACGATTGCCCGAAAGGCAAGCGGTAAAAAAATAAAAGCGGCGAAAAAACGTTTCTCCGCCGCTTTTTATTTGTAATCAACCGACCGTTTTTTTGACAAACGCGCTTTTGGGGTGTTTGCAAACGGGGCAGACGTAGTCGTCCGGCAGTTCTTCAAAGGGTGTTTCGCCGTCGTAGACGTGTCCGCACACGGAACAGACCCGTTGTTCTTTTTTCGGCGGGGTTTCGTCCTCGACCCGTTCGAATTCGTCCGCGCCGACGCCGCACACGGGGCAAACGTAATCGTCGGGCAGACTGTCGCCTTCGTAAACGTAGCCGCAGACCCTGCATCGCCATTTCGTCATTTTCTTTTTTCCTTTCATCGCGTTAAAGGCGCGGAGCGTTTCGTCTTTCAGTTCCGCGCGGTATTCGGTATAGGTAATCGGTTCGCTTTTGCCGTTTTCCGCCGTTTCGACGGCGCAGAAAAACAGCGTGTGCGATCCCAGATCGCGGCTGTCCGTCACGCGGCAGGTCAGCCAAGCCGCCGCGGTTTCCAGCGCGGGCAGTCCGTCGATCGTCCTGCGCGCGACGCAACTCCATTTGTCGGCGGTTCTGCCGGACTGAAAGCCGAACGCCGCGATCGCGGACGGGGCGTTTTCGCGCGTTAAAACGGACAGCGAAAACCGTTTCGTTTCATGAATCCAATCGTGCGTCTGCGTCGTTTTGCCGCAACACAGAACCAGCGTGTTTTCGGTCGTCTGCATGACGGCGTCGACGACGCACCCGCCGTCCTTCGCGCCGTTTTTGACGCCGGCGACGTACAATCCGTAAGTCAGTTTGAATAAAGCGTTCGTATCAATCATGCTTTTATGAAACAGGAAAAAAGCCCGATTGACAATATGGCTGAAAGATACGTCCGGAAAAACGGTCGGTCTTAAACCGCGGTCAGAATTCGTAACGCGCTTTCAGCATTAAAGCGTCGGAACGGAAATACGTTTTTTCACGGTCGCCTTTGATCGCGCCGCCGGTTTGGATGTGGCGCGCCTCCAACCCCAAATTCAGCCCGAAAAGCCCGTATTCGACGCCGATCATACCCTGATAGAACGGGGCGTGTTCGTGCCTGACCGACGCGTAGCCCGCGCCCGCGCCGGCGTACAGCCCGGCGAGGGGAATTTTGACATAGACGTTCGCCGCTCCGCCGTAGGTCGTCATTTTGTCAAGGGAGGATTCCTGCAAATCGCTGCGGGAATACAGCCCTTCGATTTCGGCGCGCACGGGCAGGACGGGGACGTCGTACCCGACCGCCGCCGTGTAAAAAGCGGCGTTGTCGTATTTGTCCTTTCGTCCCGAATCGTATTCGGTGCGGCTGTTGTTGACGTTCACGCCCAATCCGGCGGAAACGTAAGCCCCCGCTTTCGCGTCGGCGGCGGACAGGCAGAACGGAACAGTCAGCAAAGCGATCGCGGTTTTCGTTTTCATCGGCGGCGTTTTCCTTACAATCCCAAAACGTCTTGCATCGTGTAAAGACCGGCTGGCTTGCCCTGCGCCCACAACGCGGCTTTGATCGCGCCGTCGGCGAATATTTCGCGGGACGCCGCTTTGTGCGTCAGCTCGACGCGTTCGCCCGCGCCGGCGAATATGACGGTGTGGTCGCCGACCACGTCGCCCCCGCGCAGCGCCGCGAAACCGATTTCGCCCGCCGGACGCGCGCCGATGATGCCGTGACGTTCGTAACGCGCGACGTCGTCCAAAGCGACCTGCCGTCCTTCGGCGGCGGCGCGCCCCAATCCCAACGCCGTTCCGGACGGCGCGTCGGCTTTGTTGCGGTGGTGCATTTCGACGATTTCGACGTCGTAGGACGGATCCAGGACAGCCGCCGCCCGCTTGACCAAAGCGAACAGCAGATTGACGCCGACGCTCATGTTCGGGGCGGCGACGATGACGGTCTTTTCGGCGCATTTTTTCAAAACGTCCGTTTGTTCGGCGGTCAGTCCCGTCGTGCCGACAATCAGGATTTTACCCGTTTCCGCTGCGATTTTCGCGTGTTCAACCGACGCGGCGGGCGCGGTGAAATCCAGCACGGCGTCGACGGCGTCAAACAGTTCGAACGGGTACGCCGTCACCGTGATTCCCAACGCCCTGCCGCCCAGAACTTCGCCCAAATCGCGTCCGATGAACCCGCTTTCGCGGCGTTCAGATCCGCCAGCCAATTCGCACCCGTTGTGCGTCAACACGCGGGACATCAGCATTTTGCCCATTCTGCCCGCGCAACCCGTCACGCCTATTTTCATCGCAAAGCCCTTTCGTGATTGAAAAACTTTTGTTTATTTTAAACGAAATCAAAGCGTTTTCCAACCGTAATCGCGAAAGTCCGTCAAGGCTTTTTTTTACCCCGCGAACAAATTCGCAACCGCGAGCCCCGACAGGGGCGCGGCAGTCCGTTGACGGCGGCGGCAATGCAAACCACTCCGAAACTGCGAGGAGGGCGAATAGCCCGACGCGGCAGTCCATTGGTAGAAACAACGGACGGCGTCCCGACAATCAAGGCTAAATATTCGCGGCAAAGTCACTTGGATTGCCGCGTCGCTGCCGCTCCTCGCAATTTCAATAGAAGTAAAATCGCAACTGAGAGCCCCGACAGGAGCGTGGCAGTCCATTGGCGGAATCAGCGGATTGGGGATTGACGGTTGGGCATGACTTTGCGGCTGAACCGTGGATCGCCGCGGCTGAACGATCGCCGATTATACTTTGACGACGCGATAGACTTTTTCATACAGCGCGGATTTTATTTTTTGAAACCGCTGTTCGTCCGCCGCCGCGCCCGAAGTCATCACGTGCATTTTCAGGGCTTTTTTGCCCGCGGCCATCGGCGGCTGTTCATAGGGATAGGTGTTCAGGAAAAAGCCGTTTCTTTCGTAAAAACCGATGCGGCGGCGCGTGATGCCGTTCACGGGCGGTTCGACTTCCAAACAAACGGGCTTTCCCAGACGTTCGATCAGATCGTTCAGCATTTTTTTGCCGACGCCGTTGTTGCGGCACGACGGGTTGACGGCGAAATGTTCAATATAGGCGAAATCGTCGAAACGCCACGTTGAAATGAACGCTTTGATATCCGCGCCGTCCTTTATGCCGTACACGGCGTAGTCGGGATCGGCGAACAAAGCCCGCTGCGCCGCGCGACCGCGGTGTTCGTCGGCGGGAAAGCTTTTTTCCATCAGGGAAAACAAAGCGTCGAAATCGTTTTGCGTCAGGCGTTGCATAAAAAAGCTCCTTTGAAAATTTTCCAAAGCATACGCGCCGCCGCATTTTCGCGCAAGCGTTCCGCGCGGAAATGTCAAATATAACGCAAAACTTTGATGCTTCAGCTGGATAAATTTGACGTGACATTTATTGGAAAAGCAATTCGGAAAGAAAGTCTGTCTTCATGTTGTGTCCTTTAAGCGGAAAAACACCGGTAACAAATTTTGAATTCACAAGAAGCATAAACGTATTTGGTTTAAATAGAGCAACCATAACCCCTTCCATTGTTTCTCTGTTTCCTTCAAAAAGAGACCACATCCCAACCATCTCAGAGAAAGCGTTATCCAAGGGGGTCCACCCTCCTTCACGTGTTTTTCCTGTTGCAAGATCGACGATTGGTTCAACTGCTTCAAAATACCCCCAGCGCGTTGTCCCAGAAAAAGTTACATCTCTGAGATAAAAATAAATCTTGCTGCCTTTTCTGGCAGGAGATGCTTGTAGTGTGATTCGTGAATCTTTATTCGGTTTTTCCCTTAAAACGGTTGTGTCCGAATCTATATAACAAGGAATTCCTATAGTTAAGCACTTCTTCTTTATGACCTCTTGCGCCTGTAACGGTGTTGATAAGCATAAAAGCGCGATTGCGATTAAAATTGTTTTTTTCATTTTTGCAATCCTATTCCATTGCGTGATGACATTCGGGACATTCATCAACAGCCTCTTGCATGATCTCATCAACAAGTTCGTGAAATGCGGAATAAGAAATCGGAAGTTCGTTGCCGCAATCTTTTTTCAGCATATCTTTCAGCTTTTCAAAAAATCCGGCGGATTCGGGGATGTTGTCTGCGTTTTCGCGCAAGCGTTCCGTGCGGAAAGATGTGATGTTCAGTCCTTTTATTTTTGTACTATATTTTCAGGACGCACAGGTAACATAACAATAGAATCTTTCGTGTCAATCCCATATATACGTGTATTTGGTTTACAAACCATAAATCCAACAGCCACTTCTTGTTTATCGTCTTTAATAACATCTGTGGCTGAATCTACATCGTGGAAAGCATTAGCCAAAGGTGCCCAGCCTCCCGCCATCATTTTTCCTGTTATCAGGTCAACGCTCGGTTCAACGGATTCAAAATATCCCCACCATTTTTCTTTAATCGGCATCCTTACTCTAAGATAATAATAAAGCCTATCGCTATCTCTGGCAGGGGATAGTTGTTGGACGATTGGTGAATCTTCGCTCGGCTCTTTTCTTAAAATAGTTGTATTTGACTTTATGTAGCATGGAGCATCCAGAATAAAACAAGGAAGATCCATTGCCTGTAACGGTGTTGATAAGCATAAAAGCGCGATCGCGGTTAAAATCGTTTTTTTCATTTTTTCAATCCTATTCCATCGCGTGATGACATTCGGGACATTCATAAGGAGCGTCTTTCGTGATCTCATCAACAAGTTTATGAAAATCGGAATAAGAAATCGGAAGTTCGTTGCCGCAATCTTTTTTATACGCATCTGTTACCATGGCGTACAGGCTTTCTGTATCAAAACCGTTATCTATCAGAACGTTTCCATGGATAGAACAGCTTCCAATAGCTCCAATCTGAAAAAGATAATCTTTAACCATTTCATAATGCGCCCCGTCCGGCATAAAATCCTTAGTCTGGCTCATAGTTCCCTCCTTTGTAAAATATCCTAATTTGGGATATCCTATAACAGGATTTTATCCTTGTCAACAGACGGGGATGAAAGCATGACGAAATCGGTTTTTACAGACCGCTATAAACTGTTTCTGAATTTGCTGGTGCAAGAACGGAAAGATCGCGGAATCACGCAGGTTTTACTGGCAAAACGGCTGAACAAGCCGCAATCGTATGTTTCCAAATACGAAAACGGCGAACGGCGGTTGGATGTCGTCGAATTTTTGGATATTGCGGCGTGTTTGGAATTGGACGCCGCGGCGTTTATTCAAAAACTGGCCGGATAAGGGCGGATTTTCAAAAGCGGCGGTTTTTCATCCCGCTTTTTTCAGCATGTCTTTCAGTTTTTCGAAAAATCCGGCGGATTCCGGGTTGTTATCCGCGCTTTCCGTGTCAAACTGTTTCAGCAGTTCCTTTTGTTTTGCGGTCAGCTTTGTCGGGGTTTCGACCTTGAATCGCACAAACAGATCGCCGACGCTTTTGCTTTGCAGGACGGACATTCCCTTTTTGCGCAGACGGACTTCTTCGCCCGTTTGCGTTCCGGCGGAAACGGTGACTTTTTCCTTTGTGCCGTCGATGCAGGGGATTTCGATCGTTCCGCCCAGCGCGGCCGTCGTCATCGACACCGGAATGTCGCAATGCAGATCCGCCCCGTCGCGTTTGAAAATCGGGTGCGGTTTGACGTGGACGAAGATGTACAGATCCCCGTTCGGTCCGCCGTTCGCGCCGGCTTCGCCCTGACCGGACAGACGCATCCGGTTGTCGGAATCAATGCCCGCCGGAATGTTGATTTCCAGCGTTTTTTTCTGCGAAACCTTGCCCGTTCCCTTGCATTTTTTGCACGGGTTTTTAATGACTTGCCCCGTTCCGTGACAGGTCGGGCAAGGGCGTTCTTCGATAAAGAATCCGGCCTGCCGCCGCACGCGTCCCGTGCCGTGGCACATGTCGCAGGTTTCGGCTTTCGATCCTTTTTCCGCGCCCGTGCCGCCGCATTCGTCGCATTGGACGGCGGTCTGGATTTCGATTTCCTTTTTCAATCCGGAAAAAGCCTCTTCCAGCGAAATTTCCAGATCGTAGCGGATATCCGCCCCGCGCCGTCCGGCCGATTGCTGCGCGCGCCCGCGTCCGGCCGCGCCGCCCATGAATTCGTTGAAGATATCTTCGAAAATGCTGCCGAAGCCGCCGGCGTTTCCGCCGCCGAATCCGAAATTGAACCCGCCGAATCCGCCGCCGAACCCTCCGGCGCCCGCGCCCTGAGAAAATGCGGCGTGGCCGTACCGGTCGTAGGCGGCGCGTTTCTGGCCGTCTTTCAAGATTTCATAAGCTTCCGTGACCTCTTTGAATTTCAGCTCGGCATCCTTGTCCCCCGGATTGCGGTCGGGGTGGTATTTCATCGCCAAAGCGCGGTACGCTTTTTTGATTTCAACGTCGGTCGCCGTTTTTTCGACACCCAGAAGTTCATAATAATCTTGCTTGGCCATGATTTTTTCAGCTTTCAATCAAACACGGAAAAACCGTTCGGAGGGCTTGACGCCTTCCGAACGGTTGTCATTTACAAGGAATCAGTCTTTTTTGACTTCTTCGAAATCGGCATCGACGACCCCTTCGTCGGGTTTGGATTCAGCCGAGGATTCGCCCGCGGAAGCCTGCGCGCCGGCCGAAGCGGCCTCTTGCTGCGCTTTGTACAGCGCTTCGCCGATCTTCATCGACGACTGCATCAACGCGTCGCATTTCGCGTTGATCGCCGCGACGTCGCCGGATTCCATGACACCCTGCAAAGCTTTGATGTCGGCTTCGACCTTTTCCTTGTCGGCGGCGGACACTTTGTCGCCCAGATCCTTCAAGTTCTTTTCGGTCGCGTGGATCAAGCTTTCGGCTTTGTTCTTGGCTTCAACGGCTTCTTTCTTCTTTTTGTCTTCGGAAGCGTGGGCTTCGGCGTCCTTGACCATCTTGTCGATGTCGGCTTCGCTCAAACCGCCGGAAGATTGAATGCGGATCGTCTGTTCCTTGCCCGTAGCTTTATCCTTGGCGGACACGTTGACGATGCCGTTCGCGTCGATGTCGAACGTGACTTCGATTTGCGGCATGCCGCGCGGCGCGGCGGGAATGCCGACCAGATCGAACTGACCCAGCAGTTTGTTGTCGGCGGTCATTTCGCGTTCGCCCTGGAACACGCGGATTGTGACGGCGGTCTGTCCGTCTTCAGCGGTCGAGAACACCTGCGATTTGCGCGTCGGAATGGTCGTGTTGCGGTCGATCAGACGCGTGAACACGCCGCCCAGCGTTTCAATACCCAGCGACAGCGGGGTCACGTCCAGCAACAGAACGTCTTTGACGTCGCCTTTCAAAACGCCGCCCTGAATCGCCGCGCCCAAAGCGACGACTTCGTCGGGGTTGACGCCCTTGTGCGGTTCGCGACCGAAGAATTCCTTGACGATTTCCTGAACCTTGGGCATACGGGTCATCCCGCCGACCAAGATCACTTCGTCAATGTCGGAAGCCTTCAATCCCGCGTCTTTCAACGCTTTTTCGCACGGGGCTTTGGTGCGTTCCAGCAAATCTTCAACCAGCGATTCCATTTTGGCGCGGGTCAGTTTGACGTTCAGGTGTTTTGGACCCGTTGCGTCCGCCGTGATGAACGGCAGGTTGATTTCGGTCTGCTGCGCCGAGGACAGTTCGATTTTGGCTTTTTCGGCGCCTTCTTTCAAACGTTGCAAAGCCAGTTTGTCCTTACGCAGGTCAATGCCCTGTTCTTTCTGGAATTCGTCGGCCAGATAGTTGATGATGCGCGCGTCGAAATCTTCGCCGCCCAGGAACGTGTCGCCGTTGGTGGCTTTGACTTCAAACACGCCGTCGCCGATTTCCAAAACGGAAACGTCGAACGTGCCGCCGCCCAAATCGTACACGACGATCGTGCCGTTGGCTTTTTTATCCAAACCGTAGGCCAGCGCGGCCGCCGTCGGTTCGTTGATGATGCGCAGGACTTCCAACCCCGCGATTTTGCCCGCATCCTTGGTCGCCTGACGCTGAGAGTCGTCGAAATAAGCCGGAACCGTAATGACGGCCTGCGTCACCGGTTCGCCCAAGAAAGCTTCGGCGTCTTCTTTCAATTTCTGCAAAATGAACGCGGAAACCTGACTGGGGGCGTATTTTTTATCGTACGCTTCAACCCACGCGTCGCCGTTTTCACCGGCGATGATGTGATAGGGAACCAACGATTTCGCTTTTTCGACCTGTTTGTCGGTAAAGCGGCGGCCGATCAAACGTTTGATCGCGAAGAACGTGCCTTCGGGGTTGGTGACGGCCTGACGTTTGGCGGACTGGCCGACCAAGCGTTCTCCGCTTTGCGTGAAAGCGACCATTGACGGCGTTGTGCGGGCGCCTTCGGCGTTTTCGATCACGCGGGCGTCTTTACCGTCCATAATGGCGAAACAGGAATTTGTCGTTCCCAAGTCAATACCAATTACTTTTCCCATAAATAAAACCTCTTTTCCTTGTAAACCCTGCCGCATGGCGGCATTTCTCGAAACCCTTATATAGGCGGGGGGATTTTGTTTCGCAAGGCGGTCGCGCGTTTTTTTTCATTTTTTTTTCGCAAGGGCTTTGCGCCCGCGCGCCCCGTATGTTAATAAAGAAGAAAAACGTCAACAACGGAACGCGAAAATGACAGAAAAACTCCGGCAAATCCTGAATGCGATCAAAGAATTTTCAATCAAAGCCCTCGACGGTGCCGCGCCGCTGGCGAAATCCGCCGCCGCCCGCGTTCCCGAACTGGCGGGACGGCTGTTTTCCTTCGCCGTCGAATGGTGGCGTTTCGGGGTGGGCGCGCTGTTCGCCGTGCTGGTGCTGTACTATCCCGCCGGGGCTTTCTTTTTCAACCGCATCGACGTGAATCCCGCGTTCAACGACGGATCCAAAGCCGCCGTCAAAACGGCTGACACGCTGGCGGCGCTGATCGGACGCGAAGTCGACAAACACGCGTTCACGCCGAATCTGCCTTTTTTCTATCCCGCGGCGGTTTTGGACAACATGCCGGCGTACCAGACGGGCGTCATCGACGGCGCGCAAAAAATCGCGGCTGTTCTGGCGAAGCGCAATCCCGACGCCGCCGGTTTGCAAAAAGCCGCCGACGCGCTGGCTTATCCCGCGACGGTTTGGCATGTCGACGATTGGAAACCCGCCGTTTCGTCGGATAAGAAATACCGCGCCGCGGCGGCGGACATCGCGAAATACGCCGCGGACGCCGCGAACGGCGATCAGGTTTTCGATAATTCTTCCGCGTCGCTCAAATCGTTCGCCGCGGTTCTCGCCGAACAGCTGAAATCCGATTCCGACACGCTGGCGGCGCAAATCGCCAAAGGGGAAAAACGCGTTTTGGACTGGTCGGCGGACACCGTTTTCTATACGGTCAAAGGACGCGCCTATGTCTGGTATCTGATCGCGCGCGATCTGCATTCCGATTTCGAAACGGCTTTTTTGCAGGCGGGCGTCCGGAAACATTGGGAAAAAGCCGTCGCCGCGCTGAAATCGGCGGTGCTGATGCAGCCGATGGTCGTCGTCAACGGATCGCCGGAAACGCAGTTCGCTCCGAACCATTTGCTGGGGCTGGGATTCTACCTGTCCCGCGCGGCGTTCGCCCTGAACGATTTGGAACACGCCGTCGACGCGCAATCCGATGAATAACGGGAAAAAGATTCTTGCCGCCGCCGTCCTTTCGGTCGTCGCCGTTTTTTGCTTTCTTGCGGGCGGGGACGGGGCGTCGGTCGACGTCAAAGACGACGGCGTCTACGTGTCGGACGCGAAAACGCCGGCGTTGCGGCGGGTGTTTGACCGCTACGGCTATGACCTGACTCGTCTGTTGGCGGAAAAAAAGCCCGCGCCGCGCCTGTTCGTTCAAAGTGTCCCGACCGATTTCAACCGCGAACGTTTCGACGAAATCAGACCGGCGCTGTTTTTCGAAATGATGCTGCCCGTCGTGCTGAAAGCGAACGCGGCTGTTTTGGAACAGCGCGCCGCGGTTTTGAAGCTGAAAAAAGAATTTGACGAAACGGGCGCGCTGACCGCGGACGCCCGCGCCGAACTGGACGGGTGGGTCGCGCGCTACGACGTCAAGCCGGCGGACGATCTGGGGACGCTGTTCGCCGCTTTGCTGACGCGCGCGGACGCGGTGCCGCCGACGATCATGATGACGATGGCGGCGCAGGATTCGGGATTCGCGACCAGCCGCTACGCCCGCGAACACAACGCTGTCTATCATCAGCGCGACTGGGACGGCAACGGCGTCGTTCCGGACGAAGATCAAAAATACGGTCCGCAGTACCGCATCAAAACGTTCAAGACGCTGTACGACGCGGTCGAAAGCCAAATTCTTTATGTCAACACCAACGGTTATCTGGAAAGTTTCAGGGACGCGCGCGCCAGCTACCGCCGTTCGGGTAACACAATGTACGGGGGCGAGATAGCCCATTTGCTGTTGAATTTCCCCTACAAACCGTTCAAATATCCTGATATTATCAGACGGTTGATCGATCAATACGGCTTGTTGCGGGCGGATTTCGCCGTTCTGGACGACAAGCCGCCCGTTGCCGCAAAGTAAGGAAAGCCATGCCCGTCAAAGCAGTCTTGAATAAAAACGAATCCGGACGTTCCGCCGAATTGACGCTGACGGGCGATTGGGGCGGCGACGGCGTTTTCGACGACCGTGCCGCTTTGATCGGCGAATTTTCGCGCCCGTCGTTCGACCGCGTCGTCGTGAACGGAGCGGGGGTGGAGCTGTGGGACAGCCGTCTGGTCGCTTTTCTGGTCAGAATCATGTCGCTGTGCGAACAAAACGGCGTGACCGTCGAATTGCGCGAACTGCCCGACGGCGTGTCGCCGCTGCTGGATTTGGCTTTCGCCGTTCCGCGGCACGCCGGCGAACGTCCCGCCGAATCCCGAAACGGTTTTTTGAACGCGCTGGGGACGGCGGCGCTGAAATCCGCGGACGGGGCAAGGACGGCATGGTGGTTTTCGCGGCGCGCGCTGGCGTCGATCGCCCGTTTCATTCACCGCAAAGCCGTCGTCCGCAAGGTCGATTTGTGGACGGAATTTCAGGACGCGGGCGTCAACGCGCTGCCGATCGTTTCGCTGATTTGTTTTCTGGTCGGCGTGATTCTGGCTTTTGTCGGATCGATTCAGCTTAAAATGTTCGGTGCGGAAATTTATGTGTCGAGTCTTGTCGCTTTGGCGGTCACGCGCGTCATGGGGGCGATCATGGCGGGCGTCATCGTGGCGGGCAGGACGGGCGCGTCCTACGCCGCGACGCTGGGGTCGATGCAGGTGAACGAAGAAATCGACGCACTGAAAACGATGGGCGTGTCGCCGTTCGATTTTCTGGTTCTGCCGCGCGTTCTGGCGCTGTCCCTGATGATGCCGCTGCTGATCGTGTACGCCGATCTGATGGGGATTTTGGGCGGCGCGTTCGTCGGGATTCTGATGCTGGGGCTGTCCCCCGACGATTATTTCAGAATGACGCTGAAAGCCCTGCTGATGCGCAACGTTTTGATCGGCATCGTCCACGGGGCGGTGTACGGCGTCATCATTTCGCTGTGCGGGTGCTACCGCGGCGTGACCTGTGGCAGAAACGCGTCGGCGGTCGGGTTCGCGACGACTTCCGCCGTCGTCGATTCGATCGTGTTCATGACCGTCGCGACGGCGGTTCTGACCGTGATTTTCAGCGTGTGCGGGGTGTAGCGATGGCAAAACCGTTTTTAGAGGTCAAAGGGCTGAAAGTCGCTTACGGCGAAAACGTCATCATGCGCGACGTCGATTTCACCGTGAACGAACAGGACGTTTTTATCATCATGGGCGGCAGCGGGTGCGGCAAAAGCACGCTTTTGACCGTCCTGACGGGATTGAAGGAGCCCGTCGCCGGCACGGAAACCTTTGACGGCAAACCGTTCTGGGGCGGCGGCGCGACCAAAGCCGACCGCGATTTTTCAATGCGCAAGGCGGGGATTTTGTATCAAAGCGGCGCGCTGTGGTCGTCGATGACTTTGGCTGAAAACGTCGCAATGCCGCTGGAACAGTACACGAACTTCACCCCCGCGGAAATCGAGGATCTGGTCGCCTTAAAGCTTGATTTGGTCGGACTGGGCGGATTTCAGGACTACTACCCCGCGGAAATCAGCGGCGGCATGAAAAAACGCGCGGGACTGGCGCGCGCGCTGGCGCTGGATCCGCGGATCGTGTTTTTCGACGAACCCAGCGCGGGGCTGGATCCCGTCAGTTCCAAAAATCTGGACGATTTGATTTTGCGCGTCAGGGAAAACCTGCGCACGACGATCGTGATGGTGACGCACGAACTGCCGTCGATTTTCGCGATCGGCACCAATTCGATTTATCTGGACGCGCGGACGAAAACGGTGATCGCGCGCGGAGATCCGAAAGAATTGCTGAAAAACCCGCCGAACGAAACTTTGGCGCATTTTTTGACGCGCGGACAAAAATAAAGGAAGGGAAAAAAATGGTTCAAAAACCGGATCCGAGAAAAACGGGAATGTTTGTTTTGGCGGGGTTGCTGATTTTCTTCGCGTCCCTTCTGATGATCAACAAGGACAGGCTGTTTTCGCATTCGATAAAGTACGTTCTGTATTTTCAGGGGTCGATCAAGGGGTTGAACGTCGGGTCGCCCGTCGTGTTCAACGGCGTTCCGATCGGTCGCGTCGTCCGCATTTCCCTGATCACGGACGTTGAAACGACGGAAATCCACATACCCGTCTATATCGAAACGAACGAAAACAGCTTTATTTTGAAAAGCGCGAAAAAGCCGCACAAGGACGACGTCCGCGAATTTACCGACAAGATGATCGCCAAAGGGCTGCGCGCCAAACTGGAAAATCAAAGCCTGCTGACGGGGCAGATGATGATCGGGCTCAGCTATTATCCCGACACGCCGGTCAACCTGCACAACCACAATTCCAAAATCATTGAAATTCCGACGTTGCCGTCCATCGGCGAATCGTTTTTGCAGACGGTGCAGAAACTGCCTTTGCGCGATATGGTGATGGATATGAACGCGCTGTTGAAAGAGGCGGACAAACTGGTGAAATCGATCAACCGCGACGCGCCGGACGTCATGCGGGACGTGTCCGCTTTGACGCATTCGCTGTCGCAGGTCGCCAAAAAAACGGAAACGGCGCTGGAATCGTTTGACGCCGACTCCAGAACCATGCTGGATTTGAACAAAATGCTGCGCGATTTCAGCGCGGCGGCGCAGTCTTTGCGCAACTGGTCGGATTATCTGGAACGCCACCCCGAAGCGTTGATCAGAGGAAAAGGAGCATCAAGATGAAAAAAACGTTTTTGTTATTCGCGATGACGGCGCTGACCGCGTGCGGCATGACGCGTCCGTCGACTTTTTACGTTCTGGACGGCGGCGATCTGCCCAAACAAAGCGTGACGGTAAAGGACGCGCGCGGCATCTTGATCGGCATCGAATCCGTTTTCGTCCCCGATTATTTGAACAAGCCGCAAATCGTGATCCGCCGTCCCGACGGCGTGACGCTGACCGCGTCCGAATACAACCGCTGGGCGGAACAGGTGGCGGACGCTTTCCCGCGCGTTCTCGGCAACGCCGTTTCGGCGCGCATGGGTTTCCCCGCCGCCAAACAGGTCAATTTGAACAGGGATTTGTTTCCCTACCGCCTGTATGTCGAAATCTTGCGCTTTGACGCCGTTTTCGGCGGGGAAGCCGTTTTGGACGCGTGGTGGACGGTGATGAACGGCAAAGGCGACGTTTTGCGCCGCACGCGGTCGACGCTGACCGAACCGGCGGGGAACGACTACGCCGCCGTCGTGACCGCCGAACGGACTTTGACGGACAGGCTCGGGGCGGAAATCGCCGCCTACGCGACCGAAAATTTAAAGAAAAAAGGAAACTGACCCGCTTATTTCAGGCAGACGCGCTGCGACCGGTCGCCGTCGTCGGACAGACGGCGCAGCGTGTCGCAGTAATCGTTCCATTCGTCCATCGCGCCCGTCAGCAGCCGCGCGATAAAATCGTTCAAGCCGACGCCCGATTCCTCCGCCTGTTTTTCCAGCATGGAATACAGGGGGGCGTCGATGTTCAGCGACAGTTTCTTTTGGTTTGAAAACGCGGCGGTCATGGCGTGACGTTCCTTTCGCATTAACGGGGATTTAAGCTCTTCGGGGCTATGGTTCGATTCTGTTCCGACTTTGTTAACAAAAGGTAAGCGATTCAGCGACGATGCCCGCGAAATCAAACAAAAAAGCGTCGGCGAAGCCTTTAAAAGGCAGTAAAACCGCCGATTCGTCCAAAAAAAGAAAAATCAGGACCCCTTCGCCGTTCGTAAAGGGAATCGGACGGATTCGGGCTTTTTCGGCGCGCGGGACGACGATTCGAATCGCCGCCGCCGTTTTCGCTGCCGCCGCGCTGTACGTCGGCTGGTGCTGGGCGACTCTGCCAGATTTGGAAAAAGCGGTCGCCGCCGCGCGCGCGCCCAGAATTTCAATTTTGGCGCGGGACGGGACGGAAATCGCGTCTTACGGCGCGAAATACGGACGCCCCGTTTCGCTGAAACGCCTGCCCGACTACGTGCCGCAAGCCCTGATCGCGACCGAGGACCGCCGCTTTTATTCCCATTTCGGGGTGGACGCGCGATCCGTCCTGCGCGCCGCCGTCGTCAACGCCGTCAAGGGACGCAAAGCGCAGGGCGCCAGCACGCTGACGCAGCAGGTCGCCAAAAACCTGTTTCTGTCGCCGCAAAAGACGATGCGGCGCAAAGTGCAGGAACTGCTGCTGGCGTTTTGGCTGGAACGCAAGCTGACCAAAGACCAGATTTTGACGATTTATCTGAACCGCGTGTATTTCGGCGCGGGAACCTACGGGATCGAGGCGGCGGCGCGCAAATACTACGGCGTCGGGGCGAAAGACCTGAACCTGTATCAGGCGGCGGTGCTGGCGGGACTGTTAAAGGCGCCGACGACCTACAACCCCCTGACGCACCCCAAAGCCGCCGACAGGCGCGCCAGACTGGTTTTGGCGAATATGGTCAAGGCGGGCTACGTTTCCGCGCGCAAAGCTCTGAACGCCGCCGAAACGGGCGCCGTCGCCGAAAAGGACAGGGACGGGTCTGTGTATTATTTCGCCGATTGGGTCGCCGCCGAAGCCGAGGCTTATCTGGGCAGCATCGGACGGGACATCGTCGTCGAAACGACGCTCGACCCCGAAAAACAGGCTGTTTTGGACAAAGAGATCAAAGCCGCGCTTTCCTCCGCCGAAGCGAAAGAGAAAAACGCGACGCAGGCGGCGGGCGTCGTGATGGATTTGGACGGGGGCGTTTTGGCGATGACGGGCGGCGTCGATTACAAAAAAAGCCAGTTCAACCGCGCGGTCGAGGCGCGCCGTCAAATCGGATCGGCGATCAAGCCGTTCGTTTATCTGACCGCGTTCGAACACGGCATGCGCGCGGACGACGTCGTGCGGGACAAACCGCTTTACCTGAACGGGTGGAGTCCCAAAAACGACGGCGGAAAATACTACGGCGACATCACGCTGCGCGACGCTCTGGTCAAATCGGTCAATACGGTCGCGGTGGCGACGGCGATTAAGACGGGGGTGCGCGACGTGCGCAAAACGGCGGTGAAGTTCGGCGTCGTCGGGGCGGACTGCAAAGCCGACGGGGCGATCGCGCTAGGGGTGTGCCAGACGCGGCTGATCGACGCGGTCGGGGCGTACGCCGCGCTGGCGAACGGCGGATTCGGCGTCACGCCGTTCGGCATCACGCGGATTTCGGGGCGGGACGGCGAAGTGCTGTACGAACGGTTCGACGGCGGGCGGTCCCGTCTGGTCAACCCGCGTTACGTCGCCGAACTGGATTCGGTTCTGATTGACGTGATCGGGCGCGGAACGGGCAAAAAAGCCAACCCGACCGTTTTGGCGAAAGGCAAAACGGGAACGACGCAAAACTACCGCGACGCCTGGTTCGTCGGCTACACGCGGGATCTGGCGGCGGGAATCTGGGTCGGCAACGACGACGAAACCCCGATGAACAAAGTCGCGGGCGGCGGACTGCCCGCCGAAATCTGGGGCAAGGTCGTTCACGACGTTTCCCTGCCCGCCTTTTCCGAGGATTCCTATTCCGAATAGACGGGGTATTTTCCCGCCAGAACGTCGTCGACGGACGACAGGTCTTTGCCGAACAGACTGCGGTAAATCCAGTAGTTCGCGGCGACTTTTTTGACGAAACCGCGCGTTTCGCGCGACGGGATCGCTTCGACGAACATCAGGGGATCGTCTTTGAAGTCGTCGCGTTTCTGCCATTTGACCGTGTTTTTCGGACCGCAGTTGTACGACGCGATCGTCATCAACAGATTTCCGTCGATCGCTTTGTAGTTCAGCAGGGTGCGGATCAGCTCCTGTCCGATCATCAGGTTGTAGGGGATTTTGTGCAGACGCGACAGCTGATAGGGTTGTTTCAGCCGTCTTGCCATCAGCCGCGCCGTCGACGGCATCAGCTGCATGACGCCGCGCGCGCCGGCTTTGCTGAACGCTTTGTTTTTAAAGCAGGATTCCTGACGCACAAAGGCGTAGACCAGCGCCTTGTCCAGTTTCCAGCCGTCCGTCGGCGTCCAGTTGGGATAGGGGTAGAGCGCGTTGTCGCCGTCCGGCGTTTGAACTTCGCCCGACAAAGCCGACAGACGCACCGCCAGATCGGGATATTCGGCGATCGATCCCGCGTAGGCGAGCAACGCTTTGCGCAATTTTTTGTTTTCGGCGTACAGCTTGATCAATTCGCGTTCCGCCATGTCCGTCTGACCGATTTCCAGCAAAGCCGCCGCGCGCCGTCCGGCGGGGTTCGCCAGCACGGCGTCCGTGTCCGATTTCTGCGCCGCCGCGCCTTTCCACGAATGCCCGATTTTCCAGCCCAAAGCCCGTTGCGCCAGAATGCCGTAAAAAAAGTTGGGGGACGCCGTCGCCGCCTGTTGCAGATACGGATTGATGTCGTGATATTTTCCCAGTTTCAAAAAAACGCGCGTCGCCCAGAACGCCGCCGCCGACTTTTGCGTCGCGATCGCTTTCGGGTGCGCCGCCAAAGTTCTGAACGCGGTTTCCGCCTCCGTCCATTTTTTCAGGCGGAACGCCGTCAAACCCGCGACCCAATGCGCGGTCGGATTGCGGTTTTGCGCGCGTTTCAGCGGTTCCTGTATGGTTTCCCACGCCTTTTCGTCCCGACGGTCGATGAAATAGGCGAACGCCAGCGCGGTCAGGGAATCGTCGCGATCCTTTTGCGACAGGTGTTTTTTAACGAATCTGTCGTTCAGATGCAGTTTCGCCGCCAGCGTTTTGCCGTGGCGGATCGCCGACGAAAAATACAGCATGCCCATGCGGACTTTTTTGCGGTCGGGTTCGGGAACGTAAGCCGCGCGTTTGTAAAACACCAGATCGATCGGGTCGGCGATGCGCAGGGACGTGCACGCGCCCGCCGCCATGTGCGCCGCCGGATCGGTCGGTTTTTTGCGGGGCAGTGGCGCTTTTTTCCTGACGGCCAGCGCGTAGATTTCCTCCGCCGCGGGCAGGTCGGCGTATTTTTTCAGCCAGTTTCCCAGCTGTTTTTTGGTGGGATTAGCGTCTTCCGCCTGATAGATTTGCGCCAGAACGTACCCTTTGAGCAAATCGTCTTTGACGGTGTCCGCCAGAATTTCGGCTTCTTTGTATCCGCCGGCGTCGATCAGGGCGAAAACGCGCGAATACGTTTCGCGGTCGGCGGACGACAGCACGCCGGACGTCGTTTGCCCGATCCCGCTTTCCGGTTCCGTGTCGCCGTCGACCGTGACCGGCGGCGGGGTCAGTTCGACGGCGGGCGGCTGTTCCGCCGCGTCCGCGGCAAAGGCGGAAAAAAACAGTCCCGCCAGCAGGGCGATGTGTTTAAACGGTTTCACGGACGCCGGACTTTATTTGACGATCAGATATTTCTGGCACGCTTCCGGTTTGTTCAAAGGACCGAAATCGCATTTTCTGACGGTTGCTTTCGGTTTGACCTGTCCCAGCCCCGGACATTTCGGGGAATACGTTCCGTGCGGCGTAACGCGGGATTCGCCCGCCGCCAGACCGCCGACGTCAAAGGAAAACTCCTCGTCCAGCAGTTTGTAGTCAAGCGTGTAGCGTTTGATTCTGGTGTCGGTCCTGTTCTGCGCGACGACTTTCCACTGGCAGTTCATAAAGTCGGGATTCCCCGTCGCGTTTTCATAGGAAAAATCGGCGATGTAGAACCAGATTTCGCCCTTGGGATTCGGCACGACTGGTTTTTCGGTTTCCGTTTTGCTTTTTTCAAAGGCGGAAAAGGACGGCAGTTCGTCGTCGTCTGCCGCCGCGGCGGCTGTTTTCGCGGCGGGGGTGATGACGCGGCGCGCGGGATTCGTTGCGGTCGCCTGCGCCGCGGGGCGCGGACGGAACGTCGCGGCGGGTGTCGTCGCGCGCTGCTGCTGCGTCGTCGCCGTCGTTTTTCTGTTGGTCGTGTAACTGGACGAAGAGGACGATTTCGACGTGTACTGCGCCTGCGCGGAACACGCCAGACCCGTGAAAACGGCGGTTAAAAGGAACAAACGGTCGGCACGCATGGAAAAGCTCCTTTGCAAGGGGAAAAAATCTTAAATTCACTTTACATTAAATTTATCTTTTTTACATATAAAAAAGTCAAGCGTTTCGATTTTCGGAGGAAATCCATGAAAAAATACTTTTTCTGCGGTGTCGGCGGCAGCGGCATGAGCGCGCTGGCGCTGATGCTGAAAAACAAGGGATACGACGTCGGCGGATCCGACCGCGCGTACGACGCGGGCGTCAACGCGTCCAAATTCGACGTTTTGAAAAATCAGGGCGTCGCCCTGTTCGCGCAGGACGGCGGCGGCGTCGACGAACATACGGACGTTCTGGTCGTTTCCTCCGCCGTCGAAGAAACGATCCCCGACGTCGTCAAAGCCCGCCGACTGAATGTTCCTATCATGAAACGCGCCGAAGTGTTGGCGGATTTTCTGCACGAACACAACGGCATCGCCGTCGGCGGCACCAGCGGCAAGACGACGACGACCGCGATGATCGGACACGTTTTAAAGGAAGCGGGACTCGACCCGTCCGTGATCAACGGCGGCGTGATGCTGAATTACGCGGATTCGCTGGGCATGGGCAACGTTCTGGCGGGCAAGGGGTCGTTTTGCGTGATCGAAGCCGACGAAAGCGACGGATCGATAGAGCTTTACAAGCCCGCCGTTTCCGTCCTGACGACGATTTCGCTTGACCACAAACCGTTGGAGGAACTGCGCGTCCTGTTCGGCGATTTCGTCGAACGCGCGACGGTCGGGGCGGTCTTGAACGCCGACAACGCGGACGTTCTGGCGCTGAAAAACCGGAATCCCAACGTTCTGACCTTTTCGGCGGCGGGCGGCGACGCCGATTTGAAAGCCGAAAACGTCGCGCCCGTCGAAAACGGCGTGCGGTTTTCCCTGGACGGGGAGGAGGCTTTCCTGCCCGTGATCGGGCGTCACAACGTCGCGAACGCTCTGGCGGCGGTCGGCGCGGCGATGCAGATCGGCATTCCGGCGTCGCAGGCGCTGAAAGCCCTGTCGACGTTCAAAGGGGTTCGCCGCCGTTTGGAAACCGTCGGCGTGACGAAAAAGAACGTCGCCGTCATCGACGATTTCGCCCATAATCCCGAAAAAATAGCCGCCAGCCTGTCCGCGCTGAAAGATTACGACGGGCGGCTGATCGTCATCTACCAGCCCCACGGGTTCAAACCCACCAAAATCATGCGCAAAGGGCTGGTCGACGCTTTCGATCGGGGGCTGGGGCTGGACGATACCCTGATCATGCAGGAAATCTATTACGCGGGCGGAACGGCGCAAAAGGACATTTCGTCCGCCGATCTGGTGCGTGATTTGGAACGCACGGGCAAGCGCGTCCATTTCATTCCCGACCGCAAAGCCGTCGTTTCTCTGGTCAAAGGGCTGGTGTCCAAAGGCGACCGGATCGTCGTCATGGGCGCGCGCGACGACACGCTGAGCGATTTCGCCCGTTCGATATTCGAGGCGCTGTCATGACGACGATCGGCGTCGTTTCCCCGTCCAGCGCGGTTGACGAAACCGCTTTGAACGAATCCGTCCGTTTTTGGCGCGGACGCGGGTTTGACGTCAAATGCGCGCCGCATCTGTATGAAAAACATCGTTTTCTGGCGGGAACGGACGAAGAGCGCGCCGCCGACCTGACCGCGGCTTTCGTCGACGATTCGGTCGATCTGATTTTCGCCGCGGGGGGCGGCTACGGTTCCGCGCGGCTGTTGAAAAAGCTGGATTACGGCTTGATTTCGCGGCATAGGAAACCCTTTGTCGGGCTGAGCGACACGACCGCCGTTCAGCTGGCTTTGAACGCTTTGGCGGGGGTGCCGTGCTTTACGGGATATTTGATGAAACCCAGACACGGGCGCGTGATGTTCCCCTATACGGATTTGTCGCTGGACGATTGCCTGAACGGGCGGGAACAGACGGTTTCGGGGCTGGAATCCGACTTCGCCGGCACGGTGGAGGGAACGCTGACGGGCGGGTGCTTGTCTTTGATCGCCGGATTGCCGGGGACGCCGTATATGCCCGACGTGACGGGCGCGGTTCTGGTGCTGGAGGACGTGGGCGAGGAACCCTACGCGGTCGACAGAATGCTGACGCGGCTGGACAACGCGGGCGTGTTCGACAAAGCCGCCGCCGTCGTGTTCGGCGTTTTCATGGACTGCAAAGCAAAAGATCCGGCGGATGGGACGATTGACGATGTGCTGAACGAATGGAAAAAACGTCTGAAAATTCCCGTTTGGACGGGCTTTCCCTACGGGCATCAGGCGGGGTCGGTCGTTTTCCCGATCGGGGGAAAAGCGGTAGTTTCGGCGAACGAAATTCGAATAAGGGGGTATGATGGTTGAATTGCTGGCGCCAGCGGGGCAGATTGATTCGGGATACGCGGCTTTCGCCCACGGGGCGGACGCGGTTTATTTGGGTTTGACGCAGTTTTCCGCCCGCGCCGAAGCGCAAAACTTCACCCCCGACGCGTTCGCGGGGTTTGTGAAATACGCGCATCAAATCGGGAAAAGGGTGCTGGTCGCCGTCAACACGATCTTTTTCGAAAACGAAAAGGAATCGCTGATCGACACGCTTCAGACGATTGAATCGGCGGGCGCGGACGGCGTGATCGTTCAGGATTTGGGAACGGCGCGGCTGATGAAGCGGTATTTTCCGAAACTGCGCCTGCACGGCAGCACGCAAATGGCTGTTCACAACCGCGAGGGCGTCGAAGCCCTGCGCGATATGGGGTTCAAGCGCGTCGTTCTGGCGCGCGAGCTGACGTTGGACGAAATCCGCGACGCCTGCCGCGTTCCGGGGATTGAAAAGGAAGTCTTCATTCACGGTGCGCTGTGTTACAGTTACAGCGGGCTGTGCCTGTTTTCCGCGATTTACGCGGGACGCAGCGCGAACAGGGGCAAATGCGTCTATCCCTGCCGCGAATCGTTTTGCTTCGAGGGCGTGAACAAACACGTCTTTTCCATGAAGGATTTGGCGCAAAGCGAAAACGTCCTGCTGTTGAAACAGGCGGGCGTTACCGCTTTGAAAATCGAGGGACGCAAAAAAAGCCCGCTGTACGTCGCCGCCGTGACGGACTATTACCGTTCGATACTGGACGGACGGTGCGACAAGCGGACTTTGGCGCGAAAACGCGACAATATCCGGTGCGTTTTCAGCCGTCCGACGACGGATTTCTATCTGAAAGGACGCAAAAACTTCGACGTGATCGATACGGAAATCGTCGGACACCGCGGTTTGCCCGCCGGAAAGGTCGAAGGGTTTTCGACGCGCGGCGGGGTGAAAAGCGTCCGTTTTAAAACCGCGGTCGGCATCGAACGGTTCGACGGCGTTCAGATCGATTTGCCGAAATCGGAACGTCCTTTCGGATTTTCGGCGGAAAACATGCGCGTGAACGGCAAAAACGCTTTTCAATCCGCCGCCGGCGACACGTTGGAAATCGCCCTGCCCGACAACGCGCCGTTCATTCCCGTCGGGGCGGCGGTGTATCTGTCGTCTTCCGGCGCCGTCAGGCGGGCGTACCCGTTTGAAACGCCGAAGCCGGAATCCGCGGACGTCGGCGATGTCGACGTCGCCGTTTCGGTGCGCGCGGACGGCGTTTCGGCGTCCTGCGGCGATTTGACGGAAACGGTCGCCGGCGGATTTTCGGCGGCGAAGTCTTTCGACACGGCGCAAAAAGCCGTTCGCGACGCCTTTGCCAAAACGGGCGGGACGGGGCTGACGCTAAGGGGATTGAACGTCGACAACCCCGAAAAGCTGTTCGTGCCGCTGTCCGTTTTAAACGATTTGCGCCGCCGTTTGTACGAACGCGCCGCCGCCGTCCTGACGGCTGAAAAGGACAGGGACCGCGCGGCGCGAAAGGAAAAAATCCTGCGCCGCGAAGCTTTGACGCCGTCAAAGGAAACGGCGCAAACGGCTTATATCGTCAAAACGGACGACGCTTTGCTGGCGGCGGAGCTGATGAAAGAACCCGTCGCGGAGGTCGTGTTCGAACTGGGCGTTCGGACGGACGCCGCTTTTTTCGACGGTTTCGACAGGGAAAAGATTCGTTTCGCCCTGCCCGCCATCGCCCGCGCATGGGAAACGGAAAAGCTGAAACGGACGGCGCGCGGTTTAATGGAAAAGGGATTTAAAAAATTCGAAATCGCCAACGTCTGGGGACTGGACGCGCTGAAAGGGATCGCGGTCGACGTGACGTTCGACTGGCAGCTGTACGTCGCCAATTCGTCGGCGGCGCGCATGGCTTCGGAACTGGGGGCGTCGGGGTTCGCCGTGTCGCCCGAAACGCCCGATCCCGCGGCGTTGTTCGCGGCGTTTCCGGATATGGCGGCGGCGGTAGTGTATCAGGACATTCCCCTGTTCACGTCGGAAAACTGTCCTTACGCGGCTTTGCGCGGCAAATGCCAAAACTGCGGCGGCAACCGTCAGGAAAAAATGACGTCGCGCTACGGCGGTTTCGTTTCCGTGATGAAAGACTGCCGCCATTTCCTGCTGGCGGAACGCCCCGTCGTCAAAAAACGCGAAGCGGTGAAAAACGGCGCGAAAAAACTGCGCGTCGAATTTATGCGCCGCGCCGAACCCGTTTCGTCGCGGCTGGAAACATTGCGGCGGCTGATGCAAGAATAAGTTTTATTTGAACTTGACGCCGTCTTGTTTTAAACTGTAATTCCGTTACGGCAGGATACCGTAAGCAACCTATGAAGAAAGAGCGTTAAAATGGCAAAATTCCCTGTGCAACCCAACGATGTTTTTCAAAAAGCGAGCGGCTTGACCTCGAAATGGTTGGTGGAACGGGTGATCGAATTTCCCGACTTGCCGTTGCATGTGCGTTTGAACGAACAGGGCGGAAACGAAAGAACCGTCACCGTGGCTTTGTCGGCTTTGCTTGATCCGCACCAGTGGCGGCAGATCGAATCCGCCGCGCCGACCGAAGAAGCGACCGCTTGACAGGATTGAATCCGGTTTTCGCGTCCCCCGTTTGACAAATCGGGGGCGTTTGGGCTATTCTTTCGCGAAAACGCCCGAAGCGGCAGAAAGGTTTTTATGAACGATAAAAAAGACAAACTGAAACTTTGTGTTAAAAAACTGTCCACCAAAGACGTCGACGAATACAACGCCCTGTTGCGCTATTCGTTTCAGGTCACCGAAGACGAGCTGAACCGCACGGGCTGGCGCGCCGACGAAATCAAGCAGTCCAAATTCCCCGTGCTGGAACGCGCCGACGTCCTGGGGTGCTTCGACCATAAAAAGCTGGTGTCGCAATTCGCGGTCTATCCGCTGAAAATGAACGTGTACGACGCGACCGTTCCGATCGGGTTCATCACCAGCGTCTGTACCTATCCCGAATATTCGGGCAAGGGAATCATGTCCAACCTGATGCGTCAAAGCCTGACGCGCATGACGGAAAAAGGGCAGGTGCTGGCGTTGCTTTATCCGTATTCGATTCCGCTGTACCGCAAATTCGGCTGGGAAATCGTGTCGAACAAGATTTCCTACACCGTCAAGGACAGACAGATTCCCGTCCAGACCAAAGTGTCCGGATTCGTGCGCCGCGTGAACTGGGACAACGCGGAATTCATGGATCTGCACACGCGTTTCGCCAAACAGACGCACGGCTGTCTGCACCGCGACAAACTGGCGTGGGAGGAATACTGGCGCTGGGACGAGGACGACACCGCCGTCGCCGTCTATTATTCCGAAAACGAAAAGCCTTTGGGCTATATGGTGTACATGATCAAGGACGACATCATGCACATCAAGGAAATGATCTATCTGAACCGCGAAGCGCAAAAAGGGCTGTGGGAATATATCCGCGCCCACGATTCCATGATCGACGAAGTGCGCGGCAACACGTATTTCAACGAACCGATCGCCTTTTACATGAATGACGGCGACATTCGGGAAACGATCCGCCCCTACATCATGGGACGCATCGTCGACGTGCGCGGCTTTTTGAAAAAATACCGCTGCAATCCGAATGAAAAAGGCGTCCGCATCGCCATCGAAGTCACGGATTCGTTTCTGGAATGGAACAATGCCAAGCTGACCGTTCTGTTCAAAAAGGGAAAATGCAAGATTTGCGACGACGACATCGCGCGCTATCACGTCCGCATGTCGGTCGCGACGCTGACGGCTTTGCTGTTGGGGTACAAATCCGCCAAACAGCTGTTCCGCGCCGAACGCATCGAAGGCGATCTGGACGCGGTGCGCCGTCTGGACGACGTGCTGCTGCACGAAAGCCCGTACATTTCCGACTATATTTAAAGACTGAAAGCGTCAGTCCCAGTATCCGAACAGCGGGTATTGGGCTTCGACGCGGTAATACGACCCGTCGCCGTCCGTGCGCGGGTGGCTGGAAAACAGCGTGAAGTGGTCGACGTGAAATTCTTCGGAACGGAACAGGTTGTTGTATTCCATGAATTTGTGCACGTCGGCGAACGTCGCGCCGTACAGCTTCGCCAGCGTGCAGTGGGCGTGGAATTTGTGCTTGTCGGGCGGCAGACGGTTGCGGGAAACGACGCTTTCGATCTTGTCGTGCAAAAAGTCCAAAGCCTGATAGTTGCAGACGCCCGCCCACAGGTGGCGCAGCTGCGAACCGTTCGCGAACAGTCCGACCTGCGCCATTTGCATGTCGAACGCGGGGGCTTTGATCTGCATGAACCCGTCGTGCAGGTCGTCGGCGACGCCTTCGTCGATGTTGCCGATGAAACGCAAAGTGATGTGCAGGTTTTCGCGTTCGACCCATTTTGCGTTCGGGACGCCGCCGCGCAGGGCGTAAAGCTGGTCTTTGATGTGTTCGGGCAGTTCGATTCCGGCGAAAAGGCGTATCATGGGTTTAATCCTTGCAGTGTTTGTCCCTGAACAGTATAGTATAGTTCATTTTTTAATAAAAGCTTAACCCTTGACGCCGTCGCGCCTTTGCGCGGCGTTTGAAAAATAACGCGCCGTCGGGATTGACTTTTTTCGCACGTTCAAGGAAAATATAAAAAAACCATAAGGGGCTTTTATGCTGGATGACGGTATCGTCACGTTTGAAAACGAAAAACAAATCAGGGAATCTTTGGAACGTTGGCAAACGTCCGCGCTGATTGACGCCGTAAGGAATTTAAAGGATTGCCAGGCGTTGCGTCGGGCGGTCGCCGCTTTGGAAAAAACCAAGGCGCAGGAATTGCTGAAGGACAAGGACAATCCCGAAAAATGGCTGGAGCTGTACCGCGCGCATCAGGTGCTGGATCGAAAGGCGCTGGAAATGGGCGAAAAGGAACAGCCGTGGACGCACGAACAGTTTTTGTTTGACGCCCTGCTGTCCGCCGTGGTGCGCGGCGTCATGCACGAACATCTGGACATCGATCCGGAAGAGGACGGACTGGATCTGAACGTCATTCTGTCCGAAATGGACGATCCCGCGACCTTTTTCGACGGCGAGGTTGAAAAGGACGAGGCGTTTCAAGAGGCGATCGCCGCCGCCGACGCCAAAGACGTCGCCAAAGTCCACGCCCGTCTGGCGCACGTTCTGACGAAATGCAACAACGCCTACACGCTGAAACGCGCCGATTACAAGCTGGAAACGGTGAAAATGCCCGTGATGGGATTTTTGGGAAAGACGCTGTTCCCCGCTTTGGGCGACCGCGTTAAAAAAGTGCCGTCGAAAACCCCGTGCGGCAAAGGGCTGGGCGACTGGGTCGACGCGCCGACCAGCTTTGTTCTGGCGCGGACGAACGATTTGCTGCAAGAGGC
>DJRZ01000064.1:0-959 GCA_002440235.1 Alphaproteobacteria bacterium UBA6347
TTTTTTTCAGCGTTTCGAAATCGTCGTTCACGACGGGCAGTTCGAAATGACTGTCGGCGGCGGCGCGTCCGTGCCCCGGCATGTGCTTAACGACGGGCAGAACGCCCTCCGCCATCAAACCGCCGCACACCGCCGCGCCCAAAGCGGCGACCGTTTCCGGATCGCGGGAAAACGTCCTGTCGCCCAAAATTTTTTCGTTCGATCCCGCAACGGGGACGTCCAGCACGGGGGCGCAGTCGACGTTGACGCCGATCGCGCGCAAATCGCGCCCGATCAGCCGCGCGTTGTCGCGGGCGGCATCCGATGCGTCCGCGGGATTGTCCGCGTACATGTCGCCGAAAACGCGCATCGGCGGATATTTTCGCCAATACGGCGTTTTCAGCCGCGCGACGCGTCCGCCCTCTTGATCAATCAGAATCGGCGCGTCTTCGCGTCCGACCGTTTCGCGCAGGGACTGCGTCAGCGTTTTCACCTGTTCCGGCGTGGCGATGTTGCGCGCGAACAGAATAAAGCCGAGCGGATTGACGCGTTCGAAAAAGGCTTTTTCCTCATCGGTCAAAGCCAGACCTGAACAGCCGAAAATGACGGCCGAGGGATATTCATTTGACAACGAAGCACTCCTGTTTTTTGTTTTTCAGTTGTTCGCACAAAGCTTTCGCCTCTTCGCGCTTTTTGAATTTGCCGACGCGCAGACGGTAGAACGTCCCGTTGGCGACAACCGTTTTCGATATGACATGGGGCTGGTTCGCAATAATTTCACGATGTTTTTTCGACAATCGCTTCCATTCGCTTTCCGCGGCGGATTCCGTTCTGGCGGAAACCAGCTGGACGCTGAAAGCGCCCGTAGCGTCGACGACGGAAACGACCGGCTTTTTCGCCTGTTCCCGCGTTTCCGGCGCGGTCTTTCTTTCCGCCGCTTTCGAATCGGGTTTCGCGGCGGGTTCGGACGGTTTCCGCTC
>DJRZ01000064.1:980-11962 GCA_002440235.1 Alphaproteobacteria bacterium UBA6347
TCAGCCGGCTTTTGTTCGACCGGCGCGGGCGCGACCTCCGGTTCGGCGGCGGGCGCGGTTTCGTCGGCGGGACGGAACATCACTTCGACGGGGGTGCCGTCCTCTTCGTAGACGACGGCGGAAGCGGGCGCGTCCTCTTCTTTCGCCGCCATGTCGGCGACCAGAGAACCGATGTCGTCCGCCTGTTGTTCAAACGCCGGCGCGACGGGTTTTTCCGCGGCGGGCAACAGCCGTTCGACCGGCAGTTCCGCGTTGTTTTGGCGCAAGCGTTCGTACACCAGCTTGTCGCGGTTGGGAACCTCCATGCCGCCGGGGGAAGCGGGCTTCATGCCGTCCGCGCCGCCGTCCGCGCCGATGACGGGCAGTTCGCCGCTGTCCGCGCCGTAATAAACGGAAACGTACCGCCCGAACGTCAAACAGCCGATCGTGACGGCGATAAGCGTCCCGATGGATATTCCGATCAGAATCGCGGGTTTCTTTTTACGCTGTTCCATTCGTTCCTCGCGGAAAGAGGACAGGATATCCTCTTGCGTCCGTTCGGCGTCCTGCCGTGTTTCCATGGATCACATCTCCTCTGCGGGAACGACGCCGAACACGCCCAGCCCCGACCGGACGACCGTCGCCGCCGCGTCGACCAAAGCCAGACGCGCCAAGGACAGTTCGGGTTTGGCGGATTCCAGAAAACGCAGTTCCGTGTTGTCGCGCCCTTTGTTCCACAATCCGTGAAAAGCCGCCGCCGTGTCGTTCAGATAATAAGCGATGCGGTGCGGTTCGTGCGCCGCCGCCGCGATTTCGATCTGGCGCGGAAATTCCGCCAGCTGACGGATCAGGGCGATTTCGGCGTCGTCCGTCAACAGCGAAAAGTCGGCGTCCGCCAGCGCGGACAGGCTCAAATCGACGCCTTTGAACATTTCTTCGGCGCGGCGGTGGACGGAACGCGCGCGGGCGTAAGCGTAGTTCACATAGAAAACGGGGTTGTCTTTGGATTGTTCCTTGACTTTTTCGACGTCGAAATCCAGATGCGCGTCGTTTTTGCGCGTCAGCATGATAAAGCGCATCACGTCCTTGCCGACCGCGTCGACCATGTCGCGCAGCGTCACGAAGCGTCCCGCGCGTTTGGACATTTTCATCGGTTCGCCGTCGCACATCAGATTGACCATCTGGCACAGTTTGACGTCCAGCTTTCCCTTGCCGTCGGTCAGCGCCTTGATCGCGGCGGTCATGCGTTTGACATACCCCGCGTGATCCGCGCCCCAGACGTCGATCATGTCGTCGAACCCGCGGCGGTACTTGTCCAGATGATACGCCATGTCGGACGCGAAATACGTCTGAAAGCCGTTCGATTTTTTCAAAGCGCGGTCGACGTCGTCGCCGAACAGAGTCGCTTTGAACAGCGTTTGCGGGTGCGGTTCGTAATCTTCGACGATTTTGCCTTTGGGCGGTTCCAAAACGCCTTCGTAAATCAGCCCCTTGGCGCGCAAAAATTCGATGACCTCGTCGACCTTGCCCGCCTCGACCAAAGCGCGTTCCGACGAAAACACGTCGAATTTGATGCCCAAAGCCGCCAAATCGTCGCGAATCATGTCCATCATTCTGTCAATGGCGAACGCGCGAAAATCTTTCAGCCATTCGGATTCGGGCTTGCTCAGCCATTTTTCGCCGTCGCGCTCCGCCAGCGCCCTGCCGACGGGAATCAGATAGTCGCCGGGGTACAGCCCTTCGGGAATTTTGCCGATGTTTTCGCCCAAAGCCTCTTTGTAGCGCAGATAGACGGAACGCGCCAGAACGTCGACCTGCGCGCCCGCGTCGTTGATATAGTATTCGCGGGTGACGTCGTATCCCGCCTTTTCCAGCAAAGACGCCAACGCGTCGCCGAACACCGCCCCGCGGCTGTGACCGATGTGCATCGGTCCCGTCGGATTGGCGGAAACGAATTCGACGTTTTTCTTTTGCCCTTTGCCCATGTCGGAACGACCGAAATCGTCGCCCTGCCGCAGGATTTCTTTCAGACAGCCGTCCCAGAACACCTTTGACAGCCGCATGTTCACGAACCCCGGTCCCGCGATTTCGACGGAATCGACGATCGGCAGGCTTTGCAGTTCGGCGGCGAGGATTTCGGCGAATTCGCGCGGCTTCATACCCGCCTGCCCCGCCAGCACCATGGCGGCGTTCGTCGCGGCGTCCCCGTGGGCGGCGTCGCGCGGCGGTTCGGCGACCAGCCGCGCCGTGTTCAGTCCGGACGGGATTTTTCCCGCCTTTGCCAGCGCGTCCAAAGCGTCGACGATATTGCTTCTGATGTGCGTAAAGATGTTCATTTCAGATCCTCACCTGCGGGTCAAACAGCCGTGTGTGCAGTTCTATGGCGGACGCGTCCGTCAGTCCGGCGACAAAATCGGCGATCAGCCGCGCCTTTTGCTTTTGTCCGTCGGCGTCGGGCGGGCAAAGCCGCGCCATTTCCTGCCATTTCGGCGGTAGAATGTTGTTTTCGGCGAACAGCAGGGAAAACAGGTCTTTGACGATTCGCTTTCCCTTGCTGGTCATCTGGTTGATTTTGTAATGACGATACATATTCGGAAACAGAAAATCTTTCAAGCTTTGCATTTGCGATTTCATATTTTCCGAAAAGGCGACGACGGGTCTGCCGCAACCGCGTATGTCCTCGACGCGCTCCGGTCGCAAAGCTTCCAGATTGGCGCGCGTCGTGTCGGCGACGTCCAGAATCATGTCGTTGATCATGCGGCGCACGGTTTCGGCGACGATTCTGGAATGTTCGACCGCCGGATATTCGCGTTTCACCCGTTCGTAATGGTTTTTGAAAAAAGCGACGTTTTCCATCATGTCGCCGACCGATATCAGCCCCGTTTTCAATCCGTCGTCCGTGTCGTGGTTGGAATAGGCGATGTCGTCCGCCAAAGACGCGATTTGCGCCTCCGCCCCCGAATAGCCGGACAATTCCAGATCCTGAACGTCGTTGTATTCCCGAATTTCCAGCGGCAGGGGCGGCTTGCCGTCGCCCGTCAGCGGTCCGTTGTGCTTGACCAGCCCCTCCAGCGTTTCCCAAGACAGGTTGATGCCGTCGAAACGCGGGTATTTCCGTTCCAGCTTCGTCACGATTTTCAGCGAATGGGCGTTGTGATCGAATCCGCCGTAGTCCCGCATGCATTCGTTCAGCGCCATTTCGCCGGCGTGCCCGAACGGCGTGTGCCCCAAATCGTGCGCCAGCGCCAGCGCTTCGCCCAAATCGCCGTCCAGCCCCAGCATGCGGCACAGCGAACGGGTGATTTGCGACACTTCCAGCGAATGGGTCAGGCGGGTGCGCAGGCTGGTTCCTTCGTGATAAACAAAGACCTGCGTTTTGGATTCCAGCCGGCGGAACGCTTCGGAATGTATGATTCTGTCGCGGTCGCGCTGGAAACACGTCCGGTACGGCGCCTCTTTTTCGGGATAAAGCCGCCCGCGCGTTTTTTCGGCAAGAGTGGCATACGGAGCTGTCATCTTAACACCTGCTTAAAAAAAATCGGTCGGATTATACCAGAACAAAAAGAAAAAGCCACGCTCTTTTAACGGTTTTTCAATCATTTTAGTCGGTCGGATTCTTCGAAAGCCCGTCCAGAACCGGCGCGACCACGACGGATTTGAATTTTTCCAGCAATTTTTCAAGCCACTTCAACGACTTCAAATCCTCTATCCAGCCGTACAGCGCGCCTTTCGACGGAGGCGGCAAATCTGCTTCGACGGAGGAAAGCGCCTTTGTTTCGGCATCGGACGCGGGGGCGGATTTGACTGTTTGCGGCGCTTCCTTCGCCGCGGGTTCGGAAACCGCCGGGGCGCGTTTCGGCGTGAAAGCGGGGGCATTTTGCGCGACATCGAATTTTTCCGGCGTTTCGACGGGCGGGGCGGCGGCGGGGAATTTCGGGCGTCCGCGGACGGACCGAGCCGCCGTTTTCGCGTCCATGTCCCGTTTGAAATAGTCGCGCCACAGCGGGACGGCGTCGCCCAGCGCGTTGTTTTCGGCAATCAACCCCTCGTTCGTTTTCGACCGGTACGCGTCGACGCGCCGTTCCAGCCACGTTCTGATTTCGCCGCAGGTCATGCCTTTTCGCGCCAGCTTTTTATAGTTGGAAACAATGTCGGCTTTAATTTTGTCCGGAACGCCCGACACCGATTTTTCCAGCGCCTTCACGCGCCCGTTCAGACTGTCGGACAAATAGGCGTACAGCGACGTGCCGCGATCCTCGTTAAACGCCACCGCCGACGCGTAGCCCAAAACGACGTTCACCCGCCCCGTCGGGCAATGCAGCCGGACGGACGCCCTGTCCATTTCAAGCGCCGCCCGCGTTTTCAGATTCTTGACGACGTTTCCCGAAACGGTTTGATTGTCGGCGGGGGAAACGTCCGCCGCGCGTTTCGTTTTCAACACTTCGACCGAAACGGCGGGATTTCGGTACACCTTTGTTTTATCGGCTTTTTTTTGCGGCATGTACAGCTGGCGGCTTTGATAGGCGTAGTTTTCCTCCCCGTCCAGCAGAGCGTGCTGGCGTTCCCCCTCTTCGCTCATGCGTTCCATGTAACCGGACAGAAGATCCAATATTTCGTCCTGAATTTGCGGACAGCTCTTCGTCCGGTCGTTCAGCAGCTTTTCAAACCGCACCAAAGCCTCCGCCGCCGTCGCGTTGAAATACCGTTCCCGCACGTTATTCCACAAAGCGACGTGGGTCAGTTCGTGTTTCAGCACCAAATCGAAGCTCGGCGTTCCTTTTTTTTCACGGTCGACGATTTCTATCCGGTATCCCCTGACGTCGAACATCACCGTCAAACGCCCGCGGGAACAGTCCGTCTGCGCGCCGTAGCGGCGGCTTGACGGAATCGTGCAGCCCGAAGCCGAAACGCCGCATTGCGTCACGGGGACGGAAACGATCGTCAGCTTGCGTTCGACCTTCGGCGGATTGCGCACGACTTCCAGCGTCGGGCGCGCCGCGGCGGAAAAGGCGAAAAGCGACGCGGCGCAAAAGAACAGCGGAAAGTGCGTCATTGTTGTCCCCGACACGTTTCGAAACCGTAGGCGTGCGCGCCGTCTGGCGAATCGATCCGACGACCGCGTTCGGATTGCAGGCTTGCGTGTTCCCCGTCCGCCGCCGAAACCAGCCCGTCGATGTTTTGACGGATTTCCTTGCACGACAGGTCGTCGCGCTGTCCCGCCTCGTAGACCGCGATCATTTTTTGCGACAAACTCACGACATAGGAATCCAGCACGGATCTGAATATTTTTTCATGCGTCAATTCATGCTTTACGATTTTATCGAAAAGACACGTTCCCTTTTGAAATTCGGACGAAACGACCACGACGGGCGGTTGCTTCTGTTCCGCCTTTAAAACCAGGGCGGAACGGTCGCAATCGACGTCCGCTTTGAACCCGACGGAATACCTGAAACACGAAAAAGTTTGCGCGCCGCCGCATTCCACTTTTCCCGCCGCGCTCCGAAATTCGGTCTGCGCCGTTTCCGCGTCGACGGACACCGTCGGTTTGCCGCGGCTGACGGACAGGTACGCGTCCGCCTGACGCCATTGCACGTTCTGTTTGACGACTTTCGTTTTCTGAACGACTTTCGCCTCTTTTTGATAGACGCGTTTGTAGCGTTGTTCGCGGGCGCAGGCGGATTGCGCGGAGAAAAGAGCCAGCGCGACAACGAAAGCGGCTTGAATCCCGTTCATTGTTTCCCCGCGCATTGACTGTCCTGATACGAATAGGCGGCGTCGGAATCCAGCAGCGCGTTCTGTTCGCGGTCCCGCGCGACCATATGGTCGACCTGACGTTTCAAAACGCCGTTGATTTTCCCGACCTGCGCCGCCGTCAGCGGAGGCGGCATTTTTTCAATCGCGGCAAGCGCCGCTTTGGCGATTTCGGGGGAAAAGCGGCGCAGAACCCCGCGATGCAGAGCCAGATGCGTCAATTCGTGTTTCAGCGTCGCGTTGAACAGGCACGATTTTTCCCGCAGATCGGAGGACAGCTCCACTTCGACGTTCCGCAAGCCCGTTTTCAGCGTCATTTTCGCGATTCCGCCGTCGGGCGCGCGAACGACGTCCCCCGTTTCGACATAGAATTGAACGCGCGTGCAACCGCCGCCGTGGTTGATTCCGTTCACGCAATCGAACGATTTTCTGCTGTGAATGAACACGGGGCGTCCTTCGTCGATTTCAACCGTCAGCTCGGGTTTCGGGCGCGCGTCAGCCGTTTGCGGCGCGATCAGCCGCGCCAGACAAAGCGAAACGACGAAAACCGGCGGCACTTTCATTTCCCACTCCGAAAGCAATTTCGTTCATTTAAACAGAGACGCCGAAAAAAAACAATCCCCGCGCCGCGTATTTTCCTGTGGATTCGCTTTGATTTTTCCTGTATAAATAACGAAAAGTTTCAAAAACGTCGAAGGTCGTCCGACAAAGACATGAATACCGATACCGCAACGCAGCCCCCGCCCGCCCCCGTTCACCGAGGCGACGATATTCGCGTGTCGACGTGGAACATCAATTCCATCAAAGCCCACCTGCCCGCCCTGACGGATTATCTGAACACCCGCCGTCCCGACGTCGTGCTGGTGCAGGAAACAAAGACGGAAAACGGCGGATTTCCTTTTTTCGAACTGAACGCGGCGGGCTACGACGCCGTCGCCGCCGGACAAAAAAGCTATAACGGCGTCGCGATTCTTGCCAAAGAAAAAATCGAACAGACGCTGGACCGTCTGCCGAACGCCCCCGACGGCGGAGAACAGGCGCGCTTCGCCGAAGTTTGGTGTCCCGCCCTGAAATCCCGCTTCATCAGCGCGTACGTCCCGAACGGTCAGCCGCCGGCGACCGCTCCCGAATCGACCGAACGGCTGGAATACAAACTGGCTTGGCTGGACGCGCTGGCGGATTACGCGCGGGATCTGATGAATCGGGACGACGCGTTCGTCATCGGCGGGGATTTCAACGTCATCGAATACGACGGCGACGTCGCCGATCCCGTCCGGTTCAAGGACTCCGTCTTTACCGTCTTTCCCGTCCGCGACCGGTTCCGCGCGTTCCGCCTGACGGGGCTGACGAACGCCCTGCGCCGTTTCGCCCCCGCCGGAACGTACTCTTACTGGGACTATCGCGGCGGCGCGTTCGCAAAGAACGACGGCATTTTGCTCGACCACCTGTTTTTATCCCCCGCCTGGGCAGACCGGCTGATTTCGGCGGCGGTGGACAAAGACGCGCGCGGCGCGGAAAAATCTTCGGATCACGCCCCCGTGTCCTGCCTGTTATCGTTAATTTAACCAGAGGAAACTATGGACCCTTCTTCGTCATACACCACTTTGAAACTGTTTGCGGCGCTGTTTTTCGTCGCCGTCAACGCCTTTTTCGTCGCGGCGGAATTTTCAATCGTCAAAATCCGCCGTTCCAGATTGGAGGAAATCGAAGCCCACGGCAATAAAAAAGCCAAACTGGCGATCAAAGTCACTTCGGCTTTGGATTCGTACCTCAGCGCGACGCAGCTGGGCATCACGCTGGCGTCGCTGGCTTTGGGCTGGATCGGCGAACCCGCGCTGGCGGTCATCATCGACCCGCTGTTCGGTCCGTGGCTGAAAGACGACCCCATTTTGATGCATTCGGTCAGCATCGCCACCGCCTTTACGCTGATCACGCTGATGCACGTCGTGTTCGGCGAACTGGTGCCAAAATCCATCGCGATCCAGAAAACCGAAACGGCGGTCATGCTGGTCGTCCGCCCGCTGTACATGTTCGCGCAGATGTTCCGTCCGGTCATCTGGGTGTTCGATCATCTGGCGGCTTGCGCGCTGAAAATCATCGGAATCCACCCCGCGCACGAAAGCGATCTGGTCCATTCCGAAGAAGAAATCAAACTGATCGCGGGCGCGTCCCAGCGCGGCGGCGTCATTGACAAAACCGAAAGCGAAATCATCAAAAACGCCGTCGACTTTTCGGACAAGATCGCGCGCGAAATCATGGTGCCGCGTCAGGATATGGAATGTCTGTATCTGGAAAACACGTTCGACGAAAACTTTGACATCGTCAAGGAAAGCAACCACACGCGCTATCCCGTTTGCGACGAGGACAAGGACAACATCGTCGGCATGGTTCACCTGCGCGACCTGCTGATCAAAGAGGGCGAAAAAGACATCAAAAAAATGCTGCGCGAAATTCTGTTCGTGCCCGAAAGCCTGTCGGTGTCCGAAGTCCTGCACACCATGAAACGCCGCCGCATTCACATGGCGATCGTCGTCGACGAATACGGCGGAACGTCCGGACTGATTTCGATGGAAGACGTGTTGGAGGAACTGGTCGGCGACATTCAGGACGAACACGACACGACAGACGAGGTGTACGAAAAACGGCTGGACGACGGTTCCTATGAATTTCTGGGCATGACTCTGCTGGACGAAGCGCTGGAATACATGGGTCTGCGTCCTTTGGACGAACACGAGGAAGACACCATCGGCGGTTACGTTTTCGGACTGCTGGCGCGCAAACCGAAAGTCGGCGACGTGGTCGACTGCCCGCTGTGCAGTTTCGAAATTCTGGAAATCGACGGCTTCCGCGTTAAAAAAGTCAAGGCTTTCGTCAAAAAAGGCGAAGACGAATCCGTCGACGAAACCGAGGAAAAAGCGGGTTGAACGAAATAAAGAAACGAAAAGGGGCTTGCCGCGCGCAAGCCCCTTTCCTTTGTCCGCGGTCGGATTATTTCGCGGGCGTCAGCTTGATCAACGTGATTTCGGACGGCGCCAGAAAGCGCATTTGCGGTCCCCACTGCCCCGCCCCGCGCGTGACGTAAACGCCATCGTATTTTCCGGCGAAATATTTGTTCGCCAGCTTTGTCAAAACGTGGAACGGGAAAATCTGACCGCCGTGCGTGTGACCGGAAACGGTCAGGTCGGCTTTGTCGAAAAAGGTCGGCGTGTGCGACATCATCAGCCGGAACTGCGAATCCGCGCTGTTTTCAAACGCCTTGTCCGCGTCGGATTTCACGCCGAAACGCGCGCCCGACGGATCGGGAACGCCGGCGACGAACAAAGACGGGGAAACGGCGAAGCCGCTGTTTTCAAGAAAGATGAAGCCCGCCCGTTTCAACGCTTCCGTCGTTTTGGCGTATCCGACGTAAAATTCGTGATTGCCCGTAACGAAATAAACGCCCGATTTGGCTTTCAGTCCGGTCAGCAATCCGGTCAAATCCCGTATTTTTTCAACGTCGTCGTCCAAAATGTCGCCGTCCAGCAAAATGACGTCGGGATTCAACGCGTTCGCGCGCGCGACGATCCCCTTGATCTTTTCAGGCGAAACCGTCCTGTGGATATGCAGATCGCTGAGCAAGACGACGTTTTGCGCCGTTTTGATTTTGTCGGAAGCGATTTCGACCGTTTTGACGGCCGGCACTTTCAATCCGCAGTGCAAAGCCCACGCGGACGCCGCGAACGCCAAAGCCGCCGTCGCCGCGTTCAACCGGGGCGTCCACGTCCGATCCAGCGGGGAAACGGCGATGCCCGTTTTATACAGGACCGCCCAAACCGCGTCGCGCGCGACCGTCAGCGTCAGCAATATGATGCAGAAAATGTAGACGAACCAGACCGCCGCGCGCCACGCCGGATACGCGCCGCCGAAAACGTTTTCGAACGAATCGTCCGACAACAGCGGCATGCACCCCAAAACCAGCGCGGCGGCGAACAACCCCGCAACCTTTACCGCCGTCATATCCGGACAGTACGCGTATCGGAACAACAAAGGAAGTGTCACCAGACACCCCAGAAACGAAGTGGTGATCACGCATGAAATCATAAAGCCTCCGCTTTGTTTGAAATGAACGGGACTTTATTTATACAGTTTAAAGCTGACTTTAAGTCAATATCTTTTTTTGATCAGACAATACGCCGCCATTGTCAAAAACGTCGCCGTTTCCGAAACGGGCATCGCCAGCCAAATTCCCTTTGTTCCGAACAGCAACGGCATAACGTGAAACGACGCCGTCAAAAAAACGAAACCGCGCAACAGGGAAAAGACCGTCGCGGGCGTCAGGCGTTCGACGCTTTGGAAATAGCCGCTCCCCGTCAGATTCAGAATAAAAAAGACAAAGCCGGACGTGAAAAAGGGCAAACCGTCGACCGCCAGCTTTGCCGCCGTTTCCCGCGCGTCCAAAAACAATCCGACCGCCGTCGCCGGAAACAGCGTGAAAAACAGCGTCGACGCCGCGCCGCACAAAACGCCCGCGAACGCGGCGACCTTTTCCGTTTGAACGATTCTGCGCCGATCGCCCAAACCGTAATTAAAACTGACGATCGGCTGGGCGGATTGCGCGATCGCGCTGCCGACCATAAACGCGAAAGGCATATAGTAACAGCCTATGCCGAACGCCCCGACGCCGTCGTCGCCCAGATAGCGCATAAACACACGGTTTCCCGTGAACATCAGCATCGCCATCGTCGATTCGCCCAGCAGAGCGGAAGCCCCGATTTTGCATTGCTTCCAAATGTTTTCAAAAAACAGGTGAAATCCCCGCAACCCGATTTTCACCGGATAGAACCGCAGCGTCTTGGCGAAAAACAACAGATAGACGATCGCCGCCGTGCCGCCCGTAAAAACGGAAATCGACGACGCGAACGCCGCCCCCATAACGCCCCATTGAAACGGAAAAATGAACAGCCAGTCCAGAAACACGTTCAGCAAAGCCGGAACGATATTGCACCACATCGCCAGCTTCGGCGCGCCGTCCAGCCGGATATAAAACAGCGCGACCGCGCCCCAGATTTGAAAAACCAGCGCGGGAACGAACCAGCGCAGATAGGTGACGACCATATTCGTCAAATGATCCGACGCCCCCAGCAGGCGCGCCGTTTCAAACGGAAATATCATGACGGCGGCGATCAAAACCGCCGTCGCGCCCGTGACAAACAGCATCGCTTGCGTGACGTTGAACCGCGCCCGTTTGATTTTCCCTTTGGACAGGGAAACGG
>DJRZ01000064.1:11977-17104 GCA_002440235.1 Alphaproteobacteria bacterium UBA6347
CGACCCGCCGATGCCGACCATCAGCCCGAATCCCATCACGACCATCATCAGCGGCACGCAAATGTTGACCGCCGCGATTCCGTCGCCGCCGACGCCGCGCCCGACGAAAATCCCGTCCGCCGCCGTCACCGCGCACAGGCACAGCATTCCCGCCAAAGTCGGAAAGAACAGTTTTTTGAACAGAACGGAAACTTTTTCGTTTTTAAAATCCATAAGTCCACCTTTCGACGCGAAAAAACCGGATAAAACGATTGGTTTTACCCAGTCATCTTATCCGGTTTCAAACCTCCGATGAGGATTACAAAACTTGTTGCTCCGCCGCTTATACAGGATTGCGAAACAATGTCAAGCGTTAGTTTTCGATTTTCTTGATCACTTTGCACGGATTGCCCGCGGCGATGACGTTCGCGGGAATGTCTTTGGTCACGACGCTGCCCGCCCCGACGACGCTGTTGTCGCCGATCGTCACGCCCTGCAAAATCACGACCGATCCGCCGATCCAAACGTCTTTGCCGATCGTGATCGGTTTCGCCTTTTCAACGCCCGTCCGCCTTTGTTTCGCGTCGATCGGGTGGTTGACCGTGTAAAACTGCGCATTCGGTCCGATCAGCGTGTGTTCGCCGACGCGGACAAATCCCGCGTCCAGAAACACCGCGCCCGTGTTCAGATAAACGCCGTCGCCCAGAAAAACGTGACAACCGTAATCGCAATAAACGGGCGGGACGACCATCACCCCCGTTCCGACCGCGCCGAACATTTGCTTCATCAATTCCGCGCGACGTTCCTTTTCCGAAACGCCGGTCGCGTTGTATTCTTTCAGCAGCCGCTGAATCCTGACGTAATAGCCGGACAGCTCGTCCGACGTCGCGTCGAACCATTCGCCGGCGCGCTGTTTTTCATATTCCGTTTTCATCGTCATTCAAAATAACGGTAAAGAAAGTTTTCCGTTTTTTCGTCGCAGTCGCCGTCGTCCCCGTCGGATTTGGCGGGCGGTTGCGCCGTCCCCGTTTCCAGCGTAACGATCACCGCGCCCAGCCGTTCGCCGTCCAGTCCGTTGATCGACAGCGCGCCGCCTTTCAGCTTCAAAGCGGGCAAGTCGAATTCCGCGCTTTCGTCAGCCGCCGCCAGCAAGCTTTTCTGCTGTTTTTTCGGCGGGACGGCGCCCGCCCCCAGCGTCGACAAAAACGCCAGATTGCCGGACGAACACCAGCCCGATCCCGCGACTTTTCCGGGTTCGCGGCGGCGCATTTTAAACCACAGGCGTTTTTTCAGCCCCGATTTGTCCAGCGCCGTGTAGACGCGCACCCTGCCGAACGAAGACAGCGCGTCGGGAATGTTCGTAATCATGCGGGTCAGCTTTTTTGAAATTTTCAGATACCCCGTTTTATCCCCGTCGACTTTCGCCAGCATGCTGTACACGACGTCCTGCGACGGCAGACGTTCCCAGAAACAGGTCGAAACGGAGTCGACCGCTTCGGCAGGCAAGCGCATTCTGCCGCGGTATCCGGCGTCGTTCACGCGCACGAAAAACCGCGTGTTCGGGTGATAGAAAACGAAATCGGCGTCGTAATCCTTCGCCAAACCGGTCGCGTACTTGGACGCCGCCGCGGCGACCTTGCGCGTGTTCCGGTCGTCCGCCGCCGCTTTGAAAGCGGGATCGGCGAAAATGTTTTCCCGCGCGAACCGCCGCAATTCGCCGCACACGCGCGTTTCTTCGGCGCGCACGAAATCGCGCATCGCTTCGGCGACCGTCGGTTCGGCGATCGCCGCCGCGGCGGGCGTTTCCACCGCGACGACCTCTTGCGCGACGGCGGCGCGACCGCCCGACAACAACAGGCAAGCCGTCAGAAACACCCCGTATTTATTCATGCGCTTTCCCTTTCAATCACAAGGATTTCAGCCGTTCCAAAGCCCCGACGACGTTTTTCAGAGCGGTTTGGGCTTCTTCCAGACGTTTTTTCTGTTCCTTGACCACCGCGGCGGGCGCTTTGGCGACGAAAGAATCGTTGTTCAGCCGACCGGACAGCGACGAAATCGTCTTTTCCAGATTCGCCTTTTCCTTGTTCAGGCGTTCCGTTTCCTTGGCGACGTCGATCACCCCCGCCAAAGGCAGCAGGATTTCCGCCGTGCCGAACACCGCCTGCGCCGCGCCCTTTTCGTCGTCGGCGGAAGTCGAAACTTCCGCTTTTTCCAGACGGGCGAGCGTTTTGATCAGCGTGCCGAATTTTTCCAGCCGTTTGATTTCGGCATCGGACGCCTTGCCCAGCAGCATCGTGATTTTAGCGGACGGCGCGATGTTCATTTCGGAACGCAGCGAACGCACCGCCGCGACCAGATCGACCACCCAGTCCAAATCCGTTTCGGCCGCCGGATCGACCAGATCGCGCAAATCGCCCCAATCCGTGACGATCAGCATTTTGTCGTGGTCCGTTTTGCCCCACAGCTCTTCAGTCACGAACGGCATGATCGGGTGCAGCATAATCAAAATGCGTTCCAGCACCCAAGCCGCCGTCGCCCGCGTTTCGGCTTTCGCCGATTCGTCGTCGCCGAAGAAAAGCGGTTTCGCAAATTCCAGATACCAGTCGCAGAACGTGCCCCAGACGAACTGATACGCCGCGTTTGCCGCTTCGTTGAACTTGTATTCGTCAAAAGCGGTCGTGACTTTGCCGTGCGCCTGCGCCGCCTTGGACACGATCCATTTGTTCAGCGGGTTTTCAACCGATTTCGGATCGAAGCCCTTGACCGCCTTGCATTCGTTCATTTCGCAGAAACGCGCGGCGTTCCACAGTTTCGTCACAAAGTTGCGGTATCCCTCGACGCGCGATTCGCTCATCAAAACGTCGCGTCCCTGCGCCGCCATCGCCGCCAGAGTGAACCGCATCGCGTCGACGCCGTACTTGTCCGCCAAAATCAGCGGGTCGATGACGTTGCCCTTCGATTTCGACATCTTGCGTCCCTGTTCGTCGCGCACCAAAGCGTGAATGTAGACGGTTTTGAACGGCACGTCTTTCATAAAGTGCAGTCCCAGCATCACCATGCGGGCGACCCAGAAGAAAATAATGTCGAAGCCGGTCACCAGAACGTTCGTCGGATAGTAACGGCGCAATTCCTTGGTGTCGTCGGGCCAGCCCAGCGTCGAAAACGGCCAGATGCCCGAAGAAAACCATGTGTCGAACACGTCCGGATCCTGTTTCAAATCGACGTGTTTGCCGTAATGTTTGTCCGCCTCCGCCTGCGCCAGTTCGACGTTTTCCTCGACGAAGAAACGACCGTCGGGACCGTACCAGACGGGAATCTGGTGTCCCCACCACAGCTGACGGGAAACGCACCACGGCTGAATGTTGCGCATCCATTCGAAATAGGTTTTCTCCCACGCCTTGGGCACGAATTCCATGCGTCCGTCTTCGACCACCTTGATCGCTTCCGCCGCCAGTTTCGGCGCGTCGACGAACCACTGGTCCGTCAGCCACGGTTCGATCACGACGCCCGAACGGTCGCCGTAGGGAATCGTCATGGGGTTGTCTTCCTCTTTGACGAACAGTCCCAGAGCCTTGACGTCGTCCAGCACTTTGACGCGGGCGTCCGCCGTCGTCAAACCGCGGTAGGCTTCGGGCGCGTTTTCGTTCAAATGCGCCGTCGAATCCAAAATGTTGATCATCGGCAGGTTGTGGCGTTTGCCGACTTCGAAGTCGTTGAAATCGTGCGCCGGCGTGATTTTCACCGCGCCCGTTCCCTTGGTCGGATCGGCGTGTTCGTCGGCGACGACGGGAATCGCGCGGTTGCAAATCGGAATGATCACGTTTTTGCCGATCAGATCCTTGTAGCGTTCATCGTCGGCGGAAACGGCGACGGCGGTGTCGCCGAACAGCGTTTCCGGACGCGTCGTCGCAATCGTGATAAAGCGTCCGTCCTCGTTTTCGACGGGGTATTTGAAATACCACATCTTGCCGACGACTTCGCGCTGTTCGACTTCCAGATCGGAAATCGCCGTTTGCAGATACGGATCCCAGTTGACCAGACGTTTCGCGCGGTAGACCAGTCCGTCCTTGTACAGCGTCACAAATTCCTGACGCACGGCGCGGCACAGTCCCTCGTCCATCGTAAAGCGTTCGCGCGGCCAATCCAAAGACGCGCCCAAACGCCGCAGCTGGTTGGTGATCTGACCGCCGGATTTGGCTTTCCATTCCCAAACCTTTTCAATAAACTTTTCGCGTCCCAGATCGTGACGGGACACGCCCTCTTTCGCCAGCAGACGTTCGACGACCATCTGCGTCGCGATGCCGGCGTGGTCGGTTCCGGGCTGCCACAGCACGTCCTTGCCCTTCATGCGCTGATAGCGAATCAGCGAATCCTGAATCGTGAACGTCAAAGCGTGACCGATATGCAGGTTGCCCGTCACGTTGGGGGGCGGAATCATAATGCAGTACGGTTCCTTGTCCGAATCGGGATCGCAGGCGAATGCGCCCGATTTTTCCCATTGTTCGTAAATTTTCGTTTCCACGTCGGACGGGCTGTAAGTTTTGTCCAGCATCGCCGTTTTCTCCTTCACGTTTGACATTCAAAAAAAATTTTCCCCAAGCGTTTGAACGGGCTTGAGGAAATAAAACTCGTTTCGCCGATTATTTCAGATCCAGCCTGTCCATGATATGGGCGACCTCTTTTTTAACGACGCGTTCAACAATATCGGGCAGATTGACGTCCAGCCATTCCTTTAAATACGGCTTCAACGTTTCGCGAACGATGGCTTCGATCGTCAGATCGCCTTTGCCCAGACTCAGGCGTTTTTCCGACGCGATGCTGCGCAAATGCGACAAGGACTCCGTCGCCGCGGCAAGCGTCGGTTCCGCCAGCTGCAAATCGTCGTCGAAACGGTTGCGCGCCGTTTCCTTGATTAAATCCGACAATGTTTCCTCTTTCATCGGCGCGTCGGGAATGACGGGCTCGGGGGTGAAATCGTCCTCTTCGTCGACGGCGGGCTGAACGGGCGCCTTTGGCGGAACGATCATTTCAGCCGTCAAATCCATCACGCCGTCCCGCTTTCCGGCGACCGGAGCGGCGGGCTGTTCGGCTTTTTTCGATTCGGACCGCGCCGCGGCAGTCGTTTGTTCGGCGGGCGCGGCGGCGGGC
>DJRZ01000012.1:0-27607 GCA_002440235.1 Alphaproteobacteria bacterium UBA6347
GTGCCTAGCACGTGGTTTTCACTGATACAAAAAACACGTCCCGCCGGCTAAAGCGGGGCGCGTTTTAACCGTTAAAATCACAGATCCGTCAGATGAATCGCCCCCAGCGTGTGGCAGACGGGGCAGGTCGTATAGTCCTTTTCCAGCGGCGTGTGACACACTTCGCAATAATAGGGCATTTCGGCGGGAACTTCGGCGGCTTTGGCGCGGTACGCCTCCGCGGCTTTTTCGTCCTGATTGTAGGCGGCGATTTCCTCCGCCATCAGCAAAGCGCGTTTGGATTCGGGATAAACCGCCAGATATTTCGTAACGGCGGTTTTTGCCTGTCCCCACAAACGGGCTTTCAGCGAACAGTCCGCGAAAACCAGATCGTTGATTTTCGCTTTCGGATTTTCGGCGATCAGGTCTTCGACGTCCTGAACGGCTTGAATCGTCGATTCGCCGGCGGTCAGCGTCAGGTACACCTCGTACACGGCCCAGCTGGGCGACAGTTTCCACAGTTTTTGCAACAGACGGCGCGCTTTTTTGATGTCGCCCGCCCTGACGTCCGACTGCGCGACCTGAATGGCGGCGCGGACAAAGGTTTCGTCCGTGTCGTGCGCCCGACGGATCAGACCGTCGCGTTCGGCGTCGTCCGCCGATCCCGCCGCCTGTTCCAGCAAAACGGACGCTTTCAGGCGTTTGACGGTCAATTTGTCGATCAATCCCTGCTTGTATCCCTTGTCCAGCGTTTCGATCGCCTGACGCCATTTCTTTTCATGCACTTGCAGTTCGAACGCTTCGGACAACAGCCACGCGGGCGGATTTTTGATTTTCAGCAGTTCGTCGCACAAACCGGACGCCTTTGCCAAATCGCCCGTCGACCGGTACAGGCGGATTTCCCCGCGCATGCCCAGCAAACGCGTTTCGGGCGCGGCGGACAGTTCGGAAAACAGGCGGATCGCCTCCGCCGTGTTGTTTTTCGCCTCCGCCAGCTGGGCGCGAAAGACCAGCGTTTTCGATTCGTCGTCCGCGAACGCTTTTTTAACGCGCCCAGCCACCTTTTCGGCAAAGGCGATGTCGCCCGCGGCGACCGCGGTCAGCCCCTGGCACAACAGCGTGTAGCGGTCGACCTCTTTTTCGATTTTGGCTTTGGCGATTTTGCCGGCGCGCTTGTCCGCGCCCAGCCAGAACGCGATTTTCTGCGTCAAAATCAGCAAAGGCTTCGCCAGAAAGGCGTAAAACACGGCGTACAGGACGACAAACGCCCCGATCACGACGGCGACCGACGTTTGCGCCGAATATCCCAGCCATTCCACCCGAACGGATCCCTGATTGTTCGACAGCCAAGCCGCCGCCAGAGCGATCACGCCCAGCAAAAAGGCGTTCCATACGATTTTAACCATGGGTCAATCTCCCTGTTTCGCGGCGTACAAAACGCCCAGCACGGTGGAAATGATCTCGTCGACCGTTTTTTTGGCGTTCAGATAACCGTTCGCCTCCGCCGTCCATTCGCTCATCGCGTCGGCGGCGGCGCCGCGCAAATCGCCCAGCTGTTCGACCGCCAGAGCCAAATCGTCCTCGTCGACGGCTTTCCGCGCGCGCGCCAGAACGGCTTGGGCGCCGACGTCGGTCGCGTCGGGGGCGTCGATGCGGCGCACGATCACCAGTTTTTTCAAAGAATTGAGGGCGTTGTGGAACCAGTCGTCCTTTGTTTCCGCGCCGTCCGCCAGCGCCGCCCGATCCGCGTAGGAATCAAACGACAGTTTCAGCGCGGCGCGCGTCCACACGCCGCGGTCGGCGGCGGAATCCAGCGAGCGGATATATTCCGAAACACGCGGCAAACCGCCCGCGACCGCCAAAGCGGACTGCTGTTCCGTAACGAAACGGGCACCCGACAGGACGGCTTCGCGCAACTGGTACGCCGTCAGCAGCAAAGCGACGGCGCGTTCCTTTTCGGCGTTCGACGCGCGCAGTTTGCGTTCGGCGATTTCCAGCCGCGTCACCAGAGCCAGCACCGTCGCGGCGTCGGCTTTGTTGCGTTCGACGCGGTCGATTTTGACGCCCGCCTCGACCAGCTGGCTTTCAAAAGCGTCGTCGCGCGCGGTCATCGCCAGCAGGCGTTCCTCAATCAGTCCCCGTTTCGGCATGGCGTCGCGCAACGCCCCGATGTCGCGGGCGTTTTCGGCTTTGATCGCCGCGACCTGTCCGCGCAGAGCCTCGATTTCCGACCGCAGGGCGTTTTGATCGTTCGCCAAAACGGCGTAAGCGACGCCGGCGGGCTGTTGTTCGGGCTGTTCCGACGCGGCGGCGTCAAAGTCGCGCTGGTTTTCCAGCTGTTCCAGACGCGCCTCGATTCCGGAGGGTTCCGGCGTTTCGGGCTTTGCCTTCGCGGCGGAAATTCCGGCAACCAAAGCGCGGTATTTTTCCGCGACGGCTTCGCGCGACTGGCGAATGCCGAACACGGCGGCGACCGCGACGATCAACAGGAACACAGCGGCTTTCTTCCCCGCTCCGCGCTTTTTGCAGCAACAGCACGGTTCGCCGCGCCCGCGGGATTCGGGTTCGGACGGCGTTTCCGCCGTTTCGGCGGGGGTTTCGACCGTTTCGGCGGCGGGTGTTTCCGCCGTGTTTTCAGCTTTTTGGTTGTCGTTTTCAAAAGCCATAGATGCCTCCATGATTAAATCTGCTGGATTTTACCATTTTTTCCGAGTATGGGTAGTATAATTTTAGATGAGAGAGTCAAAATGCTTGTTTTAGGGATAGAATCCAGTTGCGACGAAACGGCGGCGGCGGTTGTCGACGACCGGAAAAACCTGCTTTCCTCCGTCGTTTTTTCTCAGGCGGAACATCAGGCGTTCGGCGGCGTCGTCCCCGAAATCGCCGCGCGCGCCCATTTGGAACAGGTCGGCTTCATCGTGCGCGAGGCGCTGAACCGCGCCGGCGTCGGTTTTAAAGATCTGAGCGCCGTCGCCGCGTCGGCGGGTCCGGGACTGATCGGCGGCGTCATCGTCGGCGTCATGACCGCGAAAGCGATCGCCGCCGTGCACGATCTGCCCTTTATCGCCGTCAATCATTTGGAAGCGCACGCCCTGACGGTCCGTTTGGGACAAGACGTGCCGTTCCCCTATCTGCTGCTGCTGACGTCCGGCGGACACTGCCAGATTTTGGTCGCCGAGGGAATCGGCAAATTCAAACGGCTGGGCGCGACCGTCGACGACGCCGCGGGCGAAGCGTTCGACAAAGCCGCCAAAATGATGGGGCTGAGCTACCCCGGCGGTCCGAAAATCGAACAGCACGCCTTAAAGGGAGATTCCGCGCGGTTTGACTTTCCGCGCCCGATGGTCGGCAAACCGGGGTGCGACCTGTCGTTTTCGGGGCTGAAAACCGCCGTGCGCCGCGCGGTCGAAAGCTTTTCCCCCGACGGCACGATCGAACGCGCCGTTTTGACGGAAAAGGACGTCGACGACCTGTGCGCCTGTTTCCAGCGCGCGGTTTTGGAAACGCTCTGTTCGCGGTTGAAAAACGGCATCAAAACGTTTAAGAAACAATACCCCGCGGGGACGCATCTGGTCGTCGCGGGCGGGGTCGCCGCGAATCAGGCGTTGCGGAACGCTTTGGAAAATCTGGCGAAAAAGCATAGGCTGACCTTTGCCGCCGCGCCGATGAACCTGTGCACCGACAACGGCGCAATGGTCGCCTGGGCGGGCATGGAGCATTTTCTGGCGGGCGATTCGGATCCGCTGGATTTCAGTCCGCGCCCCCGCTGGGCGCTCGACCCGACAGCCAAACGATAACAGTTCAGGAGGTTTCGCATCATGGAAAACATCAGCGTATTGGGCGCGGGCGCGTGGGGAACGGCTTTGGCGCACATCACCGCGGGCAACGGCAAAAACGTCACGCTGTGGGCGCGCGAAACCGAAGTCGTCGACGGCGTCAACAAAAACCGCCGCAACGCCCTGTTTCTGCCCGACGTGCCGTTGAACGAAAACGTCGCGGCGACGAACGATTTGAACGAAGCCGTCGGCAAAGCCGACGCCGTCCTGCTGGTCATTCCGGCGCAATACCTGCGCGCGGCGTGCGACAAACTGCGCGGCGCGTGGAAACGGGATCTGCCCGCCGTCATCTGCGCCAAAGGCATAGAGGAATCCACCGGCGAACTGATGAGCGAAATGCTGGCGGAGGAACTGCCGCAGGCGAAAATCGCCGTTTTGTCGGGTCCGACGTTCGCCGAGGAAGCCGCGCTGAACAAGCCGACCGCCCTGACGCTGGCGTGCGCGGACGAACAGCTGGGCAAAGAGCTGGTCGAAACGCTGGGAACAAAGACTTTCCGCCCCTATTATTCCCCCGACGTCGTCAGCGTCCAGATCGGCGGAGCGGTCAAAAACGTGATGGCGATCGCCGCCGGCGTCGTCGCGGGCAAGCAGATGGGCGACAACGCGCGCGCCGCGTTGATCACGCGCGGACTCGCCGAAATTTCCAGACTGGCGGTCGCGCTGGGCGGACAGGCGCACACGCTGATGGGGCTTGCCGGACTGGGCGATCTGGTGCTGACGGCGAACAGCGCGCAATCGCGCAACTTCACCGTCGGGATCGAACTGGGCAAAGGGCGCGCGCTGGACGACATTCTGCGCGACAAACGCACGGTGGCGGAGGGCGTTTTCACCGCCCAAGCCGTTTTGAAACGCGCCCGCGCCCTGAACGTCGAAATGCCGATCTGCGAAGGGCTGAGCCGCATCATGAACGGCGACGCCAGCGTCGACGACGTCGTTTCCGCACTGTTCACCCGCCCGTTCAAAAACGAAATGTGACCGCGGCGGCGCGCGCTTCAAAAATTTTCGAACCGCCTGAAAATTTATAGTTTTTTTTAAGAAAAAAAGGCTTATCCTGATAAAAATTTTATACTTTTTCGGGGTATGTCATGTCGATCACCATCATTACCATTTTGTGCATTTGCATAACGTGCTGCGTCGGTATTTTCATCGGCAGTCTGAAATTTCGCGGAATCGGACTGGGCGTCGGCGGCGTGTTGTTCGCGGGACTGTTCGCGGGCTGGCTTCTGGATAAATACGCCGTCTTCATTCCCGCCGACGTTCTGGCTTTTTTAAAGGAATTCGGGCTGATCATGTACCTGTATTCCATGGGGCTGGCGGTCGGTCCGAACATCTTTCAGGCGTTGCGCAAAAACGGCATGATTTTAAACGCGATGTCGCTGGGCGTGACGGCTTTGGGCGCGCTGCTGGCTTGTCTGGTGTTCAAATTCGGAAAAATCTCGTTGCCCGAAGTGCTGGGGCTGTACGCGGGTTCCGTCACCAGCACCCCCGCGCTGGGCGCCGCCCAGCAGATTTTGGGCGAACTGGGATTTAAGGCGTCCGAAATCACGCAATCGGGATTCGCTTACGCGATCGGCTATCCGGTCGGCATCGTCAGCTGCATCACCGTTTTTATTTTGCTGAAAGTCATCTTCCGCGTCAAAATCACCGACGAGGTCGCCAAGTACGAATCGTCCAAAGCGGGAAGCGATCCGCACATGCAGGGGTTCAACGTGCTGGTCAACAACCCCGGATTCGACGGACTGGAAATCGGCGATTTTCTGAAAATGATCCACTATTCGATGACGATTTCGCGCATGAAACGCGAAGACGAATACATCGTTCCGCACGAACACACCAAATTGCAAATGGGCGACATTCTGCTGATTTTCGGACCGCGCAAAATCTTTCAAGAAGTTTCGTTCCTGTTTAAAATGGATCCCGACCACGATTTGATGGAAGAAAGCGCGAAGCAGATTCAAAGCCAGAACCTGCTGGTCACGAATCAGCGCTGCGTCGGCAAACCGTTGAAAAAAGTGCTGGGCGACAAACGCCACCACTGGGTCATTTCCCGCGTTATCCGCAACGGCATTTCCCTGCCCCCGACGCCCGATTTGAAACTGGCGTTCGCCGATCAGGTCGTCGTCGTCGGCAAACAGGCGGACACGACCGCTTTGATTCGCTATCTGGGCAACGATCAGGCGCGCGCGAACGACACCCGTTTCATTCCGTATTTTCTGGGCATGATCGCCGGCATTCTGCTGGGGCTGGTGCCGCTGCACATTCCGGGCATCGACGCCCCGATCAAGCTGGGAACGTCGGGCGGTCCGCTGATCGTCGCGGTCATTCTGTCGTGCCGCGGATCGGTCGGCAACATCATTTTCTACACCCCCGCCTACGTTTTGAACGCGTTCAGATTTTTGGGACTGCTGTTGTTCCTGACGGTCGTCGGGCTGGCGTCCGGTCCGGGGTTCGTCCGCCTGATCGCCGGAACGCAGGGGCTGTATTTCATCGGCATGGGCGTTCTGATCACCAGTCTGCCGATGCTGATCGTCGGCTGCGTCGTCAGAATGACCAGAAAAATGGACTATCTGTCGCTGTGCGGCGGGCTGTCGGGGTGCAACACCTGCGTGCCGTCCATGACCTTTGTCGCGAACATGTCCAACACGGACGCGCCCGCGATCGGCTACGCGACCGCGTATCCCGTCACGATCGCCCTGCGCGTCATTTCGGCGCAGGTGCTGGCTTTAATGCTGGTTTGAACATGACGGCGTTTTGGGCTATCTTTGTCGGCGGGGGCGTCGGCGCGGCGTTGAGGGCGGCGGTCTGTTCCGCCGTCAAAACGCATTACGGCACGATGACGGTCAATCTGATCGGGGCTTTTCTGATCGGCGTTTTATACGAGTATTTCCGTTCGAAAGCGTCCTTTTCCCCCGAATTGAAGGCGTTTTTGATGACGGGACTGCTGGGCGGCTTTACGACATTTTCAACGTATCTGCTTGATTTCGCGGTACTGCTGGAACGTCAAAAAACGGCGGAAGCCTTGCTTTATCTGCTGTTGTCGGTCGGCGCCGGCTTTGCCGCCGTCACCGCCGGCATGAAAGCGACCGCCGTTTTGACTTGAACGAAAGGGGACATTGAATGGCGAAGGAATATTTGGGGCATGTGCGGGAAAACGATCCGCTGTTTGAATATTTGAAATACGACATTCAGCCGCAAATCGCCGATTTTTGCGACGATCCCGTCTACAAGGTCTTTCGCCTGAACGCGTCCAACGCCGTTTATCTGTACGAAGAGGAAACGACCGGCGCGAAAGTCATCGGCAAATATTTTCTTTCGGAACGCGAGGAAAACCCCGAAAACGCCGAACGCCGTCTGGAACGCGAATACGGCAGGCTGGAAGAGGTGCGCGGCTACGGTTTCGACCAGCCGCCCCTGTACGTCGCCAAACCGCTGGGACGCAACCACGATCTGGGCGATCTGCTGGCGGTGGAGTTTTGCGACGGCGAACTGTTCAGTTCGATCATTTCGCGCGCAGTCGCCGAACACGACGACGAAACGCTGTACGACTGTCTGGGACTGCTGGCGTATTTTTTCGCCGAACTGCACAACCGCACGGCGATCGAGGACGAACGCGTCGATTTCGACCGTTTTTGCGCCTACACCGATCAAGTCGTCAGGCAATGCGCGCCGCTGTTGAAAAAAGGCGAAGCCGAAATGTTCCGCGGGTTGCGCGACCAATGGCGCGAACGTCCCGAAATGTGGTCGGACTGTCCCGTTCTGGTGCACGGCGACGCGACGCCGGACAACTTCATCTTTTCGTTTGATTCGCTGAAAACATTTGATTTGGAGCGGTGCATGAACGCCGACCGCGTTTTCGACGTCGGACGCATGGCGGGCGAATTAAAACATTTCTTTTCCATGAACGCGGGCGACGAATTCGCCGCCGAACCGTTCATCAGCCACTTTTTGCGCGAATACGCGTCGCATTTCCCCGACGCGGACGCCGCGTTCGATTCGATTACAAAGCGCGTGCCGTTCTACATGGGAACGACGTTGCTGCGCATCGCGCGCAATTTCTGGATCGACCGCGACTACCGCCGCCGTCTGGTGTTCGAAGCCGAAGAATGTTTTAAAGAGGGATTGTGATGATTCGCGCGCTGATTTTCGATGTCAACGGCACGCTGACGAACATCTGGACGAACGAAGAGGACGCCGCCGTCTGGCGAACCGTCGCTAATTTTCTGATGTATCAGGGCGTTCTGCTTTCTCCCGAACGGTTGCGCGACCTGTATTGCGACGCCAACCGGATTCAGCGTCACGAAAGCGGCGAGGAATATCCCGAATTCGACGCCCCGCGCCTGTTCGACGGCATCGTCGCCGCCAACGCGACGGACGCCACCCGCGCCTTGCCGAAGAAAAAAAGAAAGCTGCTGGGACTGCTGACGGCGGAGGTTTTCCGCGCCGCGACGCTGGAACGGCTGGAACTGTATTCCGGCGTCAGGGAAACATTGAAAAAGCTGAAAAAGAAATACCGTCTTGCCGCCGTGTCGGACGGACAGACGGCGTGGGCGTATCCCGAACTGTACGCCGTCGGACTGGCAAAATATTTCGATCCGATCATCGTTTCGGGCGATTTCGGATACCGCAAACCCGATCCCCGCCTGTATAAAAAAGCGTTGAAGCGGCTCGACCTGCGCCCCGAAGAAACAATTTTCGTCGGCAACGATTTGTACCGCGACGTGTACGGCGCGCGGACGGTCGGCATGAAAACGGTGTTTTTCGAATCTAATCAGGGCGACCACGACTTCGCCGCCCGTCCCGACGCGATCATCGGGGAATTTCCGGAACTGATTGACGCCGTCAAAAAGCTGGACGGCAAAAAATCCGGCTGACGCCCTGCCCGTCCGTTTTCCGGACAAGCAAAAAGCCGCGGAAAACCGCGGCTTTTAAATGGTGCCTGGGGACGGAATCGAACCGCCGACACGGGGATTTTCAGTCCCCTGCTCTACCGACTGAGCTACCCAGGCGCCTGACAGAAACAGTATATAACCGATTCGAAACGGTCTGTCCAGCCCTTTTTAAATTTTTTCTTCGGTTTCTTCCTCTTCGTCCGTTTCGATCGTGTAGACGCCCGTCAGCCAGCGGTTCAAATCGATGTCCGCGCAGCGTTTCGAACAAAACGGCTTGTAAAGGAAAACCGACGGCTTGCCGCAAATCGGGCATTTCGTTTTCAATTCCGGCAAATCCGACGGACGTTCCGACACGTTCGGCGTTTTCATTGTCTGATTCCCTCCAAGCTCGCGGCGTCCGCCGTTTGAAAATCGATGTCCGCGTTCAGCCGCGATTTCAGCCGTTCGACGCAGGGGCGCAAACGGGACAGAACGGCCGCGGGGGCGCGAACCGTCACGACCGGTCCGGCGGCGGAAGCGAACCACAGCGTCCGCGCGACGTCCGCCGCGCCGCGGTTGGCGGGGGAACAAAAATCGTCGAACAGCGACCGTTTGTTTTTTTCAACCGTCAGTTCGACCAGTCCCAGCGGCGAATATCCCGCGATATAGACGTCGTCGCGTTTCAGGCGGTTCATCATTTCGATCAAAAGACGTTTGTCCTTTCGCCCAGCAAAATCGACAATCATCTGCCCGCCCAGATTTTTCAAATCGATCTGGCGCAGAATTTCGGCGCAAGCCTCGACGTTCGCGTTCATCGCGCCGCCCGATCCCGAATTGACGTCGAAACACACGCACGCGGCGGTCTGTTCCGTAATCAGAAAACCGCCCGACGGCAAAGGCGACTTGACGTTCAGCGCCGCGTCGACCGCTTCGCCGACGCCCCGCTTTTCCCACACGCCGCCGATTTCAAACGCGACGTTCGAATACAGCTTTTTCAGCGCCGCCGCCGTTTCGGCGTCGTCCGTAACGATTTCGTCCGCTCCGCCCGCGGCGTATTTCCGCGCCAGCCTGAACACGTCGCGTTCGGGACGCGACAGAATCTGCGGCTTTTTCGGTCGGTTCAGCAAAGCGTTCCAGCGGTCTTTCAGTTCCGAAATCTCGGCGGAAATGTCGTCGATCGACGCTTTCGCCGCCGCCGTTCTGAACAAGACGCCCGTTTCGGGAAAATGTTCCCGCAACCGGTTGACCGCCAGCGCGGTCAGCCGTCCGGAATAGTTGTTTTCGGTCAAAGCGGGCGTCAGAACGACCGTTTTTCCGGGCAGGGACACGCGGGTGTCCGCCTCCGCCTCTTTGCCGTCCGCCGCGGGGCGGCTGATCTGCACCAGCAGGAAATCCCCCTCGTTCAGCCTGTCGCGGCAGACGGAACCGTCCGGTCTGATGTAAAAAGACGGCGTGTTCAGGAAAGCCGTCATGCCGCCGCCCACGTCCAGAAAACGTCCGGCGGCAACGGATTTGCACGCGCGCGCCAGACAAACCGCGCCGACCGGCAACCGTTTTTCCCTGTCGACGGCGACCGTCACGGGGCGGTTGTCCGCGTCCAGAACGACGCAGACCTCTTCGAACGGCGAAAAGCTGTGTATCAGGCGCATTTAAACCACGACCCCGTTGCCGTTCAGCAGGTTCGCCGTTTCGTACAGCGACAAGCCGACCACGTTCGAATACGATCCCATGATTTGGCGCACGAACACGGCGGCTTTTCCCTGTATGGCGTAACCGCCCGCCTTGCCCCGCCATTCGCCGCCGTCCAGATAGCCGCGTTTTTGCGCGTCGGTCAATCGGGCGAAAACGACCGCCGTTCTGACGACGCGGCTCACCGCCCTGCCGTCCGGCGTGATCAGGCAGATGCCGCCGAAAACCGTATGGCGTCTGCCGGACAGCATGTTCAGGCATTCCGCCGCCTGTTCTTCGGTTTCGGCTTTGGGCAGAACGCGGCTGCCGCAGGCAACCGCCGTGTCCGCCGCCAGAACGAAAGCGTCGCCGCCTTTGGCGCAGGCGACCTTTTCCGCCTTTTGCCGCGCCATGCGCAGAACGTAGCGCGCGGGCGTTTCGCGGGGCAGGACGGTTTCGTCGATGTCGGCGGGTTCGACCCCGTCGGGAACGACGCCGATCTGTTTCAACAGCGCCAGTCGGCGCGGGGACGCGGAAGCGAGTATGATTTCAGTCAATAAAAAAAATCCTTTTTCAAAAAGACGTCAAAGGCGGATCTGCGCGACCCGCCTTCCGTTGTTGCGCGGCGAACGGGGTTCAATCGTCGTCGTTGTACGTTTTTTCCATGCGTTCGTGGCGTTCCTGCGCCTCGATCGACAGGGTGGCGATTGGACGCGCGATCAGGCGTTCCAGCCCGATGGGTTCGCCCGTTTCCTCGCAATAGCCGTAAGAGCCGTCTTCGATTTTTTCCAGCGCGGCGTCGATTTTGGAAATGACCTTGCGCATTCTGTCGCGGGTGCGCAGTTCCAAAGCCTTGTCCGCCTCGGCGGAGGCGCGGTCCGAAATGTCGGGGACGGTCATGCCGCCCTGTTTCAGGTTGTCCAGCGTTTCTTCGGAATCATGCAACAGTTCTTCGCGCCAAGCGATCAGCTTGCGGCGGAAATATTCTTTCTGCATGTCGTTCATAAACGGTTCGTCGGCAGACGGTCTGTAATCCTTTGGCAGTTCAATTCCCATTATGAAGTCCCCTTAAAAAAATAAACCGCATATTGTTTTACACCAAACGGCGCGAAAAATCAAACGCCCTGTGACAATTTCGCCAATTCGACCTCGGCGCGCAGTTCGATGTCGTCCAGAATGGCGTTCATTTCGTCGTCCAGTCCGGATTCGCGTTTGTCGCGCAACATTTGCGCCAGCTCGATCAGTTTCGATTTGGGGACGGAACCCGTCAAAATCGCCGCGCGCAAATCCTCCAGCCTGTCCAGAATGTCGTTGCCGCGCGCCGCCGCCCGTTTTTTCCTGCCCTCGCCGTCCGTCGCGCCGTCGACCGCCTGCGCCATCAGCAGCGCCTCGATCCCGCCGACGCCCGCCGTCGCCCCGACGTTCGGCGCGGCGGCGTCCTCCGTTTCGGACAAATAAGCGGAAAACACCCCGCCCATCGACGATGTCTTTCCTGATTTCTTTGTGTTTTCAACGGGTTTCGCGCCGCCCGCCGAACCGATTTTCATAACCATGGTATCCTCCTTTAAATCCCTCGGCGTCATTATACAGAAATCGACCGCGTTTAAAAACCGGCAATTTTTGCCTAGCCGTTTTTTATTTCTTTTTCGAAAAAGACCGTTTTCAGCCGAAAACAAAAACGGCACGGTTTTTGCATATATCAAGCAGGGGTTTTATCCCGCAACCGGATTTAAAGGAGCGAACATGAAGAACCTGCTGAAAAACATCAAAAAGACCGCTTGCGTTCTGGCGGCTGTTTTCTTGGCGTTTTCGTCAAACGGCGTTTGCGCCAGTTCGCGCATCAAGGACGTTTCCGACATCGAAGGCGTGCGGGAAAACTATCTGATCGGATACGGTTTGGTCGTCGGTCTGAACGGAACGGGCGACAGTATCTCGTCCATGGCGTTCACCGAAGAAAGCCTGATCGGCATGCTGGAACGTCTGGGGGTCAACACCCGCGACGGCAAAATCAAAACAAAGAACGTCGCCGCCGTCATGGTGACGGGCAGTCTGCCCGCCTTCGCCAGACAGGGAACGCGCATCGACGTCAGCATCAGCGCGCTGGGCGACGCGAAAAGTTTGCAGGGCGGCGTTCTGCTGGTAACGCCGATGCTGGGCGCGGACGGCGAAGTGTACGCGATCGCGCAGGGGCAGGTCGCCATCGCCGGATTTTCGGCGCAAGGCAACGCGCAAAGCATCGTCAAGGGCGTGCCGACGTCGGGCAGAATCGCGAACGGCGGCATTATCGAACGCGAAATCCTGTTTGATTTCGCCAACCAGAAAAGCATCAAACTGGCGTTGCGCAACCCCGATTTCACGACGGCGTCGCGCATTGCGGACGCGATCAATTCCTATTTGGGCGTTCTGGCGGCGAAGACGGTCGATTCCGGCACGGTGTCGCTGGATCTGGCGTCGGCGGGACGCGACAATCTGATTCAGACGCTGACCGACATCGAACAGCTGCGCATTCAGCCCGACCAGATGGCGAAAGTCGTCATCGACGAAAAATCGGGCATCGTCGTCATCGGCGAAAACGTCCGAATCAATCCGATCGCGATCGCGCAGGGCAACCTGACGATCCGCGTCACGGAAACGCCGCAGGTGTCGCAACCCGCGCCGTTTTCGACGACGGGAAGCACGGTGACGGTTCCCAGAACGGACATTCAGATCGACGAACAGTCGGAAAACCGTCTGAACGTTTTGAAAACGGGCGTGTCTTTGCAGGAACTGGTCGACGGGCTGAACGCGCTGGGCGTCGGTCCCCGCGACATGATCGGCATTTTGCAAGCCGTCAAAGCCGCCGGCGCTTTGCAGGCTGAAATCGAGGTGATGTGATGAACGCCGCGACTTTGACAACGGATTTCGTTTCCGCCGCCCGTCCGCGGGCGGAAGCCCCGAAAATCGGCAAAGGGCTCGATTCGGACAAGACCCGCGAAGCCGTGCGGGATTTCGAAGCGTTCTTCATTTCGCAGATGTTCGAACAGATGTACGCGACGGTTCCCGTGAACGAAACGTTCGGCGGCGGCAACGCCGAACGGATATTCCGTTCCATGATGATCGACGAATACGGCAAAATGACCGCCAAATCGGGCGGCATCGGACTGACCGACCAAGTGATGGCGCAAATCCTGCGCCAACAGGAATCGGACGCCGCCCTTTCTTCCGCAACGCAAACGCAAGGAGTTTGACCATGACGACAACGGCTGAAAACAAACTGACCCGCATGCTGTCGCTGATGAGCGATTTGTGCGGCGTTTTGAAAAAGGAAAACACTCTGCTGAAAAACCAGCGGCAGAGCGAATGCAAAGCCCTGACCGACCAGAAATCGAAACTGGCGGCGGCGTACGCGGAATCTTTCGCCTACTTCGCCAAGCACGCGGACATCGTCAAAGCCCTGCCCGACCGGCAGAAACGCGTGTTGCGCAAGGCGTCCGTCACGCTGGGCGATCTGACGACGGAAAACGCGCGCCTGTTGAAAATCAACATCGAAGCGACGAACCGTCTGCTGAACGCCATCGTGCAGGACGTGCAGGAACAGACGCACGCGAAAACGCCGCTGTACACGAAACGGGGCAGTATGGAAAACGACGCCGGATCCCCCGCGGCGATTTCGTTCAATCAGGTTTTGTAATTAAAAACGAAAGGACGCGACCATGGCTCTTTCCAGCGCAATCAACACGGCATTGAACGGAATCCGCACGTCGCAGCGCGCGATCGACGTCGTCAGCGAAAACGTGTCCAACGTCAACACCGAAGGGTATTCCAAAAAAATCTATTCGCAAAAAACGCTGGTTCTGAACAACGGACAGCTGTCCGGATCGATCAGCAACAGCGACCTGCGTCAGGTCGACACGAAGCTGGTCGCCCACTACCGCACGGAAACGGGCATTTTACAGCAGCAAAGCGTGCGCGGATACTATCTGGATCTGGTGCAGGCGAAAATGGGACAGCCGTCGTCCGAATACTCCGTCGCCAACCGCGTCGCCGCCATGCAGACCGCGTTCGAAAGTCTGGGCGTCGACGCCGACAAGCTGAACGCGCAGTCGACGGCGGTCAACTCCGTCGACACGGCTTTGTCGCAAATGAAGGAAATGAGCGACCAGATCCAAGCCCTGCGTTTGGAAATCGATCAGGAAATATCGTCCCTGTGCGACGAAGTCAGCGACATTCTGCAACAGCTGGACAAATTGAACGACGACATCGTCCGCACGTCGGCTTTGAACGGGCAGTCCGCCGACAACTACAAAGACCAGCGCGACACGCTGATCACGCGTTTGTCCGAAATCATGGACATTCAAAGCTATGAACGGTCGTCGGGCGAAACCGTCATTCTGACCGGCGGCGGCAAGCCTTTGCTGGACAAGGACGGCGTCGTCGTGTCGCACGTCGCCGCGGCGTCCACGGGATCGCTGATCACCTACGCGTCCGGCGGAATCACGGGCATTTACGCCGGAAAATTCGACATCACCAAAGAAATATCGTCGGGCGAGCTGAGCGGTCTGATTTCCCTGCGCGACACCGAACTGCAAAATATGCAAACCCAGCTGGACGAGCTGGCTTTCCAGTTGACGAAACAGCTGAACGCCGTACACAACCGCGGCACCGCCTATCCCCAAGCCGTCTACGAAATGACGGGGACGCGCACCTTTATCGACGCGGACAGACAAAACATCACGCTGTCCGGCGGCGACGTCAAAATCGTCCTGACCGGCGACGACGGCGGCGAGGCGTTCGGCGTCAGTCTGGTCGGCGAGCTGGGCTTTTCCTCCGGCAGCGTTTCCGAAATGTGCGAAAAGATTCAGGACTGGCTGCGCAACGCCGTGACGGGTCCGCACCTGACGAACGCGACGGTCGGCGTGAACGGCGCGGGGAATTTGGAAATCGATTTGGGCGACAGCACTTATTCCATCGCTTTCCGCGACGAAAAAACCGTGCTGCGGGGCGCGGACGACGCGCCGGTGTCGATCGGCTTCGACGCCGACGGAAACGGAACGGTCGACGAAACCCATTCCGGATTTTCCGCGTTTTTCGGATTGAACGACTTTATCGTGTCGTCGTCGCGCGACGCCGTGTACGAATCCGAAATCATGCCGTCGGGTTCCCTGATGGGCATCAAGGGCAAAACGACCCTGCATTTTTCCGACACGGCGAACGGCGTCGGGTTCGCGTCGATCGACGTGACGGCGGGCGACACCCTGCAAACCATCGCCGCAAAGATCAACACGAACGCCGTCGACGCGTCGGGCAACCAAATCTTGAAAGCTGAAATCGTTTCCGAAGGATCGGGCTACCGCCTGCGCGTGACGAACATCGACGGCAATCAGACCGAAATCACGGAAACGACGTCGACGGTCAACGGCGTGACGTCGGGCAGCGTCCTGTCGCGGCTGGGACTGGGCGTGTCGCACGCGGGTTACGCGTCCGAATTGTCCGTCCGTTCCGACATTTTGAAATCTCCGTCGTCCATGAGCACGGGCAAACTGCAATACAGCGCGGAAACGGGCGAATACTACGTCAGCGAAGCCGACAACGCGCTGGCGAACGACTTTGCCAAAGCGTTCACCGAATCGATCGACTTCGGATCGGCGGGCAACTTCACAAAAATCAAAACGACGCTGTCCGGCTACGCGTCGTCGATCGTCAGCGGGCTGGCGACGAATTTGAACGACGCCAATTCCAAAACGGACTATCAGACGGAACTGGTGTCGACGATTTACAAAAAGGAACAAGACGTCAGCGGCGTCGATCTGGACGAGGAACTGTCCATGATCATGCTTTACCAGCGGTCTTACAGCGCGGCGGCGAAAGCGCTGACCACGTCGCTGGAAATGCTGGACATCTTGGACAACATCGTTTAACGGGGAGGCTAAACCATGACCAGAGTCCCGACCACCGCGACCTACCGGTTGTACATGTCGCAAATCACCAGACAGAAATCGACGCTGTCCGACATATCGTATCAGGCGACGACGGGCAACCGCTATTCGTCCTACGACAAATACGGGCTGTCGACCTATCGTCTGCTGTCTTTGCAAAACGAACGCGCCGTGACGACGAAGTATCTGGAAACGAATTCGATCACGAAAGTCGTTCTGGAATCCCAGCAAAAAGCGATCGACGGCATTCGCGATTCGCTGACGGACGTCCGGTCGCAGGTGCGCGATTTCTTTTCCCGCGACCTGACCGCCATGTCCAAAGACGCGTCCGAAGAGGAGCTGCTGGCTTTGCAAAACGTGCAGGAGGCGGCGTTCGAATCCATGTCGCTGATCGCCTACTACCTGAATTCGCAGGTGGACGGAAACTATATTTTCGGCGGCGGCGACACGACCAAAGCCCCCGTCGACTTTCCCTACAAGTCTTTGCAGGAATTTCAGGCGGTCTTTGACGGCGACGTTCTGACCTATCCGACCAGTTATTCGGCGTCCCTATCGAAAATGTCGACTTCGGCGGACGTTCTGGGCGGCGTGACGATCAAGCAGGAATTTCAAACCGTCAATCCGAAAACGACGGAATACACCGGCGCCGCCGACAACGAAATGAAGTTCGACGCGGCGAACAAGACGCTGACCGCGGCAAAGGAAAATTCGTTCGCGGGCATCAAAGCCGGCGAAAAGGTCGTCGTTGCCGGAACGGCGGGCAACAACAAAACGCTGACCGTCACGGGCGTGTCCGACGACGGCAAAACGCTGACGTTCGCCGAAACGGTCGCGGACGAAACGCTGACGGATTCTTCGGCGCTGTCGCTGACAAAGGGCGAATGGGTCTTCGCGTCCGAAACGGACAGAACGACGGGCGTCACCACCAATTCGCTGACCGCGCGCGCCGGCACTTTTTCAAATTTGAAAGCGGGCGCGAAACTGCGCGTGAACGGGTCGAACGCCAACGACGGCTATCTGACCGTCAAAAGCGTGTCGTCGGACGGATCGTCCGTGACGTTTGAAGAAAACGTCCGAAACGAAACGCTGGACGTCACGGATCTGCTGGGCGGCAATCTGAACGTTCAGCAAAGCACGCAGACCGGCACGATCACCGCGGCGAAAAACACGGGAACGGTGCTGGAAACTTTCAACGTCGCGCAACCGCTGACCGTCGACGCGGCGAACAACGCGATCCGCGGAACGGCGGGAACGTTTTCGGGCGTCAAGGGCGGGCAGACGATCACCGTGACGGACGCCGCCGGCAACGAACATTCCCTGTACGTCAAATCGGTTTCCGACGACGGCACGACGCTGAACATCTCGACGTCGACCCCTGTTCCGAACGATTTGACGAACGCGCCGCTGACGGTCGAAACCCGCGCCGACGTCGCGGGATTCGTCACGTCGTCGATGAAAGGCAACGCCCTGCAAACCGGCGACATCGGATTCAGCGTCAATCAAAACGCGATGACCGCCACGGTCAAAGGCGCGTTTTCGTCCTATAAATCCGGCGACTGCCTGATCGTCAAAGGCGCCGACGGCAACGACCGAGCCTATATCGTCGATTCCGTTTCCAAAGACGGACGCACCGTCAAATTTTCGGACGCCACTCCCGTGCGCGAGGAAATGAGCCTGCTGAACAACAAAACCATCGCCGACGGCGCGGGAATCACCATTTGCAAAACCTATTCCGTCGGCGCGACGGTCGAAATGGGCGGGACGAACGGCGCGTACAACGGCAAATACACCGTTTTGGGCGTGTCCGACGACGGCGGCGAACTGATCGTCCGCACCGAAGACTTCCCCGAATACGGCGCGACGGAAACCTTCGCGTCGGCGCGGTTCGAAACCTCCACCTATTACGCGGGGGGACAGCTGGCGTCGTCCTACCGCATCAGCGAAACGACGTCCGTTTCAAACGACGTGAACGCGTCGTCGTCCGCGTTTGAAAAAGTCTTCCGCGCTTTGGGCGCCATCGCGCAGGGCAACATGCTGGACCCCGACGACGTCGAAAGCGCGCAGCGCCGCGTGTCCGAAGCCCTTGACCTGCTGGACGAGGCGCTGACCGCCAATTCGAAAGAAAAAAACGGCGACGTCACCAGCATTCAATACGCCGTCATCAGCAAGCTGGACACCGTCAAAACGACGCTGGACAACCAGACGGATCTGAACAATTCGCTGGACACCTACATTCAATCGCTGACGCAGGTCGACAAAACCGAAGCCGCCACCCTGCTGCTGCAACAGGCGAACAATCTGAAAGTGTCCTATTCCGTCCTGTCGACCATCAACGGACTGACTTTGCTGGATTACATGTAATCCGCGTTCGGGACAAAAAAATCCCCCGCGCCGACCGGTCGCGGGGGATTTTTTGTCATTTGCCTTCGGCTTTTTCCGTTTTTCCCTCGGCTTTGGCTTTCAGTTTCAGGAAAACGAACGAACAGAGCGGCACGCTGACCAAATACCCGATGAACGTCAGGCTCAACGCCAGCCACGGCTTGTACACCATCAGCCCCGCGTAGAATCCCGCCAAAGCCAGCACGAACACGACGAAACGCACGGGGACGCGCAAATGCTTCAGCGAAATCGTCGGCAGACGCGACGCCATCAAAAACGCGCTGACGAACAGGAACGCCTCGACCAGCGAACCGTTGCGGAACACTTCGTTTTCCGTGTGGAAATACAGCATGATCGGCAACAGGGCGATGTACGCCCCACCCGGCGCGGGCAAGCCGACGAAGAAATGCTTCCAGTATTCGGGCTGCGGATCGTCGTCCAGCATGATGTTGAACCGCGCCAGACGCAACGCGCAGCAAACGGGAACCAGCAAAGCGAAAATCCAGCCGACGGGCGACGACGCGCCCAGCGCCCAGAAATACATCAGCAATCCGGGGGCGACGCCGAAACAGACGACGTCTGACAGCGAATCAAGTTCCGCGCCGAAATCGGACGTGCCGCGCAGCAAACGCGCCACGCGACCGTCCAGCGCGTCGAACACGGACGCCAGCAAAATGCACAGCACGGCGATTTTGAAATTCCCCGCCATCGCGAAACGAATGGAGGTCACGCCCGACGACAAAGCGAACATCGTCACCAGATTCGGCGCGATTCTGTTCAGCGGCAGGTCTTTGATTCTTTTACGCGAACTTTTCAGCATGATCAGACGATCTCCCCGACGCGGGCGGGACCTTTGACGGTCATGTCTGCCAGAACGGTTTCGCCGGCGACGGCGGTTTGACCTTCCAGCACCAGCGGCGCGACGCCTTTGGGCAGATAGACGTCCAAACGGCTGCCGAAGCGGATCAGACCGAACCGTTCGCCCGCTTTCAGCTGGTCGCCTTCCTTGACGAAGGTCACGATGCGGCGCGCGACCAGTCCGGCGATCTGAACGAAAGCGATTTTGTCGCCCGTCACCGTTTCCATCGCCAGTTCCTGACGTTCGTTGTTTTCGCTTTCCTTATCCAGCGAAACATCGACGAAAGCCCCCGGACGATAGTGCATTTTCGTGATTTTTCCGGACATCGGCGCGCGGTTGACGTGAACGCTGAACACGCTCATGAAAATGCTGATGCGCGTCATCGGTTCGTCGCCGATTTCCAATTCCTTGGGCGGGACGACGTCGGCGATTTTGCTGACGATGCCGTCGGCGGGCGACAGCACCAGCGAATCTCCGGCGGGCACGGCGCGCGGCGGGTTGCGGAAAAAGAAATAGCACCACACCGTCAACGCCAGACAAACGACGCCGACGGGCTTCGCCACCGTCCACATCAGCAGCGTCACGGCGGCGAACACGGCGACGAAACGCCAGCCTTCGGGGTGAAGCGGCGGCAGAATGAAACGGCGCCAGGATAAATCAACGCGGGACATCAAAATCTCCTTACAAAGATAAACATAGCAAGTGTTTTAAGCCAAAGCGGCGGCGGAAAAAAGCATTTTTTGTTTTTTCCCGTCATTTTCCCGATTTGGCGGGAACAACAAAGACCTGATTCGGATAGATCAGATCGGGGTTTTTGATCTGTTTTTTGTTCGCCCGATAAATCGTGACGTAAGCGAATCCCGATCCGTACAAATGCCGCGCGATGTTCCACAGGCAGTCGCCTTTGACGACGCGGACGCGGCGGCGTTTGGATTTTTCCATGCCTCCGATCAGTTCGAAGGGGACTTCGACGCGGGCGGCGACTTTGCCCCTTTCGTCGACCTTGTCGGCGCGGATCATGTATTTTCTGCCGGCGGTCAGCTGACGCGGCGCGCGCAAAGACCAGTCCCCGTCCGCGCGGACGTACCCCAGAAACAGGTTGTCGGCGTACACATTGACGCGCCCCGCCCCGACGGCGGTTCCCTTGACGACCAGCGCGCCGTTCGCGTATTTGACGGAACGGACGTCGACCTCCGTTTCGATTTGCGGCGCGGGCGCCTGCAGCACGTCGACGTTTTCGGCGTCCGGCGACATGACGACCGCCAGCGCGTCGCCGGCGTTTTTACGTTCGGGCACGTCGACGACAACGATTTCGGATTCTCCGCGTTCGTTCAGCGAATCGTCGCGCAGCCAGATTTCATGCGATCCGGAGGCGAGCGGTTCCGACGGGATATAGACCCATTCGCCGTCGCCGTTCACCGTGAAATCGGTCAAAACGCTTTCGCCGTCCATCAGGGAAACGACCGCGCCCGCGACGCCTTTGCCCGCGGCGACCATACTGCCGTCCTCTTCGACGCGAACGACGTCGAACGACGCTTTCAGGCGGGATTTTTCATGCGAATCGGTTTCCGTTTCGGGGGAATCCGACGCGGGTTCGGCGAAATCAAACGCGGCTGCGCCGGTTTCGGCGACGGGTTCGTCGGCGAACGGCAAAGCGCCGTCATCGTCCGGTTTCGGACGGAAAACAAGGAACAACGCGATAATCACGACCAATGCCGAAACGGCGATAAGGATATTTTTTTTCACGGCGACACCTAAAAAATCAAAAAAATGAAAAAAGCCTCTTGCAGTATAGCAAACTTTGCGTTATAAGCAACAACACTTATTCGGAGTGTAGCTCAGCTTGGTAGAGCACTACGTTCGGGACGTAGGGGTCGGAGGTTCAAATCCTCTCACTCCGACCATTATAAGGAAACCGCCTTCGGGCGGTTTTTTTATAATTACCAAAAAACCCCGCAACTGCGAGCCACAATAATCAACCCCGAGTCCGCCGACGCCGTCAATGGACTGCCGCGCCACTTCGTGGCTCGCAGTTTCGGTGTTGTTTGGTGACGGAATAATTATCGAAATTGCGAGGAGCGGCAGCGACAAAGCAATCCAAGTGGCTTTGCCGCACAGTCCAGCCCCGACTGTCAGGACTCAGCCCGTTGATGCCGTCAATGGACTGCCACGTCGGGCTATTAGCCCTCCTCGCAGTTTCGCTTTTATTCGCATCGTTGATGCCGTCAATGGACTGCCGCGCCCCTATCGTGGCTCGCGGTTTCGGATTTTACTTCCGATAAGACTTCGCGATCGACGAACCAGCAATCCGTAAAATCGTGTTTGTAAATCGATTGTGACGCGGCTGTCGGCAGGAACGGCGACGCGAGAAAGCGGAGCGTACATCAAGTACGTGAGCATTTCGAGCCAGACGTGACGAACTGAAAGCCCGTCGGAAGCGATTTACCCGATCCAAGCGGGAAACATCGCGCGCAAGGATGTATAAATAAACTCGATCCCCAGTGCGGACAGCAACATACCGCACAGACGTCCCAGAATGTTCAGTCCCGTTTGACCGAGGACGGAGGCGATTTTATCGGCGACGCGCAACAACAGCCACGCGACGACGGCGACGGCAACGGCGGCACTGCAAACCGCCAGAATATGGGGAATGCTTTTATCGACTTCGGTCGCGATGACCATGGCGGAAATCGCGCCGGGACCGGAAATGATGGGGATCGCCAGCGGCATGACGCCGATGGCGTCGCGGGATTCGGCTTCGGCTTCTTCTTCCTTGGTGTGGCGTTTTTCGGACGCTTTCATCATGCCGAACGCAATGGTGATCAGCAGGATTCCGCCGGCGATGCGGAACGAGTTGAGGCTGATGCCGAACATATCCAGCAACGCGCTGCCGAAAAAGGCGGAACACAGCAGAATGCAGGCGACGGCGACGCCGGTCTGGCGGGCGATTCCCGACTTTTCGCGGGTGCCCATGCCGTCCGTCAGGTTCAGGAACACGGGAATCGCGGACTGCGGGGCGCAAACCGCCAGCATCGCCAACGTAAAGTGCAGAAAATCAAGAAACCATGCCAGCATTTGCAAACCCGCCGATCGTAGTAGAGTGTTTTCCGATTATTATCATCTTTCGAAACAAGATGAAAGCTGATAAAATCGCGCCGAAGGATTTTTTTTGCTTTTGAAAGGAAAAGCCCATGGAATTGATGCAGGGACTGCTGACGCGCCGCAGCGTGCGCCAATACACGGATCAAGCCGTTTCGGATTCGGACATTCGCGACATCGTTACGGCGGGAATGTACGCGCCCAGCGCGCGCCACCAGCTGATTTGGGAATTTGTCGCCGTAACCGACCGCGAAAAGCTGAAACGTCTGGGCGAAGAGCTGAAAACGGCGCCGATGGCGAAATCGGCGGCGTTCGCGGTGGCTGTCTGCGCGGATCTTTCCCGCGCGGCGTCGCCCGATTACTGGGATCAGGACTGCGCGGCGGCGACGCAGAACATTCTGCTGGCTTGCCATGCCAAAGGACTGGGCGCGGTGTGGATCGGCATGTATCCGCACGCCGACCGCGAAGACGTCGTGAAACGGGTTTGCGGCATTCCCGCGGACATCAAAGTGCAATCGCTGATCGTCGCGGGACACCCCGCCGCCCCAGCGAAACAGGAAGACCGTTTCGACGAACACAAAATCCGTTTCAACGATTGGACGGATTAAACCGCCGCGACACTTTTTTATTGACAACGGGGTCGGGGCTTGCCACTTTTTTAAAGAAGGGCGAGCCCTTGACTTAAAATCCGTTTAGGACACTTTGACAGATGAATTTTCTTTACTTTTCACCGAATTTTCCGACCTACGGGTGGAAATTCTGCCGTTATTTGAAAGAAGACGGCGTCAACGTCTTGGGAATCGGCGATTCCGATTACGATTCCCTGCAACCCGAATTAAAGGACGCGCTGACCGAATACTACCGCGTCGACAATTTGCAGGACTACGATCAAGTCTACCGCGCGACGGCGTGCCTGATCCACCACCACGGCAAAATCGACAGCATTCGATCCAACAACGAATTTTGGCTGATCACCGAAGCGAAACTGCGCACCGACTTTAACATCGACGGCATCAAATACCCCGAAATCATGGATCACAAACAAAAATCCAGAATGAAAGCCTTTTTCAAAAAGGCGGGGGTCGACTGCGCCGAATACTGCCTGCCCGCGACGTTCGCGGACGGTAAAACCTTTACGGACAAGCACGGGTTTCCCGTCGTCGTCAAACCCGACGACGGCGTCGGCGCGTGCGACACCTACACCCTGCGCAACGAAAGCGAAATGGCTGACTTTTTCGCGCAAAAGCCCGATGTGCAGTATATTATGGAAACGTTCATCGACGGACACGTCGAAACGTTCGACGGCATCACCGACCGCAACGGCGACATCGTTTTCTGCGCCAGCCAGATTTATCACCAGTCCCTGATGGACACGGTCGTGAACGACGACTGCATCATGTACCACACCGAACCCGAAATGGCGGCGGACATTCGCAAAGCCGGCACGGCGATCGTCAAGGCCTACGGCATCAAGGACACGTTTTTCCATTTCGAATTTTTCCGCACGACGGACAAAAAGACCGGCAAAACCAAAGTCATGGCTTTGGAAGTCAACATGCGTCCGCCCGGCGGCATGATCACAGAACTGTACGAAGCGTCCCACGACGTCAACATTTACAAAGTCTGGGCGGACACGCTGATCAAGGGCAAGCCCGAAGGCGACATGTCGCAAAAACGCTTCGCCGCTTTCGCCAGCCGCAAACACCGCTTCAACTACTTGTACACGCACGAGGCGATTTTGTCGAAATACGGCGACCACATCATGGAACACATGCCGATCGAAGGCATCACCGCGCGGGCGATGGGCGATTACGTCTATTTGCTGTACGCCGACACGTTGGACGAAATCAACGAAATCATCGACGCGATCAACGCGCGCGTGTAAAGGGACTTTGCATGAAAGAAGAATATTTCAAAGAATACTCCTTTTGCCTCGACCGCGACATGGAATTCAAAGTCTACGGTCACGCGGGAAAGCCGGTGCTGGTTTTTCCCCCCGGTTGCGGTCGGTTTTGGCATTACGAACACCACGGCATGGTGAACGTTTGCGCCCCCTATATCGACGACGGGCGGATTCAGCTGTTCTGCATCGACGGCATCGACTGGGAAAGCTGGGAAAACAAGGGCGGCAATCCCTATGACAATATGCAGATGCAGGAACGCTACTTCAACTATACGGTTGAAGAGTTCGTTCCGCGGATCAAGGAAATCAGCCGCGACGCCAACGGCGGGAAAGAGATCGGCATTCTGGCGACGGGGTGTTCCATGGGCGCGACGCACAGCGCGAACACTTTTTTCCGCCGCCCCGATCTGATCGATTCGGTCATCGCGCTCAGCGGACTGTATTCGTCCAAATATTTTCTGGGCGATTACATGGACGACACGGTCTATCACAACTGCCCGATCTATTTCCTGCCCGACGTGACGGACGAGGATTACCTGAACCGAATGCGCCGCGCGCGGCTGGTGTTCTGCGTCGGTCAGGGCGCGTGGGAGGATCCGATGATTGAAGACACTCTGCGCCTGAAACAAATTCTGGAGGAAAAACACATTCCGGCGTTTGTCGACGTGTGGGGCAAGGACGTCAACCACGATTGGGACTGGTGGCAAAAACAGCTGCCCTATTTTCTGGACAAAGTGCTGGATTAGAAAAATCGAAACCCGCCCGAAATCAACCGGACGGGTTTTTCTTTATTTTTCGACGGGATCGGGATAACGCCAGATCTCGCCCTGAAAGTTTTTCAGTAGCAAAAAGTCGCCGTCGCGCCCGACGCACCGCTGATCCTGCATGATGATCTTGCCGCCGCCGCCCGGAATGTCGATGGCGTAGGTCGGCACAGCGTATCCCGACGTATAGCCGCGCAGGTCGTTGATCAGCTCCAGCCCTTTGGCGACCGGAACGCGGAAATGCATCGATCCCGCTATCGGGTCGCATTGAAACAGGTAATACGGACGCACGCGGACTTTCAATAATCCGTGCATCAGCCGTTTCAGCGTGTCCGCGTCGTCGTTCACGCCTTTGAGCAAAACGGTCTGCGATCCCATCGGCAGACCGGCGTCGGCGACGCGTTCGCACGCCCGGTTCGTTTCCGGCGTCAGTTCGTCGGGGTGCGTGAAGTGCAGGCTGAAATAAACGGGATTGTACTTGCGAATCATCTTCACCAGCTTCGGCGTGATTCGCATCGGCAGAACGACGGGGACTTTCGATCCGATTCGAATCATTTCGACATGCTTGATCGCCCGCAGACGCGCCAGCAAATATTCCAGCACCTCGTCGCTCATCGTCAACGGGTCGCCGCCGGACACCAGAACGTCGCGGACTTCGGAATGCGATTCGATGTAGGCGAACGCCCGTTCCCAACGTTCCCGCATCGGCAAGCCGCCCCGCGACGGACGCCCGACCAGACGGGAACGCGTGCAATAGCGGCAGTACGCGGAACAATACTGCATCGTTAAAAACAGCACGCGGTCGGGATAGCGATGCACCAGCCCCGGCGCGACCATGCACGGTTCTTCGCCCAGCGGATCGGGCGTTTCGCCGACGCCGACCAATTTTTCGGCGGCGGACGGCAGCATTGTTTTGCGCAACGGCGAATCCGCCAGCAGTGAAGCGTAATACGGCGTCACCGCGACGGGGAAAGCCCCCTTTTCCGTCATCAGCTTTTTTTCCTCGTCGCTCAGCGGCAGGACGCGCCCGATTTGATCAACCGTCGTCAGCCGGTTTTTCAACTGCCAGCGCCAATCGTTCCAATCGGTCGCGGAAACGTCCGGAAAATATTTTTTTCGAAACAAGCCGGATTTTGTCATCAAATCCCCTTTCTAAAAACGAATCGTTTTGATATGATTTAATAGATTGAATAGCCCAAAGAGGTTGAAAATGAAAAAGATTTTTTTGCTGACGGCTTTGACGACCGCATTTTCGACAGTTTCCGCGCCCGCCGCGACGATTAAAAACACGGACGCCGCGCCGTACACTTTGGACGTTACGCAACAGGACGGCACGGCGTTCCGCGTCGTCATCGAACCGAACGGTACGATCGTCGACCTGTGCGCCGACTGCACGGTCGAAGTCGTCGATTTCAGTCTGCGCGACATCGGTTCGGAACAAAATCTGACGATACGCGACGGCGTTATCGGCGGAAAATAGCCCCGATATATGACTTTCTTCATATATCATATATATCCGACGGCAAATTCTATGAATAATTGCAGAATTGTTTAATCTGCGTTTCGGGCATAACCTGAAATTATAGATTAACAAAGGAGAACTGCAATGAAACACATTCATTCCAACGAATCCGGCCGTTCAATGGTCGAAATGCTGGGCGTTCTGGCGATCGTCGGCGTTCTGTCCGTCGGTGGTATCGCCGGCTACTCTCAGGCTATGTCCAAATTCAAAGTGACGAAGGCGATGGACCAGGTCCAAACCATCATCACCAACATGCGCACCCTGTACGCGTCTTCCCGTACGTATTCCGCGCTGAACGCCCAGACGGCGAACAGCGTCGGCATTCTGACGACGGAAACCTACACGGGTTCCGGTTCCAAAGGCATCAACCCGTTTGGCGGCGACATCATTTTCGGTCTGGGAACGTCGTTCGGCACGAACCGTTCGTTCACGATCGAATACACCAACCTGACCCCCGAAGCGTGCGTCAAGATCGCGACCGCCGACTGGGGCGCGGACGAATCTTCGGGCTTGGGTTCCATGTCGATTAACAGCGTTCAGCACCGCTGGCCTTCCAACAAAGGCTCAGCTCAGAAAGAATTGCCCATCAGCGTCGCCGACGCCGTTTCCGAATGCGGTGCCACTTCCGCTTCCGGTAAAGTCAAATGGGAATATCGTTAATCGGTTTTTCCGAATTGCAAAAGAACCGACGGATTTTCCGCCGGTTCTTTTTTGTATGCTTTTTCCTCTTTGCGGTTTCGATAGAGTTGAATCGCAACTGCGAGCCCCGACAGGGGCGCGGCAGTCCATTGGCGGCGGCGGCAATACAAACCACT
>DJRZ01000012.1:27750-27876 GCA_002440235.1 Alphaproteobacteria bacterium UBA6347
CTCCTCGCAATTTCGATAGAAGCAGAATCGAAACTGCGAGCGGAGCGAAGCAGTCCATTGGCGACGTCGGCGGACTGAGTCCTGACGGTTAGGACTGAACATTCGCGGCGGATTCACTTGGATTGC
>DJRZ01000032.1:0-2472 GCA_002440235.1 Alphaproteobacteria bacterium UBA6347
ATTTGACTTTGGGTTCGTTTTCGGACATTTTTCGTTCCTGCCGCAATTCGGTTTTCGTTAAAATTTTCACCATAATAGCCGCTGTTTTTGTCCAAAACAAGCAAAAAACGCTTTCGCGTCCGCCGCGAAAGCGTTTTTCGCATCATGCGTTCCGGACGTCAGAACGCGTACCGGAATGTCGCCGTAAGCGTGTGCGACAGATAGTCCGGGCGCCATTCCAGATTGTATCCGGCGGAAACGTCGACATGTTCGCCGCAGATGAACGCCAGCGATGCCCCCAGTTCGACGCCGACGGGATCCATCGTTTCGCCCGAAACGGTGTAGTCGCTGCCGTTGGGCAAACGGACGGTCGCGCTTTCGGACGACGACGACAAATCATAGGTCAGCGCCGCGCCCAGTTCCCTGTGCCAGTACGAATTGACGTTTTTGGCAAAATCGGCTTCGGATCTGGCTTCGAAAACCAAAGTCGTCGTTTTCGCGGAAACCGATCCTATTTCCTGCCCGATTTCGTCCGTATGCGCGTCGCGGTCGGCGGCGACGTAGCGCAGTCCGACGGACGGCGTCCACGTTTTCAAATCCTTGCCGAACATCACGGACGCCCCGAACGACGAACCGTCGTAACCGTCCGTCAGCGTCATGCCCGACAGGTCTTTCGTTTCCTCGTAGGTCAGTTTGGTCATGTTCAAAACGCCGCTGACGAACCAGTCGGACGGTTTGTACATGCCGTAGACAAAATACGAATTGCCGCCAACGTCCGTGGAACGCTGCATCGTGTCGACCGTCGTCGTCGTTTTGGCGTAGCCGGCGCCCAGCGCGAAGACGTTGAACAGCTGCACGTCCGCGCCGAAAGCGACGCCGTTCGTGTCGTTCGAAAATCCGTCTGGTTTGTTCGCGGACAGATATTCCGCCGTGTTGTAGTACGCCTGCGCCCACGCGCCGAACTGTTTGGGCGTCGAATAGGACGGGCGGCGTTTTGCCCAGCGTTTGCGTTCGGCGCGCGCTTCGACCTCTTCAACGCTGTTCGGAACGGCGCTGCGGCGGTAGGCGGGACGCTGACGGGTGACGGGTTTGTCCTCCATGTCGTAATAGCCCGCGCGGCGGTAGTAATCTTCGGTGCGCATAAAGCGGGAACGGTACGGCGAACCGCCGGAACGACCGTAGCCGTACATTTTCTGAATGTCCCGATACATCGGCGATTCGTCGCCCATGTTCGCCATCAGCCCGTTCAGACGCCCCGCCAAAGTCCCCGAAATTTTGGAATGCAGAGCCATCGGCTGATTGGTCATCGCCCCCGAAACGTCGGGCGCGACCGCCGTCAGCGCGCCCAGATACGCGTGGCGTTTGGACGTCGACTGCGACAGCGCGTCCAGATGTTCGGCGACGTCGTAGATCTTTGTGCCGGCGGTGAACAGTTCGCCGTCCAAAAAGGCTTCCGCCGCGGAAATCTGGTTTTTGTTGGCGGATTCCTTTTCGGCAACCTCGCCGCCCGACGACGTCTGCGTCAGTTTGTAGCACATGCCCGTGCCGGCGTCGCAATCCGCCTTGACCAGACTGTAACGGTTGTTTTCGAAAACGAATTCGCCCGTGCGATCGCCCGAAACCAACCGGAACACCGACCCGTCTTTCGCCGTGTGCAGACCGTAGTCGACGGTCAGATCCATCAGGACGTTCGAACGGATATCCAACTTGCTGTTCGACGACATCACGATTTTGCCGTACCCCGTGCTTTGGACGTTGCCGTCGACATCGGTCGCGTCGCGGGAAATTGTCAGCTTCAAGCGTGAATTGTCGTTCAGAACCAGATTGCCCGAACCGACCGTCAGCGTGTTGACGCCCAGATCCAGAACGCCGCCCGCGCCGCCGGACGTTCCGACGCTGCCGCCCGTTTTCAGACTCGCGTCTTTGGCAAAAACAACCGTCCCCGCGCCGACGTCCATTTTGTTCAGCGCCGCGGCGCTGTTGAATTTGACGGAACCGCTTCCCGTGATGTTCAGCGTGTCGATGTCCGCCTCCAGTTTGAACAGGGACGATCCGTCTTTGACGGACACCAGACCGATGTCGGCTTTGTCGTAAAACGTCGCCGACGCGCTTTCCAAAGTCAGTTCCGAAAAAGCGGTCGTCGACATAAAGGACAACGCCCCGCTGTCCGCGCCGATTTTTCCTTTGTAACCGTTCGCTTTGTTGAACACGGCGTTCGCGGATCCCGACAGGTGCAGAGCCGCGCTTTCGCCGCCGGTCAGAATGCCGATGCCGGAAAAGTCCGATCCGACGGAAACCGTGACGTTGTCGGCGATGTTGATCGTGCCTTCGACCGACGAATAATTCAGCGATCCGACGGTCGAATCGCCGATAAAGTTCAGCGTTCCCGACCCGATCGTCGCTTTGGCGAGCCGTTTGCCGCCCGTCGAAAACTGAATGTTTCCCGTTCCAGCGGCAAAAGCCCCGTCCCCGTACACCAGTCCGGCGTTCGAC
>DJRZ01000032.1:2512-9797 GCA_002440235.1 Alphaproteobacteria bacterium UBA6347
CTTTGCGTCATGTCGGTCACGGTCATCGTCATGCCTTCGATCAGCCTGACTTCGCCGCCGTTGTTGAACGCCAGCCTGTCGATGCGAATGTCGTTGTAAAACTCCGCCGAACCGCCGGAAATCTGCAGCGTCCCCAATCCGGACAAGGGGGCTTTGAACGCCGATCCCTTTCCCGTCAGGTTCAGCGTGCCCGCGCCCGTAATGGCGTTCGCGCCGTCGGTGGTAATCGTGCCGACCGTCAGCATCTTGCCGTCCGCGATGTTCAGCGTGCCGCCCCGATCGTCGTCGAAAGCGATCAGTCCGAACGCGGCGTTCGTGTTCACGGTCGCCGTCCCCCCCCCGATGATGACCCGTCCGGCGAAATTGTCCGAATCGTTCATGGCAAAGGTCGCGTTCGCGTTGCCGACCAGCCGCAGCGTCCCCGCCGTTTCGCCCGCGCCGACGGTTCCCAGAGCCGTCAGCTTGCTGCCCGCGCCGACGGTGATGTCGTTTGTGACGGACACGGTCGTGTTTTTCGAAATCGCCAGTTCGCCCTTGCCCGTTTCGAACGAAACGGTCGGCAAAACCGTGTCCGCGTTGATTTGCAAAGTGCCGCCGACGGCCGCCTTGTTTTTAATCGTCCCGCCCGCGAAAATCAAAGTCGCGCCGTTCGCGACTTCGACGCCGCCGGCGATGTTCGACGTTTTGTTCAGCGTCGCCGTTCCGCCCGTCACCGTCAGGTTTTTCAACCCGTCCAGCGACGCCCAAACCTGCGCGTCGTCAAACAGGTTCAGCGTGCCGTCGCCCCGAACGAACGAATCGGAAGCCGAATCGCCCAAATCGCCGCCGACGGACAAAACGACGCCCGAAGCGACAACCGCCGACGCGTTGTTTTTCAAGCTCAATCCCCCGCCGGAAGTCCCGATCTTGGTCGACGCGTTGATGTTCAGAACGGCGCCGCCGTCGCCGGTCAGCTTGTTCAGATTTTCCAGTCCCGACCCAAACGTTCCCGACGCGCCCGTTCCGCTGACGATCAGTTCGCCGCCCGAAATTTTATTGTCCGCGCCGACGGTGATGTTTCCCGAAACCGTCGCCGTCTTGCCGATTTCCAGCGCGCCGTCCGCGCCCGCGTAGGAAATGTTGCCGAATTTGGAATCGCCGCCGGCGGAAACCGTCCCCGCGCCGATTTTCAAATTGGACAGCCGCCCCGTTCCCGTCGAAAACGCCGCGTCGCCGGCGACAGCCAGCGTTCCCGTTCCCGAAACGGTCGTGTTCGCGTTGCCGAAACTGTCGGTCAGGCTCAGCGTGCCGCCGTTGACGACGATGTTCGCGCCCGCCGCGTTCACGGTCAGCTTTCCGACGTTCGACGTTCCGGAATAATCGAACGTCATCGTTCCGCCCGCCGCGCCGAAATTGATCGCCGCGATGTCCGTTTCGCCGCCGAACGACGATCCGTCGCCGTTCACCAGATTCAGCGTGCCTTTGCCGACCAGTTTGTTCGCGCCGGTCCGAATGCGGCAGTTGTCCGAACGCGTGCAGGAAACGCCGCCGTCGTCGCTCAGCGTCAGGATCGCGCCGTCGGCGATGCTCAGCGTGCCGCCCGCGCCCGAAAACTTGACGCTGCCCAGCGTCGTTCCGGACGTGATGGTCGCCGTTCCCGCGCCGATGTTCAGCCCGCCCAGATATTTGATCGTGCCGTCCGTTCCGCCGCCGAAGCTGATCGACGTGTCGTTCAGCAACTTCAGCGTGCCTTTGCCGGAAATGGAGTTGTTGTTGCCGACGATGCTGCCGTCGCTGCTGGGCGACTGGCGCAAAGCCAGCACCGCGTCTTCCTCCGCCAGATTGATGACGCCGTTGTCCATCGCCAGCGAATCGATCGTCAGTTCGCCGCTGCTGATGTTGACGGTTCCGTATTTGACCTGCATCTTTCCCAGCGTGTTGGATTTGGTGCTGTTGAAGTTCACCTCCGCCCGATCGGCGTCCGTCCCCGCAACCGACAGCAGTCCCAGTCCGGAAATGCCGCCCGCCAGATTAGCCAGTTTGGTGACGTTGATCGTCCCCGAACCCGTCAGGGTCGCCGCCTTGCCGTCCGAATTTCCGTAAGTGTTCAGCGTCGCGACGTCCAGCAGCCCGTCGATTTGCACCGTCGCGCCGACTTTCGCGTTGAACGTGTCGGACACGTTCGCGGTCGCGCCCGCCGCGACGACGAAATCCCCGTTCAGGTTCTGGTCGCCGACGCGCACCGTTTCGACGTTCAATTCGCCGCTGTCGACCGACGCCTTGCCGTTCGTCGCCGTCAGCGTTTTGAACGTCGTTTTTTCGGCGGCGAACACGGCGTTCGCCCCGTCTTCGACGGCGACCGTCAGCCCCTTGCTTTCAAAATACCTGTCCGGATCGGTTTTGTTGCCGTTTTCGTCCGTTTCGTCGGCGAACGTCAGGGTTTTGCCGTCTTTGATCGTCACCGTCCCCTCCGTCGCGCCCGCGACGACCGAAGAATCCGTCACGATGGTCGACGTGTTCCACAGCGTCGCCGAACTTTGCAGGGTCAGCGGCGTGTCGTTTTGCATAAAAACGATCGTGCCGTGGTCGAAATTCAGCGCGTCGACGATTTCCATGCCTTCGTTCAAATACAGCGTCGAATATCCCAGATTGACCGTGCCGAACCGCATGTTCGCGTTGATGTTGATCGTACCGGCGTCGCTGTCCTCTTTCTGCGTGCCGTTCAGCACCTCCAGCGACACGGTAGCGTCTTCCGATGTGAAATCCGTGAACGTCAGCGTCCCCGATCCCAGCGTAATCGTGCCGAAGCCGTCCAGTTTGCCGAATCGGGCGTTGGCTTTGTCCGACAGAATCAGTTCGCCCTTGCCCGACAGGTTGCCGTCGATGACCAGATCGCTTTTGATGGCCAGTCTGGCTTTTTCGGAAATGTTCAGGGACGCCGAATTGGCGATTTCGAAACGCGACACGATCACGTCGCCGTTGGTCAGGTTCAGTGCGCCGTTCACGCCCGTGAACCTTATTCCGCCGTTTTCAAAATTCATCGCCGAATTGATGCTGAACTCCGAAAAATCCAGCTCCAAAGTCCCGCTGCCCGTAAAGGACTGCGTCGAATTCGATTTCGTCAGAGCCCCCGTCCCGCCGGAAAACACCAGCGTGCCGCCCGCCGCCAGATCGAACTGACCGCCCGTGATGTTGATTTCGTGCCCGCCGGCGTTCACGGTCATCGTCTTACCGGCGGAAATTTTCCACTGCGTGCTGCCGCCGACGTTGACCGTTCCCGTGTTGCCTTTGTACATCAGAATTTGAGAATTTTCCGTCGCGTAAAATTCGCCGCCGTAAATGTTCAGATTGCCTTTGGACGCGATGACGTATTCTTTGTCGCTGACGGTTTCCCCGTCTTTCGTCCAAACGGTGTCGATCGAATTGCCCTTGCGTATGTCGATCGCGCCGCGGAACACGCCCGAATTGATGGAAAAGTCCCCGCCCGCCGCCGTTCCGCCGACAAGAGTTCCGTTGTTCAGCCGCATGGTTCCCGTAAAGCTTCCGTACGCGGAATCGTCCCAGATCACGCCGCCGTCAAACACGAACTCCGGCTTTCCCGTGGCGTTCGAAATGACCATGCCGGTGTTGTCAGACTGATAAATGCCTTTTGGGAATGTTGAATTCGGGTACGCGCTGTTGTTTTTGCCGGGATTGGCGGATTCGTTCTCAGCCCACCCGTCGCCGCCGATGTCCCAGGAAGTGCTTCCGTTCCACGTGCCGCCGCTCAAAATGTATTTCGTTCCGTCGTCGATTCTGCTTTTCGCCAGCCGGGAATCGACGACCGTATCCGCCCGCGCGGGAAAAACCGGCGCGAACGCCGCCGTCAGTGCCGTCGAAATCATCAGGCAGGCTTTAAAACAATTCGATTTCCGATAGACACGCATCGCCGTTATCCCTTTCGCAGACATACACGGTTCGCATCATAGCGTCCAAAGATTAAGGAAAAGTGTCGATCCGGCGCGTCATTCGCCGGCGTAATCGGCGTAAATCAAAAATTCGACGTTGCCCTCGGGTCCCTTGATCGGGCTTTGGCAAACGCCCCGCACCGTCCAGCCCGCCAGCGAATCCAGCCATTCGCGGACGCGTCCGCACACCGCTCGGTGCAGTTCGGGATCGCGCACGACGCCGTTTTCGCCGACCTGTCCGCGTTCGACTTCGAACTGCGGCTTGATCAGCGCGATCAAATGCGCGCCCGATTTTTTTGCGAACCCCAAAGCGGCGGGCAACACGTTTTCCAGCCGGATAAAGCTGGCGTCGCACACGATCAAATCGACGGGTTCGGGAATTTTTTCGTCCGTCAAATGGCGCGCGTTCGTGCGTTCCAGCAAAACCACGCGCGGATCGACCCGCAATTTCTGCGCGAACTGCCCGTAGCCGACGTCGACGGCGTACACTTTCGCCGCCCCGCGCGTCAGCAAAACATCGGTAAAGCCGCCCGTCGAACACCCGACGTCGACGCAAACGAACCCCGTCGGGTCGATTCCCGATTCGTCCAGCCCCTTGACCAGCTTCAAACCGCCGCGCGACACCCACGGGAACGCCTTGCCCCTGACCGTCAAAACGGTGTCGGGTTTCAGCAGATCGCCCGCGTGGTCGATTCGCTTCGTCCCCGCCAAAACCGCGCCCGCCATAATCAAAGCCCCCGCTTTGACGGCGTTTTCAGCCAATCCCTGTTCGACCAGCAGAACGTCCGCGCGTTTTTTCATGCCGGCTTCACCATCGCGGCGACGGCGTTCGCGATCGACCGCGCGTCCAGCCCGGCGCGCGCGTACTGGCTTTCCATGCTCGCCTGTTCGACGAACGCGTCGGGCATCGTCAAAAAGCGCACTTTCGTTTTTTCCAGCAAACCGTTGTTCGCCAGCCAAGCCATGACGGACGATCCGAAACCGCCCTGCACGCCCTCTTCGACGACCGCCAGAGCCTGATGCCCCTCGACCAGTTCGCGCAACAGCTTTTCGTCGAACGGCTTGGCGAAACGGGCGTCCGCGACGGTGGCGGAGATTCCTTCCAGAGCCAGCATGTCGGCGGCGTTCAAACAGGCGTCCAGCCGCGCCCCCAGACTGAGGATCGCAACGCGGTTTCCCTCGCGCGCGATGCGCCCCCGTCCGATTTCCAGCGGTTCGAAACAGTCGGGCATGTCGGGCAGGATTCCTGCCCCGCGCGGATAGCGCACGGCGGACGGCGCGTCGTCGATTTGCGCCATCGTAACCAGCATTCTTTGCAGTTCCGCCTGATCCGACGGCGCCATCACGATCATGTTCGGAATCGGGCAAAGCATCGCCAGATCGAACGCGCCGTGATGCGTCGCGCCGTCTTCGCCGACGAATCCCGCCCTGTCGATCGCGAACCGCACGGGCAGTTTCTGCAAAGCGACGTCGTGCAGCACCTGATCATAGGCGCGCTGTAAAAAGCTGGAATACAGCGCGACGAAAGGCTTTACCCCCTCGCACGCCAGTCCGGCGGCGAACGTCACGGCGTGCTGTTCGGCGATTCCGACGTCGAAAAAGCGGTCGGGGAATTTTTCCGCGAACGCGTCCAGCCCCGTTCCCGACGGCATCGCCGCCGTGATCGCCGCGATTTTTTCGTCCCGTTCCGCCAGCGCGACGATCGTGTCGGAAAACACCTGCGTAAAGGTCGGACGCGTGCATTTTTTCGGCTGAAACTCGCCCGTTTCGATGTCGAACCCCGTCACGCCGTGATATTTCGACGGCGATTTTTCGGCGGGCGCGTATCCCTTGCCCTTGTGCGTCACGACGTGCACCAGAATGGGATAGTCTTCGGGCGCGTTGCGAATGTTCGTCAGAATCGGAATCAGCTGGTCGAAACTGTGCCCGTCGATCGGTCCGACGTAATAAAAGCCCAGTTCTTCGAACAGCGTGCCGCCCGTGACGAACCCTTTGGCGTGGCGTTCGGCTTTCAGCGCGGTTTCCTTGACGAACTGCGGCAGACGCGCCGCCATGTCCAAAGCCACCTGACGCAAAGTCATGTAGGGTTTCGACGAAATCAAATGCGACAAGTGGTGGCTCAGCGCCCCGACGGGACGCGCGATCGACATGTCGTTGTCGTTCAAAATCACGACCAGACGCGAATTTTTGGATCCCGCGTTGTTCAGCGCTTCGAACGCCATGCCCGCGCTCATCGACCCGTCGCCGATGACGCCGATGACGTTGTTTTTTCCGCCCCGCATGTCGCGTCCCGCCGCCATGCCGACCGCCGCCGATATGGACGTCGAACTGTGTCCCGCCCCGAACGGGTCGTACACGCTTTCGGCGCGTTTCGTAAAGCCGGACAGCCCGTTTTCCCGCCGCAGGGCGTGGAATTTTTCCCGCCGCCCCGTCAGCAGTTTGTGCGCGTAGCATTGGTGCCCGACGTCCCAGATCAGTTTGTCGCCGGGCGTGTTGAAAACGTAGTGCAGAGCGATCGTCAGTTCGACGACGCCCAGACTGGCGCCCAGATGTCCGCCCGTGTTCGACACGACGCGAATGATCTCCCGCCGGATTTCCCGCGCCAGACGCGGCAGATCGTCGATCGGCAGCTTGCGCAAATCGGCGGGGGAGGAAATCGCGTCCAGCAGCGGCGACGCCTCCGCCGCCGTTTCGGACGGTTCCCGATCCGCCGTTTTGTTCACGGCGTTCATGAACGGCGTTCCACGATGTAGCGCGCCAGATCGCGCAACAGATCGGCTTTGTCGTCGAAGCATTCCAGCGACGCGATCGCCTGATAGGACAGCGCGTTCGCCTGTTCTTTGGCTTTTTCCAGCCCCAGCAGGGAAATGAACGTCGCTTTGTGCGCGTCCAAATCCTTGCGCACCGCCTTGCCCATCGAATCGGCGTCGCCTTCGACGTCCAGAATGTCGTCCGCGATCTGGAACGCCAGACCGATGTCGCGGGCGTAGTTTTTCAAAACCTGCCTGTTGTCGTAGGACGCCTTGCCCATAATCGCGCCCGCTTCGCACGCGAAGGCGAACAGGCGTCCCGTTTTCATCTGCTGCAAGCGAATAATCCCCGGCATGTCCATGTCGTCCATCTGTTCTGCCAGAATGTCAAGCATCTGCCCGCCGATCATGCCGTTCATGCCGGCGGCTTTGGACAGTTCGGCGATCAGCTGGCAGCGCACGGCGGGTTCGAACAGCGTTTCGTCCGCGGCGACGACGCCGAAAGCGCGCGTCAACAGCGCGTCGCCCGCCAGAATGGCGGTCGCTTCGTCAAACCGTTTGTGGCAGGTCGGCTGACCGCGGCGCATGTCGTCGTTGTCCATCGCGGGC
>DJRZ01000032.1:9884-10044 GCA_002440235.1 Alphaproteobacteria bacterium UBA6347
GAATAGCAATGCACCATTTCCAGCGCGACCGCGACGCGCAAAGCCTTTTCCCGTTCGACGCCGAACAGCTGCGCGCACTGCAGAACCAAAAACGGACGCAGACATTTGCCGCCCGCCAAAACGGAATAGCGCATCGCTTCGACGACGCGTTTTTCGGGCG
>DJRZ01000032.1:10110-11067 GCA_002440235.1 Alphaproteobacteria bacterium UBA6347
CTTCGGCGGCGGTTTCTTTGATGGCGGCGGATAAATTAGACATGGCTTACTCCATTGAAACGGGGGTTAATCCGACGGCTTCCCCGTTCAAAGAAGCCGTGATCTGATCGATTTTGGAACGGGCGGCGGACAGTTTGCGTTCGCAGTGTTTGCGCAGCAACTGCCCTTTTTCATAGATTTCGATGGCTTCGTCCAGCTTGACCTTGCCCGTTTCCAAACGGCGCACGATGTCGTCCAGCGCGGTCAAAGCCTCTTCAAAGCTCATTTTTTCAATCGCTTCGGCGATTTTTTCGTCACTCATTCCTTTGTCCTTTTATATTCAAAAGGGTTATAACGTTCTTTGATTTTAACCTTTTGTCCCGACAGGTCAAATCTTTTATTGCGCCGACCGCGGACGAGGGCGGCGTCCTTTGATCGCGGCGTCGAAAACGGCTTGCGGTTTGACGCCTTTTTTCCACAAACGGCGCTGTTTGTACAGATTGATCCAGCCGGTTTTCGAATCGTTCCAGCGTTTGTGCACCCACAGCCATTGAGCGGGGTCGTCGCGAATCCAGCGTTCCAGAACATGGTTCGCGGCGGTCATGAACCGGCGCGTGTCCTCCGCCGCGTCGCCCGTTTTTTCGATTTTCAGCGGTTCTTCGACGGTCAGACGGTAATGCGCGCCGTTCAGCCGGCGGGAACGGACGGGAACGGCGGGATAGTCGTGTTTCAAAACCAGCGAAGCGATCGACGGCGTCGTCATCACGTCGTAACCGAAAAAGTCGACGGCGATTCCCTCGTTCATCTTCTGGTCGACCAGCAAAGCGAAATGCCCGTTGGCGCGCATCAGTTCGACGATGCGGCGGAAACCGCTCACGCCCTTCGGCACCAGAACGCCGGGGATTTTCTGGCGGAAATAGCGGAACAGCCATTCGACGTAGGGGTTGTTCGCGGAACGGTAGATCCGATGCAGGGACA
>DJRZ01000032.1:11125-19288 GCA_002440235.1 Alphaproteobacteria bacterium UBA6347
ATGCAGGGACATGCCCAGCTTGTTGCCCAGAACGGACGATATTTCCCAGTTGCCGATGTGCGCCGAAAACAGAATGCCCGCAACGCCGTCGTCGCGCAAAGCTTCCGCCCGTTCGTAATTTTCGAACTCGATTCTGTCGGCGTAATCGACGGACAGCACGCGCAGATGCGGATATTCGACGAACGTGCGCACCAGATTGTCCCACATGCCGACGACGATTTCGTCGATTTCGGCGGGTGTTTTTTCGGGAAAAGCCTTCATCAGGTTATAGCGCGCGACCCATGAAATCCGCAGTTTCGGACCGATGCGCCGTCCCAGAAAACCGCCGATTCCGGACGCCCAGTCCAGCGGCAGCAGACGGAAGAAAAAGCAAAAGATCAGCGCGCCGATCAATTCCAGCGGATACCGGGTGCACAGGAAAAACGCCCTTTTCAGCCTGCGTTTCAGCGATCTTTTTTTCTTTTTCACGTCAGCCCCTTATTTGTGCAAAGCGGACAAAAGGGCGCACATCGCGTCGGGCGTGTCCCAAACCATGTAGGCTTCGACGATTTGGACGTCGGCTTTGAAACGCGGAGCGATGCGCACGCCGTCTTTGGCGGTCGTGACCAGCACGGCGTCCAGCTTTTCGGCGCGGGCGATCAGATCGGTCAGATCCTCGTCCCGATAGGGATAGTGGTCGGAAAACGCCTGCGTGTCGACCACGTCGCACCCGTAATCGCGCAACATGTCGAAAAATTTGTCGGGATAGCCGATGCCCGCGAACGCCAGAACCTTTTTGCCGGACAGCTGGGCGATTTTTTTGACGTCCTGTTCGATGTGCGTGCCGACAAAAGGCAGAGCCGCGAAACGCGCGTCCACCCATTCCCTGACGCCCGCCTTGTCCTTGCCGACGACGATAAAGGCGTCCGCGCGGCGCAATCCGTCCTCGACGGGTTCGCGCAGGGGACCGGCGGGAAACACCTTGCCGTTGCCGAAACCGTAGCGACCGTCGAACACGGCGAAAGACAGATCCTTGACCAGCTGGGCGTTTTGGAAACCGTCGTCCATGATGATCACGTCCGCGCCGATTCTTTCCGCCAGCTTCGCCCCGCGCGCGCGGTTGGCGTCGACGACGGTCGGGGCGACGCGCGCCAAAATCAGCGCCTCGTCCCCCGTGTCTTTGGCGGTGTGCTTGTCCGGATCGACCAGAATGTTGCTCAGCCCGCCGCCGTAGCCGCGCGTCAGAAAAGCGGGACGCATACCGTTCATTTTGAAATATTCGGCGATCGACACCGCCAGCGGCGTTTTGCCGACGCCGCCCATGACCAGATTGCCGACGCAAACGACGGGAATTTTAGAACGGTACGCTTTCGTCTTTTCCAGTTTGCGGCGCAGCGCCCACGCGTACAGCCCGCCCAGCGGCGACAGCAATTTAGCGAAAAATGTATTGTCCTTTTGCCAAAAATCCGGTGATTTCAAAGGCATGTCGTTCCCCTATTCAAAATATTGCGCCAATTCCGGCATTAAACGTTCCAGCACGTTCGATTCCGCCGTCGCGAAAGCCAGCGCGTCGCGCTGTTTCGTATCCAGCAGAACCTTGTCGGTCAACAGATCCGTCAGAACGTCCGCCAGCGCGCCGTCGTCTTCGACCACGGTCAGCGCGCCCGCCTGTTCGGCGCGCGCGGCGATTTCGCGAAAATTCATCATGTATTTGCCGCACAGGACGGCTTTGCCCAGCCGCGCGGGTTCGATGATGTTCTGCCCCCCGAACGGCACCAGCGATCCGCCGACGAACGCCGCGGCGCCCAGCCGGTAGAACAATCCCATTTCCCCGATCGTGTCCGCCAGATAAACGTCCGTTTCGGGGGCGACGTCCTCTTTGCGCGAACGGCGCGCCACGACCAGTCCCGACCGTTTCAGCATGGCTTCGATTTCGTCGGCGCGGTTCGGGTGGCGCGGCGCCAAAACCGTCAGCAGTCCCTTGACGTTCTTTTTAACGTTCGCGTGGACGTCGGCGACCTGCGCCTCTTCGCCCGCGTGGGTGCTGCCCGCCGTCCAGCACGGTCTGCCGCCGATCTGCGATCGCAGGCGGCTCAATTCGTTTTCGTCGACGGGCAAAGGCGCCGCCGCGAATTTGATGTTTCCGACGCAAGCCGTGTTTTTCGCCCCGATCCGGCGCAAACGGTCGGCGTCCTCTTCGGTTTGTCCGAACGATTTGACGAACATGTTTTGAATCTGACGGCTGAATTTCGGCATTTTTTCCCAACGGCGCAAAGAACGGTCGGACACGCGCCCGTTCAGCAGAACCAGCGGGATTTTGCGCGCCGATATGACGGAAAGCAGGTTCGGCCAGAATTCGGATTCAAACCACAGCGCCAGATCGGGTTTCCAGTGATCGACGAACCGCGTCGCCTGAGCCATGCAGTCGACGGGGACGTACTGGTGAACGGCTTTGCCCGCCAGCCGTTTTTCCATCAGCTGCGCCGACGTCACCGTTCCCGACGTCACCAGAATGTTCACGGCGGGATACGTTTCCCTGATTTTATCGATCAAAGGCAGCATCGACAGCGTTTCGCCGACGCTCGCCCCGTGCAGCCAGACCAGCTTTCCCGCCGGACGCGGGACGGAAGCGTACCCCATGCGTTCGCCGAAGCGGGCGAGATCCTCTTTGCCGCGGGCTTTGCGCACCGCCAGATAGGCGGCGATCAGCGGATAGCCGACGCGGGTCGCCGCGCGGTACAGCGATAAAGACATCAGATTCATTTTGCCGTTCCCTTTCCTTTGTCCGAAAAATCGATTTTCCGCTTCAACCCCGCCAGACGGTCGGCTTCGCGCGTAACGCCGATCAGCCTTTGTTCCAGATCCGCCCGCCACCGCTCCACGCCGGCGGCGTCCAGCCCCGCGGGAATGTCGATCGGGTCGGAAAAGACCACCACCCCTTTGTTAAAGGGGTACGGCACCAGAAACCTGTCCCATGTTTTCAGCACCTTGCCGCGTTTGACGGAAAAAGCCGACAGGACGATCTGATGCCGCGCCTTGCTCGCCAGCTGGACGACGCCGTCCGTCATCACGTACCCCGGCTTGCGTCCGTCGGGAGCGATCGCGACGATGTTGGCGGGCTTGCGCAGTCTTCTGACGATGTCCAAAGCCGCCATCGCGCCGCCGCGTTTGGACGAACCGTTGACCGTTTCCAGCCCCAGCCATTCCATCGCCGACGCGATGATGCGTCCGTCGCGGTGCAGGGAAGTCAGCACGGACACGCTTTTTTCCGGTTTGTACCGCCACATCAGGAACATGTCGGAAAACGTCCGCCCGTGCCAGAACGCGAACAAAAAGGACTTGTCGCCTTTGACGTAATCGTCCCGCACGTTGACCATCGTCCAGCGCGACGTTTTATAAACGAACAGAACATACAGGTAAATCAGCCGCCCCATCAGCGTTTGAACAAACGCGTTGTTGCCGATTCCTTTGAATATCTTAAACTTTTTGCGCATGGGACGAGCCGCTTCGGTTGATCGGAGGTGACAGGGGTTCTTTCAAACGGTTTTATCTTATAACGCAACGATTAACAAGTGTTATCGAAAAGATATTTTTCGTTTTGAATTATCCGCGTTCGCCTATAAACTGGAACGGTCGCCGCAAAGGATTCGCCCATGATGAAAAAGTTAATCGCCGTCTGCCTTGTTTTTCTGACCCTGACCGCGTGCGAAAACAAAACCGGCAAAGGGACGGAAGCCCCCGCCCAGCAGCCTCAGCCGCCGTCGAAAGTGCTGGACTATCTGTCGCTGTCCGCGCATTTTTTAATCAACCAGCAGCGTCCGGACGGCTTTTTCAAATACGAATACGACTTTATCACGGGCAACTACACCGACTGGGACAACGTCGTGCATCAGACGCGCGCGGGCTACACGCTGATACAGTATTATTCCTTTTTGATCCGCAACAACATCGACGCCCAGCTGGCTTCGATCGTTCTGGCGTCGACGACCAAAGCCCTGCGCGGATACGCGGACGCGTCCGTCGTTCACGACAGCATGCCGGGCAAAGTCATTTCCTTTTATTACGACAAAAACGCGCCCGCCGCGGCGCGCGAACGGCGCAAAACGCCCGCCAAACAGCGCATTCAGCGGCTGGAAGCCGAAATCGCCGCGACCGCGTTCGCGCTGATGACGGAAATGTATTACTGGAACGCGACCAGCGACAACGCTTTCGCCGGCGTCAGAAAGGAATGGCGCGACGCGCTGGTCTACCACGCCGGACAGGCGCTGAAAACGCCCGCCCGGAAAAGCCCGTTCATGCCGTTCGCGTGGCAGGCTTTGGCGATCTACACGCAAATCGTCCCCGACGACAAGGAAGCGCGGGAACTGCTGTCGGAAACGGACGCCTATTTCATGTCGTCGCCCCGCCCGATGAAAGGACTGGAAGACTACACCTGGGACATGGTCGCCGCGAATCTGCGCTATCAGACGACGCAGCAGCCGGCTTTCGTGAATTACGCCGCGCGGCAGACCGTCCGCCTGCTGGAAGACCTGTACACCCAGCACGACACGACGGTCAACAGTTGCGGGCTGTCGCTGGGGCTGGTCGACGCGTCGCTGATTCTGTCGGGCAAGACGGGGGATTTTTTACGCATTGAACAAACCGCGCTGGGACGCAGTCAGCTGGAATATTACAGTTCGCTGAAATACACGATTCTGCCGAACCAGACGTGGATCACGCTGGGACCGATGCGGACTCTGCATTCGCAGGATTTCAAACGGTTCGCCGGCGCGGGCGTGTTCGGCATGCACATGCCGCGCACGAACATCGGGCTGACGGAACTGTGTCTGCTGACGGGCATGCGCTTTTCCAACGAAGACATCAAGGAAATCAAACAGGTCAAATAGCTTTCGCTCCGAACGGCGGGACGAACCGCCGCAAAGATAAGCGACGCCGTCAACGGCGGCGGCGCGCCCGAAACGCCGCCCGCTTTCTATCCGCCCGATAAAAAAAAGAAACAGACGAGCGTCTTTTACAAAATCAAGCGAGGGAAACCTTGCCTGAAACAAAAAAAACGGGCGGATTCGATTCGAACCCGCCCGTTTTTTAAAAGCGTTGAATTATCGTCCCTGACGCGCGCGTTTCGCCGCGGCAACAGCGTTGACGGCGTCGTTTTTCGCCGGCGCGTCTTTATGCGTCATGCCGCCGCTCGGATTGCCGTAAGCCGCATACATTTCCTTGGCTTCCTGCCACAGGGATTTTTTACCCTCTTTCGCGGGCTCGGCTTTGGCGGGTTCGGTCGCGGGCTTTTCGGCGGGCACGTCGTTGTGAGCCATGCCGCCGCTCGGGTTGCCGAAACGGGCGTACAGTTCGCCGGCTTCCTGCCACAGAGATTTTTTACCCTCTTTCGCGGGCTCGGCTTTGGCGGGTTCAGCCGCGGGCTTTTCAGCGGGCACGTCGTTGTGAGCCATGCCGCCGCTAGGATTGCCGTAAGCCGCATACATTTCCTTGGCTTCCTGCCACAGGGATTTTTTACCTTCTTTCGCAGGCTCGGCTTTGGCGGGTTCGGCAACGGGCTTTTCGGCGAGCATGTCGTTGTGAGCCATGCCGCCGCTCGGGTTGCCGAAACGAGCGTACAGTTCGCCGGCTTCCTGCCACAGGGATTTTTTACCCTCTTTCGCGGGTTCGGCTTTGGCGGGTTCAGCCGCGGGCTTTTCGGCGGGCATGTCGTTGTGAGCCATGCCGCCGCTCGGGTTGCCGAAACGGGCGTACAGCTCTCCGGCTTCCTGCATCAGGGATTTTTTCGGCGTTCTGTCGGGATTGAATTCCGCCGAAAGGCAACGTTTCAGCTGTTTCAAAACCAACTGAGCGTGTTTGATCGCGGCGTATTCGTCGGCTTTTACCTTTTTATCGGGCGTATCGGCTTTGACCATCGAACCGACGACGTAGCGAACGGCGTTTTTCGGAACGACCAAGGCGACGGGTCCCGTCGGCATCGATTCGGATTTCGCCATCGCTTCAATCAGGGACGTCGCGCCGATCGCGACCATTTCCAGCTTCAAACCGTGATCGGCGTCGGTCGCGTAATTCAGTTTCTCGCGCAGACCGTACTGTTTGGCTTCTTTTTTCAATTCGGACGCCTTGGCGTCAACGGCGGATTCGCGGATACCGCCGCGATCCGTTTCGCGAACGTATTTTTCGGCGATTTCAGCGGCTTCGGCTTTGCTTTTACCGTCCATCAACACGACGGCGCCCACCAGATACGCGTCCAAAACGTGTTTGTCCCATACGGAATTTTTTTCGGCGTTTGAATTCAAAGACAGCATAGTCAGCCCTTTCGTAAAATGTTTATTGTTATCTTTGTATCCCGATTTTCGTTTTTTGTCAATTTTTTTCTACAAACTCCTCAAACGAAAATCCCCCCGCCCGTCCGGCGAGGGGATTTCGAAACCGTTGAAAAAATCAGACGTTGACGGCGACTTCGTAAGCGCGTTCGATCGTGTCCGTGATTTCCTGATCCGCGGGCGCTTTTTCGTCGGGTTTGATGTACGCGGACAACGCTTTGTCCAAAATATCGATGCTTTTCAGAACGTTGGCTTCGATCACCAGCATTTTTTTCACGCCGGACAGGGCTTTCATAACTTCCGGTTCGACTTTGGTCAGCAAAACGTCGCCGTTGGCGGAACGCTGAAAATGCAGGGTCGAATCGTCCTTTTTCGTAATGACGGGATTGGACGGTTCGCCTTCGAAAGCGGGCATAAACACAGAAACCATTCCGGCTTCGTTCACCATAAACTGCAAAGAGGGCAATTCGTTAATATCCATTTTTCAAGCACCTTGGTTAAATTTGAACTTTTGTTTCATTATACAGATTCTTTTTCCGATTTCAATCGGTCAAAGTCCGCCGTCCGTCCGTTTTTTTTGCGACAAAAACGCCGAGGGGAGAATTCTCCTCTCGGCGTTGAGCGGTTAAACGACCGGAAAATTACGCTTCGGGCGCGGTTTCCGCGACGGGCAAAGCGGACGGCTCGTCCCGCCGTTCCAGATTTTCCTTGTCGCGCTGCGCCGCCAAAGCGCGCAGACGGTTGATCACGGAACCCGTGCCGGCGGGGATCAGACGACCGACGATGACGTTTTCCTTCAATCCGATCAGGTCGTCCGTTCTGCCGGAAACGGCGGATTCCGTCAAAACGCGCGTCGTTTCCTGGAACGAAGCCGCCGAAATGAACGAATTGGTCTGCAAGCTGGCTTTCGTGATGCCCAGCAGGATCGGCGTCGCTTCCGCGGGACGTCCGCCGGCGGCGATCGCCTTGTTGTTTTCCTTGTCCAGTGTCAGCTGGTCGACCTGTTCGCCCTGCGCCAGCGTCGTGTCGCCGGCGTCGGTGACTTCCAGTTTCTGCAACATCTGGCGCGTGATGACTTCGATGTGCTTGTCGTTGATCTTCACGCCTTGCAGACGGTAGACGGCTTGAATTTCCTTGACCATGTGCTGGGCGAAGGCTTCCAACCCCTTGACGCGCAAGATGTCGTGCGGATCCTCGGCGCCGTCGGTCAGCGTGTCGCCCTGATGGACGGTGTCGCCGTTTTGAACCAGAATCAGCTTGCCTTTCGGAACAAGATATTCGCGCTGAATGCCCTTGTCGCCGTTAATGACGATGCGCTGTTTGGCTTTGTAGTCCTTGCCGAATTCCACAACGCCGTCGATTTCCGCGATGATCGCGCAATCTTTGGGCTTGCGGGCTTCGAACAATTCCGCCACGCGGGGCAGACCACCGGTGATGTCGCGCGATTTGCGTTCGATTTCAATCGTCGCGTAAATATCGCCGCGCTTCACGACCGCGCCGTTTTCCAGCATCACCGTCGAATTGACCGGCAAGTTGTACACGGCGACGGACGATCCGTCTTTTTCCAAGACGATCTGCGCCTTTTTCGACGTTCCGTGCGCTTCGATCACGCGGATCTGCGTCAAGCCCGTCGCGTCGTCGCGAATTTCGCGGACGGTTTCGCCGTCGACGAAGTTTTCGAAACGGACAGTGCCTTCCTTGTCGATAAAGTACGGAATGACGTAGGCGTTCCATTCGGCAAGACGCTGACCTTTGACGACCTTGTCGCCGCCCTTGACGGCGACAACCGCGCCGAACGGGACGTGATAGTGCGCTTTTACCGCACCGTTGTCATCCACAATCGCCAATTCGCAGTCGCGCG
>DJRZ01000073.1 GCA_002440235.1 Alphaproteobacteria bacterium UBA6347
CAGCACCGCGCCGCCGTCGTCGTCAGACCCGTTGTCGTACAGGTAAAAATGATCCACCCCCGCCAGCAGGTAGTAATCCAGCCATTCCTTTAAAAACCGCCCTTCGTTTTTAAAGATCGCGCAAACCGACAGAAAGTGTTTCTTCGCCGGTTGTTTCCCGCTGAACATCACGCGGCACAGCGCGTTGTTCAGTTTCAACCGGACATAGCGGTAAAGCGCGTGAACCGGATTCATCACAGCCTCGCTTTCTGCGTAATCTTGGAATACACCGACGCCACCGGAACGCAACCGAACAGGTAGTATTTCGTCGTCGTCTGAAAATGCTTGACCTTCATCACCGGAACGCCCAGCACTTTCACTTTCGTCACGCGGACGTGGCTTTGCTGCGCCTTGTTCCACAGATCGGCGTGTTCCGTCGATAGGTACGCGAACACCCGCCGTTCGATCGCGCGGATCCGTTTCGTTTCCCTGTTCGTCGTGTTCGTTTTGTGTTTGCGGTAGTGAAACAAAACCTCCGGCAGGTTCGCAAACTTCGTTTTCCCGATCAGATGCAGGTAAAGGTTGTAATCCTCCGTCGGGAAAAATTCCTTGTCATACCGAACGCCCGTTTCAACCAACACCGATTTGCGCATCATCACCGACGGATGGATGATCGGGCAGTCGAACATCAGACGTTCCTCGATCTCCGCGTTCGTCTGCGGCGGAACAACCACTTTCCCCGACGGGATTTCCATGTGCGCCGTTCCCAAAACGCCGACGTCGGGGTGCGCGTCCAGATACGCCGCCTCTTTTTCAAACCGTTCGGGCAGCGATACGTCGTCGTGGTCCATGACCGCCAGATATTCGCCCGCCGCCAGATCGATCAGGCGGTTGCGCGTTTCCGATATGCCCAGATTTTTTTCGTTCCGGTAATAGCGAATCCGCGGGTCGGTGTACGACTTAACGACGTTTTCGACGTTCGCATCGGGCGAACAGTCGTCCACAATAATGAATTCGAAATCCCGAAACGTTTGATTCAGTACGCTTTCGATCGCTTCGCGCAGGTATTCCTCGCGCGTGTTGTAGGTCGGAAACAAAACGGATATCGCGGGCATCAGTCGCCTCCGTTTAAAAATCCGGACAAATCCGTCCGGCGATTCATCTGAGATCCGCGCATGTTCCCGTCCTCTCCCCATTGTTTCGGGGAATGGTCTTTTCAGATTTATCCCCCGTTTTTTTTATATATCAAAGAGGAAGTCGGATTGCAATATTATTTTTAATATTGCGGAAAAGCCCGTTTTCGACGGATTTTTGAAGTATTGTCTTGTTTTTCGGGGGGGGGGGGTGGACTTATAGATTGTTTTCCGTATTTCGGTTTTTCGGTCGTGTTGAAGGGAATTAAACCGCTTTTACTTTTCCGTTTTAATGCGTTTTGTCTTCTTTTTTATAAAACGATGCAAAGAAACCGGCGCGTCGCGCCGGCGAAAACGGTATTATTCGAAAACAGCCGTTTGAAACCGGAAAACGGATCGCGTCAGAACCAGTCCTTGATCGCGTCCAGTTCGCTTTCGCCGCCGTAGGGAGTGTTGACGATGACGATTCCGCTGCCTTTCATGCCCTCTTTGACGCCTTTGAACCGGACTTCGCCGTTGTACAATTTCGGCAGGTTCGCGGATTTCAGCATATCCAGCATCGCGGCGTGCAAACCGTCGTCCAAAACGGGATACCATAGGAACAAAACGCCTTCCGCCCATTTTTTATGGACTTTCAGCAAAAAGCGCGCGGCTTTTTCGTATTCGGTTTTGACCTCGTAACTGGGGTCGACGACCATGACGCCGCGTCTGGGCGTCGGCGGGCAAAGCGCCAAGCCGCCCTCGTACCCGTCGCGGTGATGCAGATGCGTGTTCGGATAGCGCATGAAACGGTACAGTTCCTGATATTCGCGCGGGTGCAGTTCCATCAAATGCAGGGCGTCCGTCGGGCGCAGCAACGCTTCGGCGATAAAGGGGGAACCGGCGTACAGGTTTTTGCCGACTTCGGATTTCAGCCGTTTTTCCAGCGCGAAGTACGGGTGGCTTTTCAGCTTTTCCGATTGCGCCAGTTTTAAAAATCCGCGCGCCGCTTCGCCCGTTTTCGCCGCCTCCGCGCCCGACAGATCGTAGACGCCGCGTCCCGCGTGCGTTTCCAGATAGGTCAGCGGTTTGTCCTTTTGCGTCAAACGGCGCAACACGACGCACAGGGACGCGTGTTTGTGAACGTCCGCCAAATTGCCCGCGTGGTAAATGTGCTGATACGAAAGCATTTCGCCGCCTTTTCTAGTCTTCGGAAACGTCCGCGCCGTCCGGAACGGAAAATTCCGGATCGATTTCGTCGTCGGGGGAGGGCGAAACCGCCGCGGGCGCGTCGTCGGGGGCGGAATCAGCCGGTTCCGCAATCGGAATCAGCCTGAATTCCCCCGGTTCGTCGGGGGCGCGGTCTTCGTCGGACGTTTCGCCGCCGTCAATCGGTTCAGGCGTTTTCCGTTCGATGCGGATAACGCCCGTTTCCGACGGTTCGCCGCCGTTTTCAGCCGGCGCGGCGGATTCGTCCGTTTTCGGGGAATCTTCGGGATCGACGGGTTTTTCTTCGACCGCGTCGGGCAGATCCGTGACGGTCTGCCTGTCTTCGTCCCACATGATTTTCAGTTTCGGCGCGACGGGCTTCGGTTCGATCGGGTTTTCCAGAACCAGCGGTTCGGGGACGGGCGGCGGCGCCGGTTCGCCCGCGCATTTCACGACCCAAACGTCGTACACGGGGTGTTCCATCGCCGACAAAGCGGGGGAGGACGAAAACATCCAGCCCGAAAACAGTTTCAGCTGTCCTTCCTCTTTGCGTTCGACGACGTCCAGAAAAGCGGCGTTTTCGGGCGTTTCTTCGGGCGGGTGGGCGAAGCAGACGCGCGGATACACGTCCAGCGCGCCGAACGTCGTTTTTTCGCCGACGTTCACCGTCATGGTGCTCAGCCGTCCCGTGATTTTATCCAGCCCGTGCAGAACGACCTGTCCGTAGGAAACGTCCTCCGCGCGCAGGGGAAAGGAAAGCAGGCTTGCCAGCCCGAAAGTCAAAAGATGCCGTTTCATGGATTCAGTTTTCTTTTCCCGTTGCTAAAAAGATGATGTCGCCGACGGCGTCTTCCAAAGAACGGAAGTCTTTGGTTTTCGCGATTTTCCCGCCGGCGGTCAGGCGTTCCGCCGATTTGCCGGGGATCAGCCGCACATAGGCGCCGCCCATCAGTCCGTCCGTCGTGATTTCCGCCGTCGTGTCGACGGGCAGTTTGACGTCTTCGCGCACGCTGAGCGTGACCCGCGCGGTGTAGTCGTCCGTCAGATCCAGACCGACGACGGATCCGACCTTGATGCCGCTGATGCGGATATCGTTGCCGCTTTCCAGTCCGCCGGAACGCGAAAAGGTCGCGGTGATTTCATAGCCGCGCATCGGGCGGGCGTCGATTTTGTCCGCGGCGAAACGGGCGAAATACAGCGCGACGACGATGACGATAACGCCCAAAACCGTTTCGATCGGGCTTTTTTTCATGGTTTCACCTCTTGCTTGGTTGCGGTTTTGCGGTCGGCTTTCGCCATGTCGATGACTTTGTCCAGCAGACCCATCAGATCGGGCGAATCCTGCGTGAATTCGATAAAGCCGCCGTTTTCCAGCATGTCTTCGGAACCGCCGGGGGTCAGTTCGACGTACTTCGCGCCGATCAGACCGCTTGACTGAACCGCCGCGCCGCTGTCGTCGGGCAGGCGGATCGATTCGGGCAGGGACAGCGTCGCGATCACGCCGTAATAATCGTCCAGACGCAGCGATTCGACGCGTCCGACCTTGATTCCCGCCAGCCGCACGTCGTCGCCGGCGATCAGCCCCTCCGTCTGGTTGAACCGCGCCGACAGCGTGTAGGCGCCGGACGTTTTGCCTTTGCCGACCGCCGCGACGGCGCAAAAGACGACCGCCGCCGCCAGAAAAGCGACAGCCCCCGCGATCAGTTCCTTTCTATCGGCGTTCATCGGTCAGACGTACTTCACTTCCAGAATTTCATAGGATTTGGACGCGATTTGGACGTCGTCGCCTTCGGATTTGCCGATCAGGGCGCGCGCCATCGGCGACAGGACGGAAATCAGCCCGCGGTCCAGATCGGCTTCGTACTGACCGACGATCTGATACGTTTTTTCCTCTTTGGTGTCCTCGTTCATCAAAACGACGGTCGCGCCGAAAACGATCGCGTCGTTTTTCAGCAGGGACGTGTCGATGACTTCGGCGCAGGAAACGGCGTATTCCAGTTCCTGAATGCGCCCTTCGATAAAGCTCTGCTTTTCGCGGGCGGCGTGGTATTCGGCGTTTTCGGACAAATCGCCGTGTTCGCGCGCTTCGGCGATCGCCGCGATGATTGCGGGGCGTTCGACGTTTTTCAGGTTGTTCAATTCTTTTTGCAGGCGTTCGGCGCCGCGTTTCGTCATGGGCAGTTTCTGCATTTGCCAATTCCTTCCAAATAACAAAAAAACAACCTTTCCGGCGTTTTTTCCGGAAAAGTCCTCTCGTTTCCTGCGGGTATCATACAGGGCTTGATTTTTTTCTTCAAGCGTTATCAAAAACATCGTCTTGCCAAAAATCGAAAAACGGTGTTTTATGGCAGAAGTTTTTTACCTTTTAAGGAGTTTTGAAATGTTGCGCGAACAGCTGAAAGCCGCCCTGAAAACGGCGATGATCGAAAAAGACACCCACAAAATATCCACGATCCGCCTGATTCTGGCGGCGGTCAAGGACCGCGACATCGCTTCGCGCGGAACGGGCAAGGACGGCACGATTTCCAACGACGACATTTTGCAGCTGCTGCAGTCCATGATCAAACAGCGCAAGGACAGCATCGCCCTGTACGTCAAGGGCGGACGGCAGGAACTGGCGGACGGCGAACAGGCGGAAATCGACATTATCCAGTCCTTTATGCCCAAGCAGATGGACGAATCCGAAATCAAATCCTGCGTCGAAGACGTGATCAAATCGACCGGCGCCGCCGGGTTGAAGGATATGGGCAAGGTCATGGCGGTTCTGCGCGAAAAATTCGCCGGACAGATGGATTTCGGTCAGGCGTCCGTCGCCGTCAAGGCGGTTCTGGCGGCGAAGTAACGGTTCGAAATGCCCGTATTCCCCCCGTCATTCATTCAGGAAGTCCGTTCCCGAACGTCGATTGTCGAGCTTGTCGGTCAGGTCGTCAAGCTGAAGCGGCGCGGAAACGAATATTGGGGGTGCTGTCCGTTCCATCACGAAAAGACGGCGTCGTTCACCGTCAGCGACGAAAAGGAGTTCTATCACTGTTTCGGGTGCGGCGCGCACGGCAACGCGTTCGATTTCGCCATGAAAATCATGGGAATGAGCTTTCCCGAATCGGTCGAGTATCTGGCGCGTCGGGCGGGCATGGAAATTCCCCGCGCGACGGATCGGGACATTGAACGCGAACGCAAAAAGACGGGCTTGTCCGAAGCGCTGGAGGCGGCGTGCGTTTTTTTTGAAGAACAACTGCGCAAACCCGCGGGGCGCGAGGGGCTTTACTATTTGCAGCGCCGCGGGCTGACCGAGGAAACGATCAAGACCTTCCGTCTGGGGTTCGCGCCGTCCGGAAACGCCCTGAAAGCCGAACTGGGACGGCGGGGATTCGCCCCCGAAACGCTGGTCGAAGCCGGACTGGTCATGAAGTCGGAACGCGAGGCGAACTCCTTTTACGACTATTTCCGCAACCGCGTGATGTTTCCGATCGCCGACCGGCGCGGCAAAATCATCGCTTTCGGCGGGCGCGTGATGGACGACGGCGAACCGAAATACCTGAATTCCCCCGACACGCCCGTGTTTTCAAAGGGCGACAACCTTTACGCCCTGCACTTGTCCGGCGAACAGGCGCGCAAAACGCGGGAAATCATCGTGGTCGAGGGCTATATGGACGTCATCGCGATGGCGCAGGCGGGAATCCGGCGGGCGGTCGCGCCGCTGGGAACGGCTTTGACCGAACGGCAGATCCAGCTGCTGTGGCGTTACGCGCCCGAACCGCTGTGCTGTTTCGACGGCGACGGGGCGGGACAGCGCGCCGCCGTGCGCGCCGCCGACAGGGTTCTGCCGCTGTTGAAAGCCGGATATTCCCTGCGGTTCATCACTTTGCCCGACGACCTCGACCCCGACGAATACATCAAAGAACACGGCAAAACGGCGTTGGAGGAGTTTTTAAAGACTCAATACCGTCCGCTGTCCAAACAGCTGTGGCAGACGCTGACGACCGACCGCGCTTTGGACACGCCGGAACGCAAGGCGGGATTGAACAAAGACATTGCCGAAACGCTGTCGAAAATCGCCGATCCCGACGTCAAGGGCTATTACCGTCAGGAATTCGAATACGCCGCGCGGGAACTGACGTCCCCCTATAAAAACAAAGAAAACGGCGGACGGGAGGTCTGGCGCAAAACGGGCGGATTCGGCGCGAACGGGCGTTTCGGGGTTAAAAACGTTTCGCCGCGAATCAAAGTCTATCACCCCGCGCCCGTTCCGGAACGCGACGAAACGCGCATGCTGCTGACTTATTTCCTGCTGTATCCGGACATCGCCGCCGACTATTCCGAAGAGCTGGCGCAATGGCGCGCCCCCGACGAACGGCTGTCCGGCGCGCTGGCGATGCTGTTGAGCGCGACAGCCGCCGATCCCGACGCGACCCGCGAACGGCTGGCGGACCATGTGAAACAAAACGGCGGGGAGTGGCTTTACGACGCTTTGGGCGCCGAAATCGAAATGCTGAAACGCAAAAATCCCCTGCCGCAAGAGGTGCGCGACGACATCGCGCGGCTGTTGACGGGCATGCGCAAAAAGGAACTGCGCGACGAACTGAAACGCGTCGCCGCCGAAATCGACGGCGCGGCGGACGAAACGGCGGCGGCTGAACTGTGGGAACGCTACTCCGCCCTGCTGGCGGAGGAAAAATCGCTGGCGTAAAAGGGCGTCGACTTCCGATTTATTTATTGACAAATCGGGGATAAAACTTTAATAAATGCAAAATCGACCGGATTCTATTTTCCGGCGGTTTTGTGTGCGCTCTTTTTCGCAATTAAGGTAAAGGCTGGTTTTATGAATACATCCGCTTCCGATGAAGAAATCAATCCGACGGAAAACTCGGACGACGCGTTGCTCGATTCGCTGGGCGCCGCCGTCAAAAAGCTGATTAACAAGGGCAAAAGCCGCGGCTACATCACTTACGACGAGCTGAACGAAGCCTTGCCGCCCGAAAAGGAATCGTCCGAACGGATCGAGGACGTCATGGCGATGATTAACGACATGGGCGTCAACATCGTCGCGAACGAAGAGGCGGAAGAGGAATCGCAGGACGGCGCGGACGAGGACGAAGGTTTCAAGCTTGACGAAGTCGAAAACAGCCGCACGGACGATCCCGTTCGCATGTACCTGCGCGAAATGGGCGCGGTCGAACTGCTGTCCCGCGAGGGCGAAATCGCCATCGCCAAACGAATCGAGGCGGGGCGCGACCTGATGATCGGCGGACTGTGCGAAAGCGCGCTGACCATCAAGGCTTTGAGCGGCTGGCACGACGCCCTGATTTCGGGAAAAATGCTGTTGCGCGACATTATCGATCTGGACGCGACCTACGGTTCGGACGGGGAAACGCCCGAACTGTCGCTGGCGTCGTCCCTGCCGTCAGCCGCCGTCATGGCGGAGGAATCCTCCGTTTCCAAAGCGGTTGCCGCCAAAGACAACGCGACCGAGGACGAAGAGGAATTCAGCGCCGAAGACGAAACCGGCGGCGACGCTTTCGACGACGAAGACGACGACGGCGAAACAGCCGAGGACGAAGATGGCGGCGGCGAAACGGACGGCGATTTCGACGACGGGCTGGACGACGAGGAGGAAACCGCGGAATCCGAAGAGGACGAAGAGGAAGCCGCCGAGGACGACGCCCCCGCGGTCAGTCTGGCGCAAATGGAACAGTCCCTGATGCCCAAAGTGCTGGAACAGTTCGACCAGATTTTGTCTTTGCATCAGAAATTGAAAAAAGTTCAGGATCAGCGGCTGGCGTGCGTCAAATCCGCCAAAACCGTCCCCGCGTCGACCGAAAAGAAGTTTGAAAAAATCAAGCAGGAGCTGGTCGGGCTGATGGAAGGCGTCCAGCTGAACCCCGTGCGCATCGAAAAACTGGTCGACCAGCTGAACGACTATAACAAACGCCTGATGACGCTGGAAGGCAAAATGCTGCGCATGGCGCTGAGCTGCCGCATCAAGCGCGAGGATTTTCTGGAAGCCTACAAACAGTCGGAATTCGATTCCAACTGGATTAAAAAAACGACGGGCAAGGCGTGGAAAAACTTTACCGAAAAATACGCCCGCGAAATCGCCGACATTCAAAACGCCGTGACCGCGATGTCCGAAGAAATCGGCATGCCGATTTTCGAATACCGCCGCGTTTGCTCGATGGTGAAAAAAGGCGAGCAGGAAGCCAGCCGCGCGAAAAAGGAAATGATCGAAGCGAACCTGCGTCTGGTGATTTCGATCGCGAAAAAATACACGAACCGCGGCTTGCAGTTTCTGGATCTGATTCAGGAAGGCAACATCGGTCTGATGAAGGCGGTCGATAAATTCGAATACCGCCGCGGCTATAAATTTTCGACCTACGCGACGTGGTGGATTCGTCAGGCGATCACGCGTTCGATCGCGGATCAGGCGCGCACGATCCGCATTCCCGTCCATATGATCGAAACGATCAACAAGCTGGTGCGCACCAGCCGCCAGATGCTGCACGAAATCGGACGCGAACCGACGCCGGAGGAGCTGGCTGAAAAGCTGTCCATGCCGCTGGAAAAAGTGCGCAAGGTGCTGAAAATCGCCAAAGAGCCGATTTCGCTGGAAACCCCCGTCGGCGACGAGGAGGACAGCCATCTGGGCGATTTCATCGAAGACCGCAACGTCGTCCAGCCTTTGGACGCCGCGATTCAGACGAATCTGCGCCAGACCTGCACGGCGGTTCTGTCCAGCCTGACCCCGCGCGAAGAACGCGTTTTGCGCATGCGTTTCGGCATCGGCATGAACACCGACCACACGCTGGAAGAGGTCGGACAGCAGTTTTCCGTCACCCGCGAGCGCATTCGCCAGATCGAAGCCAAGGCGTTGCGCAAGCTGAAACACCCCAGCCGTTCCAGAAAGCTGCGGTCGTTTTTGGACAACGGCTGATTTTAAACGAACCGGAGAACCCGCCGCCCGCCGACGGGTTCTTTTTTATGTTGAAAAATCGGAAAAGATTGCTATCTTAACAAACGGGTCCATAGCTCAGTCGGTTAGAGCGGGGCGCTCATAACGCCTTGGTCGTGGGTTCGAGTCCCTCTGGACCTACCAAAAACAAAGCCCTTTCGGTCGAAAGGGCTTTGTTTTTTGCGAAACCGCGTTATCTTTTGACGTATCCCGTCAGCGTTTCCTTGACTTTTTCATATTCGGCGATGGCTTTCATGATGACGTTGAACGCCTCGTTCTGATCCAAAAATCCTTCGACGACGACGGTTTTGTTTTCCAGTTTTTTATAGTCTTCGAAGAAACGCTGAACTTCGATCATGCGGTGCGGCGGCAGTTCGTCGATGGACGAATAGTGCGCGTATTCGGGATCGTCCGCGTGGACGGCGATGATTTTGTCGTCCGCTTCGCCCTGATCGATCATTTTCATCACGCCGATGGGGCGCGCCGCCATGATCGTCAGCGGAAACACGGGTTCCTGTCCCAAAACCAGAATGTCCAGCGGGTCGTGGTCTTCGCAATAGGTGCGGGGAATCAAACCGTAGTTCGCGGGATAGTGGACGCTGGAATACAAAACGCGGTCGACGCGGATCAATCCGCTGGGCTTGTCCAGTTCGTATTTGTATTTCGATCCTTTGGGAACTTCGATCACCGCGGGAACAAACTGCGGAACTTTGCCCGCCAATTCGACGTCATGCCAAGGGTGCATGGATTAACCTCCTGATAAAAAAGTGATTTAAATCAAAGTATAACACACTCGCCCGATTAGAAAAGAGGGAAGTTTGCTTGTCAGCCGATTTCGAACGGGCTATACTTTGCAAAACGGAAAAGGCGGCGAAGGGGGCGCGTTATGGCGGACAGGGCGGAACAGGAATCCTTTTACGAATTTCATTTGAACGGGGAAAACGAGCTGATGGTTTCCCTGCGCGCGCGGGATACGGAACCGCGCAGCCCCGTTTTGATTTACGACGGCGGCGAACACGCGCTGTTGTACAGGACGCCGGAATCGTCCGTCCTGCTGGACTTTATCCACCCCGACGTGCGCCCGTATCTGGCGCGGGCCAAGTCCGTTCTGGTCGCCGAAACGCGGGATTATCGGGTCGCGCGCGAATACGTCGCGCCGTGCCGCGCGGTCAAAAGCCTGCCCGTCGACGCAACGTCCGTCAAGCCGTTGCTGGACAGGGAACGCGCGGAGCAAATCGACGAAAGGGATCTGTACAAATGAAACAGGCGCAATTCACTTTGGACGTCGAATCGACGCCGTCGGGCTTTACGAACATCACGCCTGCGATCGTCCGGTGCGTCCGCAATTCGGGCGTTCAAACGGGACTGCTGACCGTGTTTTTACAGCACACGTCGGCGGGACTGATCATTCAGGAAAACGCCGATCCGGACGTTTTGGCGGATCTGTCGCGCTGGTTCGACCGCGCCGCGCCGCAGGACAATGCGCTGTACACCCACACGTTCGAAGGAAAGGACGACATGCCCGCGCACATCAGAACCGTTTTGACGAACGTGTCCCTGAACATTCCCGTCGCGAACGGACGTCCCGCTTTGGGAACGTGGCAGGCGGTCTATCTGTGCGAACATAGAAACCGAGCGCACGTCCGCCACGTCGTCCTGCACTTAATCGGGGAATGAATCCGTCCACTTTCCGCGGTCGCAGTATTCCAGCGGCGCGAATTTTTCCTTGTACGCCATATTGGACAGTCCGCGAATCATATAGCCCAGATAGACGTAGGGCTTGTTTCTTTTTTTCGCCGCTTCGATCAAACGCAGAATCATCAGCGTCCCCAGACTGCGGCGGCGGAGGTCGGGATTGAAAAAGCTGTACACCGCGGACAATCCGTCGTCCGTTTCGTCCGTCAGCATCACGCCGACGACGCCCGTTTCGTCCGACAGCTCCATCAATTCCGCGGCGACGGGAGAATCTTCGATCATCGCGCGGTATTCTTCGAAAAACATTTCGCGCATTTCGCTGCTTTGATGCCGCGCGTCCAAATAGCGGCGGAACAGCGCGTAGTGGTCGTCAAAGGCGATGTTCGGCAGGAAACGGCATTTGACCGCCGCGTTTTGACGCAAAGTCTTGCGCAGTTTTTTGTTCGGGGCAAAATCGCCGACGCGGACGCGCACGGACACGCACGCGCGGCAGTCGGGACACGACGGAATGTAGCAGACGCCGTGCGACCGGCGGAATCCGGCGCGCGACAGGGCGTTCGCCCAGATTTGCGCGTTTTCGCCGTTCAAATCGACCGCCGTTTTGGCTTCGTTTCTGTCGGGCAGATAGGGGCAGGGCGCCGGTCGCGTCGAATAAAAAGCTTTCAAACAATTCATAAAACGAAAAATACGCCGAAAATTCTAACAAGGGTTTAAAGACGGCGTTTTTTTAACTTGACGGCGGCGGAATCGTCCGATAGAATTTTATTCGTAATTTTTTCATAACAGTCCTGAAAAGGCTGTAAAATCCTAGGGTCACCGTTCGGTGACCTTAGTTGTATCGGAGACGCCCGTGGTCAAGATTTGCTATATCGACGAATCGGGGGATTTGGGCGCGCTGCCCGAAATTTCCCTGCCGAACGACGGCAACCACCAGCCCGTTCTGGCGATCGCCGGAATCTTTGTCGATCACGAGGATCTGTACGATCTGACGCACGATTTCATCAAACTGAAATACCGTTATTATCCGGGGCTGAACTATCCGACGGACAAGTTTCTGGACCGCATCATTCCGGAAATCAAGGGCGCGGATCTGCGCCGCAACGCCATGCGCGGCGGACACCGCGTCCAGCGACACGCCATCGGATTTCTGGACAGAATTGTCGATTTGTTTTTCAAGTACGATATCCGCATTGTCGGGCGCATCTGGGTCAAAGTCCCCGGCGAACCGTTCAACGGCAAAGCGGTTTACACGTCGTCGATTCAAAGCATTTACACCTATTTCGACAACTATTTGCGTCAGCGGGACGACTACGGCGTCGTCGTCGCCGACAGCCGCGACTATATGAAAAACATCAATCTGTCGCATTCCGTTTTTACGCAGAAATTCCGCCTGTTGCGCCCGCTGTACCGGAACATCGTCGAAATGCCGTGTTTCGGACACAGCAACAATCTGGCGGGGCTGCAGTTGTGCGATATTTTGTGTTCGGCGTTTTTGTTCCCGATCGCCAGCTATGTTTATTGCGCCGATTTCGTGCATAACGTCCACGTCCAGCCCGCCGCGCTGGAATTGCGCGACCGCTACGGACACCGTCTGCGTGAATTGCAGCACCGCTTTGTCAACGCCGAAGGCTACAACGCGGGCGGCGTCGTCGTATCCGATCCGTTGCAAAAGCAGAACGCCGTCGCGATGTTCAAAGATCCGGCAAAGCAGTAAAGCCGCAAAAAAAACGCCGAAGAAAACTTCGGCGTTTTTCGTGATCGCGGCGCGACCGTCCGTTATTCGACTTCCGCGCTGGCGGCTTCGCGAATGGCGCGGACGTTGGTATCCAGTTCGTCGCCCATCATGGCGCCGTTCGAAATGAAATCGCCGATGATGAAATTCGGAATGCCGCGGAAATCAAAGCGCGTCGCCAGAATGCGGTTCGCGTTGATGACTTTGTCCAACGCTTTGTCGTTTCTGTCGGCTTCGAATTTTTTCATGTCCAATCCGGCGGCTTTGGCGTATTTGACGATGTCTTCGTCGGTCAGTTGACCTTTGTGGGTGATCATCGCCTGATGCATTTCAAAGTACTTGCCCTGTTTTTCAGCCGCCAAGCCCGCGCGCGCGGCGGTGTCGGACGTTTTGCTCAGCGACGGCATGTCTTTCAGAACCCAGCGGATATTGCCGTCGTTCTGGACGTATTCCCACACTTTGGGGAACATCAGCTTGCAATAGCCGCAGTTGTAATCGAAAAATTCGACGATCGTGATGTCGCCGTCGGGATTGCCCAGAACGGGGGTCGACGGATCGCGTTCCAGCGCGTTGCGGCTGGAAGCGAGCTTTTCGACCAACGCTTTTTTCTTGGCTTCCTGTTCTTTCGCCTGATAGTTGTCCAACGCCTGAACGACGATTTCGGGATTGTCCAGCAGGTATTCCTTGACGACCTGTTTGACTTCCTCTTCGTTCATGCCGAACTGGAACATTTTCGCGTTGGCGCCGGCGGGGGTCGCGACGGCGGCGAACAAAGCCATGATTAAAACTTTACGCAACATATTCTTTTCCCTTTTTATGGTTGAGATGACGTCAATCATAAAACAAAAAGCGTTTTTCTAAAACAGTTATCTTGTCCGCGCCGGATTTTTTTTCGTTTCCGCCGCGCGCAACTGAAACAAGATGTCTTCGGCGCGCAGACGGACGGGATCGTTTTCGTCCGATTCGCCGCGGGCGCGTTCGGCGAACGTCCGCGCCAGCTTTAAATCGCCGGTCGCCAGTCCGTATTCCGCCAGCGCGCAATCCGCGAGACTTTTTTGCCCCAGCCGCCCGTGAACGATCGCTTTCAGCCGCCAGATCAGCGGGATTTCAGCCGCGGCGGGTTCCAGCGCCGCCAATTCCTTCCGCGCCCGCAGCAGGGCGTCCGCGTCGCCCCGTTCCATCAGCGCCTGCGCCAGTCCCGCGCGCGGCAAAACCGCGTCGGGCAGCAAGGCGACGGCTTTCGCATAGGGGGCGACGGCGTCGGCGGCGCGTCCGGTCTCAAACAGAATCTGCCCCTTCAATTCGTAAAAATGGGGATCGTCCGGATAGTCGGCGATCAGCGCGTCCGTTTTTTCCAGCGCCGCTTTAAAACGCCCGCCGCGGTAATCGGCGATCGCGCGGGCATAGCGGGCGGGCAGACCGCCGTCCGTTTCGGGATAGCGCGCGTATGTTTTTTCAGGATCGGATAAAAAGGCTGAAAGCTTGGCTGTCACGCGGTCGAACAAAGCGTTTTCGCGCGCGATTTTCGCTTTGTCCGCGATCGGGGGCGTTCTGCCGGCTTGGTTTAAAATCGCCGCCAGCCGTTCTTTGACGGCGGGGTGGGAACGCCACAGCGCGAAATCGCCGGTCTGTTGCCAATCCTCTTGGGATTGCAGTTTGCGCATGATCGATTCAAAACCCGAAAAGTCGTGCCCCGTTTTTCGCAGTAAATCGACGGCGGTTTGATCCGCGGCGTTTTCCTCGCCGCGCCGGTAGGCGGCGAAAACGCTTCGCATGGAGGAAAAACCGCCCGCCGCCGCCCCGACCGCGGCGTCCGCGCCGCCGCCCGCCGCGACCGCCGCCGCGCCCAAAATCATCGACAACAGCATGCTTCGCCGCGCGATTTTCATGTTTTCGTACATTCGGACGATGTGACCGCCCGCGATGTGTCCCGTTTCGTGCGCCAGCACCGCGATGATTTCCTGCGCGTTGTCGGCGCGCGTCAACAGTCCCGTATGAACGAAAACGTGCAGTCCCTTGGCGGCGAAAGCGTTGATGGAATCGTCCCTGACCAGGTGGACGGACAGGTTTTTCGCGTCCAGTCCCGCCTTTTCGAACAAAGGCGTCAGATAAAAAGAAACGGCGCGCTCGATTTCGTCGTCGCGCACCAAAGAAAGGGTTTGCGCCCGCGCCGTCCCGACAGACAGACCGCATAACAACAGCCCGAAAATCAGAACGGCGCGGCGCATGACGTCACCGCTTACAGCGAATAGTACATTTTGTATTCAAGCGGGTGCGGCGTTCTGTCGTATTCTTTCAGTTCCGCGCGCTTGACGTCCAGATAGGAATCGATCAGATCGTCGGTGAACACGTCGCCCTTTTTCAGAAAAGCGCGGTCGGCGTCCAGCGCGTCCAGCGCCTGACGCAGGTCGATGGCGACGGACGGAATGTCTTTCAATTCCTCGGGGGGCAGGTCGTACAGGTTCTTGTCCATCGGATCGCCCGGGTGGATTTTGTTCTCAATCCCGTCCAGACCCGCCATCATCAGGGCGGCGAAAGCCAGATACGGGTTCGCGGTCGGATCGGGGAAACGGATTTCGACGCGTTTCGATTTCGGACCGGAACCGTAGGGAATGCGGCAGGACGCGGAACGGTTGCGCGACGAATACGCCAGCAGGACGGGTGCTTCGAATCCCGGAACCAGACGTTTGTAGCTGTTGGTCGTCGGGTTGGTGAATGCGTTGACGGCGTGGGCGTGTTTGATGACGCCGCCGATGAAATACAGGGCTTTGTCCGACAGGTCGGCGTATCCCGTTCCGGCGAACAGAGGCTTGCCGCCTTTCCAGAACGACATGTGCGTGTGCATGCCGGAACCGTTGTCGCCCATGACGGGTTTGGGCATGAACGTCGCCGTTTTGCCGTAAGCGTCGGCGACGTTGCGCACGACGTATTTGTATTTCAGCAGATTGTCGGCGGTTTCGATCATTTTGCCGAACGCGAATCCCAATTCGTGCTGGGACGCGGCGACTTCGTGGTGGTGTTTGTCGACGGGCAACCCCATTTGCGCCATGACGGTCAGCATTTCGGCGCGCAGATCGTTCGCGGAATCGACGGGGGGCAGGGCGAAATAGCCGCCTTTGACGCCCGGACGGTGACCGGAATTGCCGCCGGCGACGTCCGCGTCAGCCATGTCGTCGCCTTCGATCGACGAAATTTCAAAAGATATTTTTTCGGGGGCGACGCGGGTTTTGACGCTGTCGAAAACGAAAAATTCGGCTTCTGCGCCGACGAAAACGGTGTCGGCGACGCCGGTCGACGCCAGATAGGCTTCGGCTTTTTTAGCGGTGGAACGCGGGTCGCGCGAATAAGGCTGTCCCGTGATCGGGTCGACGATGTCGCAGATGACGAAAGCTGTTTTTTGCGCGGCGAAAGGATCCAGCTGCGTCGTCGCGTAATCGGGCTTCAACAGCATGTCGGATTCGTTGATCGAACACCACCCCGGCAGGGACGACCCGTCGAACATCAATCCGTCTTCCAGAAAATCTTCGTTCAAAACGGAATTGTGATAGGCGACGTGCTGCCATTTCCCGTTGTAGTCCGTGAAACGAAAATCGACGTAAGCGATTGATTCCTCCGCCACGAAACGCAGCAGACCTTCGGCATCTTTGATGTCATTGACCATGTTTTTTTTCCTTTTCAAAAAGCGGCTGGGGTTATGGAAACAGCCTTTGTTACAACGCGTCGTCGCCGCGTTCCAGCGTACGGATGCGGACGGCGTCCTCGACCGGCGACACGAATATCTTTCCGTCGCCGATTTTTCCGGTGCGCGCGGCGGTTACGATCGTTTGCACCACCGTTTCGCAGCGTTCGTCCTCGATGACGATTTCCAGCTTGACCTTCGGAACGAAATCGACGACGTATTCGGCGCCGCGGTACAGTTCCGCGTGCCCTTTCTGGCGACCGTAGCCCTTGACTTCGGCGACGGTGATGCCTTGAACGTCGATTTCCTGCAAAGCGTCTTTGACTTCGTCCAGTTTGAACGGCTTGATGATGGCTTCGATTTTTTTCATGCCTGCGCCTCCGCCGCGCAAAATACACTAAAACAAGCGCATTGAAAACAGAAAAATGCGGGCGGTCGCGATCAAACGTCGGCGCGGACGGGAAACCTTTTTTGAAATAAGCTGTTGACAACCGCCGGCAAACGGGGTAGATAAGTTTCCGATGGCGAAAGTAGCTCAGTTGGTCAGAGCGCCGGATTGTGGTTCCGGATGTCGTGAGTTCAAATCTCATCTTTCGCCCCATTTAAAAAAGCCCTCGAAAGAGGGCTTTTTTATGTCCGTGTCGTCGCGCGCCTAACGGCGGGCGGGCAGAACGTCGATGACGATGTATTCGGATTTCGTTCCCGTTTTGAATTTGATCGCCCAGTCGGACAATCCCGACGTGACGATGAAATCCGTTTTTTCGCGGCGTTCGACCCCGTAGGTTTTGTCGTTCGCGCCGATCCACACGCCGACGTTGTTCAGTGGGAAAATCTGTCCGCCGTGGGTGTGCCCCGACAACACCAGATCGACGCCGGATTCCGCCTGATTTTTATAATCGTTCGGCTGGTGATCCAAAACGGCGGCGTATTTCGATTGATTCAAACCTTTGACCAGATCGGTCATTTCCGCCCGTTTGCCGCCGCGGTATTTTTCGCCCGCGTCCTGCCGCCCGATCAAAACGATGTCGCCGCGGATCGGGGCGGTTTCGTCCTGCAAAACGGTCACGCCGTTCTTTGTCAGTTCGGCGATCAGGTCGTCGCCCGTGAAACCGCGGCGTTTCGGATCGTAATATCCTTTGTCGTGATTGCCGAAAACAAAGAATACGCCGTGCTTCGTTTTCATTTTCCCCAGCGCTTCGGCGGCGGCGAGCATATCGGCGCGGGACGTGCCGTCGTCCACGAAATCGCCGGCGACGACGACGACGTCCGGATTTTCGGTTTGCATGGTTCGGACGTGTTTGGCGAAACCTTTGCCGTCGAACGTCGTGCCGATGTGCGAATCGGCGAACAGGACGATGCGGATCGGGGCGGAAACCTTGGACGATTCAATCGTGTAGCGCGTCGCCCACACGCCGTGATCCAGCGCCCACCCCGCCGTTAAAACGGCGACGCTTGAAACAACAGCCGTCCAGCCGGCGTAATAGTGTTTTTGCGGCTTTTTGAAAAACAGGGCGGCAAAGTCGCAAACCAGCCAGACGCCCGTGAAATGGATCAGGCAGACGATCGCGTTCATCGTGTTCAACGCGGCGCACAAAACGCCGAACAAAGCGGCGACGGTCATAAAGTCGATTGTGTACGCCAAAATCCGCTTGTCCGTGAATTTGCGCGACACGCCGAATTTGTACAGACGGGACGCCAGATACAAAACGCCGAGAGCCGTCGCGATCATTGTAACGGCAAAGATGACCAGCCACATTTTCATTTTTGCAAAATCCTTTGTTCAAAAACGGGTTCGACGGTGATCGCCTGAACGGGGCAGGCGTTTTGGCACGCGCCGCAACCGACGCATTTGTCCGCGCCGATGCGGGGCGGTTCGCCGTCCGCGCGTTCGATGATTTGACGCGGGCATTTCATGACGCACAGACCGCAGCGGACGCACGCGTCTTCGTCCACGCGCGCAATGCCGATCTGCGTTCTTTGCTTGACGGACAGCGGCAGGCGTTCGATCGCGCCGGACGGGCAGACGTCGCCGCATTTGTGACAATCGAAAGCGCAGAAGTTTTGCGAAATGTCCAAATGCACGGCGGGAAAATCCCTGTCCGCCTTTTTCAAAATCTTCATCGGGCAGTTTTGAACGCACAGGTTGCAGTTCAAACAGCGGTTCGCCAGTCTTCGCGCGTTTTTCGCCCCCGCGGGAAGCAGGACGTTTTTGACTTTGGCGAACGCTTTTTTGCCCAGCGCCGCGCCGCCGCCGATCGCCGCCGCGAACAACGCCGCCGCCGCGCCCGCCCGCAACATTTCGCGGCGTTCGGGGCTGAACGCGGGGGAGTCTTTCTTTTCCGCCTTGCCGTAGCGCAGGGCTTTCCGGCGGCAGACGTTCAGGCATTTGAAACATTTGACGCACGTTTCGTTGTCAACGGTTTTGGATTTGAAATCAATGCACCCCGCGGGGCATTTCATCGCGCACAATCCGCACGACGCGCATTTGTCCGCGTCAACGGCGATTTTGTTGCGGGCGTGTTTGGAAACCAGCCCCAGCACCGCGCCGACGGGACACAGGTTCGCGCAGAACCACCGCCCTTTGAACCAGAGCAGAACGGTCAGAACCGCCATAAAAGCCAGCCCGAACGCCGCGCCCGACACCGCCGACACGAACATCGTGTAGGGCTCGATTTGCCGCAGCACCAGCGCGGAACCGCCGATCATCGCGCCGAACGCCGCCGCGGCGATGAAATATTTGTACGCGCGGTTCTTTTGCGGCTTTTGTTTGCGGCGGAAAACGATCGTCAGCAGTTCCTGAAACAGTCCCAGCGGGCAGACGGTCGAACAATACACCCGTCCGAACACGGCGGTGACGATTAAAACGCCCGCCAGAGTCAAAGCCGCGCCCCACGAAAACGCAGTCAGGTTCCTTTGGAACACGGCGGAGAACTGAACGTCGAACACTTTGACGGGATAAAACGCCCCCGTCATGCCGCCGACCAGCAAAACGGCGATCAAAACGGCGCAAATCAAACGGATTTTGTACAGCATGGCTTTAATCCTTACAAACCGCACAAAATCGCCGCGCCGCACGCCATGATCGTGCCGCCCGCGATTTCATGGGCGTATTGTTCCAAACGTTTGAAACGCATCGCGCTGATGCCCAAAACGCCGAACGCGACGGCGATCATCATCGTGGCGATGGTCGCGACGGAAAAGATGATCGTCGAGGAAACGACGGCGGAAATGCCCATGACGCTGGCCGCCGTCAGGATCGGCAGCAACGCTTCGCACGGACCCAGAACGAAAATGATGAACAGCACCCAGACGGAAACGCTTTTGCCGTCGGCGGGGGCGATGAAATGCGCGTGTTCCGCGCCGTGTTTGTGCTGCCAGCGGTGTTTCAGCGCCCACAGCAGGTACGCAGCGCCCAGCCCGATCAGGGCGTACGCCGCGATGTCGCCGCGGTTGTCTTCGATCCACATGAAATTTTCTTCGCTCAGCCAGCGGGAAAAATAAATGAACGCCAGCGCGATCATCAGCGCGCTGACAATATGCCCGATGCCGCACACAAACGTCAGTGCCAGCGTCTTTTTCAGGCTGTAGCCGCGAATCTTTCCGATTGCGACAAAGGGCAGGTAGTGGTCCGGACCCGTTATCGTGTGCACGACCGCCGTTAAAAACGCCGTCGCCCACAAAGCCGTCAAAGTTGCCGTCATAATTCGTTTCCTTTCAAATTAAAATCAAAACACCCCGAACGGAATCCGTCCAGATCCAAAGTCGCGAAGTCGAATCCCAGCCGTTTCATTTCCGCGGCGATTTTCGCGGCGCGGGCGGCGACCGCCGGAATCGCGGGGGCGGACACTTCGATCCGCGCCAGATTTTTATGAACGCGCAGACGCACGTTTTGAACATCGGGGAACAGTTGTTTTAAAAAAGTCTCGCCTTTTTCAACCCGTTTGATCGCGTCTTCGGTCAAAACCGTGTCGTATTCAAACCGCGTCGCCAGACACGGGGCGGCGGGTTTCGACGCGGTCGGCAACCCCAGCCGCGCGGACAGGGCGCGGATATCGGATTTTGAAAAAACGGACAGCGGGGAAAGGACGCCGGATTCCCTCAACGCTTTGTGTCCGGGGCGGTAGACGCGTGCGTCGTCGCCGTTCGTGCCGTCGACGACGTGTTTGAACCCGTGTTCCGCCGCGTATTTCCAAAACAGGGCGAAGACCGCCTTTTTGCAATGATAACAGCGGTCGACGCGGTTGCGGCGCACTTCGTCGATCGACAGCGGGTCGAACGTGAAAATATGATGCTCGACGCCGAACCGTCCGGCGAAAGCGGCGGCTTCGGCGGGCGGCTGCAACACCGTCCGCATCGTCAGCGCGA
>DJRZ01000070.1:0-2405 GCA_002440235.1 Alphaproteobacteria bacterium UBA6347
TAGGCGGGTGGGTATCTTTTTCGCCGCTTTAAATCGATTTGATTTTTCGCATCGTTTTCTATAAAATAATTTTCGAAAAAAAAGATACGGAGGAAACAAATGCTTCAAAACGAATTATTATCTCTTTACAACAATATTTATTTTAATAAATTAACGGAAAAGCAAAAAGAACGGGGCAGCCGTTTTCTGCTGTCCGAATGCCCCGACGCGGCGAAAGACGTCCGCGTTTTATTTTTGAATCTGAACCCGCAAATGAATCTGCCGCGCGAAGAACCGAACAGACCCTGTTTGAACCGGCGGGAAAGATTTTGGTTCGACGAAGGCTGGAACGGGGCGGATTATTTCAAATACCTGTTTTACGCGATCGGCGAAAAGCTGGAAAATCCCGACTGGTCGTATCGGAAAAGCCGTCGGGACGACGATTGGGAACAAATCGATTCCGCCGACATTCGTTCGGAATCGATTTTGGCGGCTTACGCCTATCCGCTGCGGACGCCGAACGAGGAGGATTTGCGCAAAAACAATCCGAACGCCGCCCGCCTGTCCGAACAATTATGGAAAAAAATCCTGTCGGACGTTCTGCCGTCCCGTCTGAAAATCGTCGTGACGGGCAACGCCCCCTTTGATGTGGTTCGCGGTTTGCTGAACGCCGGAAACGTTCGGGAGATCAAGACGGACAGGCTGTATCGCGGCAGACCGTCGACGATCAAATTCGCCGAAGCGGGCGGGCGGAAGATTCTGCGTTTTCCCCAGGTCACCTGCTGCCCGCTGGTCGGTTTCGACGCGTCCGATCGAAGCAGGGGCGAAAGCGGGACGGACTATGCCCAAGCGATCGACGCGGCGTTGGATTTTCTTGTAAAATAATTGAAAAGCGGGGAAAAATCCCCGCTTTTTCCGTATCAGGCGAGCGCCAGATCTTCGATAAACAGCTGGGCGGAACCGTCGCCGCGGAACGAATCGGGGTGAACCGTTCCCGCGACGTGAAACAGCGCGCCTTTGGCGTTCAGCAGCGTCGTTCCGATAATGGAATCCGCCGCGCGGAAAGCGATCGCGCGCAGACGCGTTTTTCCGTTGCGTCCGACAAAGGTGCAGGAAACGTGTCCCGCCCCGACGACGCGCGCCCCCGTCACCGCGACGTCCGGAACGGCGAAACGGGGTTCGGGGTTGCCTTCGCCGAACGGTTCCATCGCCGACAGCGTTTCGACCAGACCGCCCGTCACGCCGCCGATGTCGATGACGGAATCGATTTTGAAATCCGCCTCCCGCCCGGCGTCGACGCGGTGCGCGGCGAAATATTCGGACAAAAAGTCCCTGAATTCGCCCAGTTTTTCCTTTTTCAGCGAAAAGCCCGCCGCCATGGCGTGACCGCCGCCCGCCGTCAAAATGCCTTTTTCCTTTGCCGCCAGCACCGCCGCGCCCAAATCGGCGCCCGCGACGGAACGCCCCGATCCGTGCATTTCGTCGCCGTCCTGCGCCAACACCAGCGACGGGACGTGATAGCGTTCCTTCAACCGTCCCGCGATAATCCCGACGACGCCCGCGTGCCAGTCCGAACCGTAGGCGAACGCCAGTCCGTCGTCTTTCGGACGGCTTTCGACCTGCGCGATCGCCTGTTTGTAAATGTCTTCGCAGATCTGGCGGCGCAGAGTGTTCAGTTCTTCCAGCTTTTTGGCGATTTCGGCGGCTTCGGCTTCGTCGCGCGCGCACAGCAGCTTCATGCCCAGCGACGCGTTGCCGATTCGTCCGCACGCGTTCAGGCGCGGACCGATGACGAATCCCAGATGAAAGGCGGTCGGCTTTTCCTTGATGTTCGCCATGTCGGACAGGACGCGCAGTCCCTGATTTTGCCGGCGCGCCATCACGTTCAGCCCCGTTTTGACAAACAGGCGGTTCAACCCGCGCAAAGCCATCACGTCGCACACCGTCCCCAGCGCGACCAGATCCAGAAAACTCATCAGATCGGGTTCGGGTCTGTCTTTGTAAAATCCCCGTTCGCGTAACAGGCGGTTCACCGCGATGACGGTCATAAAAACGACGCCGACCGCCGCCATCTGGCGGCACGGGTTGTCGACGGGTTCGTCCAGCCGTTTCGGATTGACCAAAGCCAGCACGTCCGGTTTCGCGGCGTCGGGTTCGTGGTGGTCGACGACGACGACGTCGACGCCCTGTTTCGTCAGGAAATTCAGCGGTTCGAAAGCCGTCGTGCCGCAATCGACCGTGACGACCAGACGCGTTCCGGCGTCGACGAATTCCCGCATCGCTTTCAGATTGGGACCGTACCCCTCTTCGCGTTCCGGAATGCGGCAGACGACGTCGGCGCCCAGTCCCCGCAAAAACTGCGTCATTACGGACGAAGACGTCGCCCCGTCCACGTCGTAGTCGCCGAACACGCCGATTTTTTCGCC
>DJRZ01000070.1:2484-3433 GCA_002440235.1 Alphaproteobacteria bacterium UBA6347
ATAGGGATCGGGCAGATGCCGTTTAAACGACGGCGCCATAAAAAAAGACACGTTTTCGGGCGCGACCCCGCGAATGGCGAGCAGCCGCGCGACCACTTCGGGAACGCCCGCGGCGCGCGCGACGGCTTCGACGGATTCGGACGCGACGGTCTGCGGCGTCCAAAACTGCGATGTCAGGGATTTTTCCACCCCTAAAACGGCGGCTGTCATCGGCTTTCCTTACAGACGTTCGATGCGGATCGCGCACGGCTTGTCCGAAACGGAATCCAGCCGTCCGATTTTTTCCAAAGCCGACGCGACCGCGCTTTCTTTGGATTTGTGCAGGGTCATGATCAGGGGGACTTTGCCGTCCGGCGCCCGACCGCGCTGAATCATGGACGCGATGGACACGTTTTCGCCGCCCAAAATCCGCGCGATGTCGGCGACGACGCCGGGACGGTCGTCGACGTCGAAGCGGACGTAAAACTCGCCGTCGCACTGCGCCAAAGGAACGACGGGCAGATCGCGGACGTCGGCGTTTTTGACCGTCAGCAGCGGCAACCCGCGATGCGCCGCGGCGTCGACGATGTCGGACACGACGGCGGAAGCGGTCGGCTTTTCGCCCGCGCCGCGACCGACGAACATGGAATGACCGACAAAGTCGCCTTCGGCGATCACGGCGTTGAACACGCCGTCGACGTGGGCGATTTCGGCGGTCTGCGGAATCATGCACGGATAAACGTTCAGGCTGACGCCGTTTCCGACGCGCCGTCCGACGCCCAGCAGTTTGATGCGAAAGCCCAATTCTTCGGCGAACGCGATGTCCAAAGCGGAAATCCGCCTGATGCCCTCGACGCTCAGCGCGTTCAGGTTGATCGGCGTTCCGAACGCCAGCGCCCCCAGAATGCACATTTTGTGCGCGGTGTCGACGCCGTCGATGTCAAAGCTCGGATCGGCTTCGGCGTAGCCC
>DJRZ01000070.1:3515-6150 GCA_002440235.1 Alphaproteobacteria bacterium UBA6347
AGGATATAGTTGCAGGTGCCGTTCAGAATGCCGTACACTTCGGAAATATTGTTGCCGACAAAGCCTTCGCGCACGGATTTGATGATCGGGATACCGCCCGCGACGGCGGCTTCGAACCCGAAAAACAGTCCTTTTTCCTCCGTCAGCCCGGCGATTTCGTTGCCGTGGTGGGCGATCATCGCCTTGTTCGCGGTGACGAACGCCTTGCCCCGTTCCAGCGTTTCCCGACAAACGCGCCACGCGACGCCGTCCGCCCCGCCGATCAGTTCGACGATCAGATCGGCGTCGGCTTTGCGCACCATTTCCAACGCGTCTTTGAAATACGTCGCCTCTCCCGGCAGTCCCAGTTCCAGAAATTTTTGCGGATTCAGATCGGAAACCGCCGCCAGAACGATTTTGACGCCCGTGCGTTTTTCCAGCAAAACGCTCTGTTCGCGCAACAGTTTGACCACGCCGCTGCCGACCGTTCCCAGTCCGGCGAGAGCCACCTTGAATATTTCAGTCATCACTCACCTGCTTCAATCAACAAAAACTTCTATCGAGGAATCGTCGTCCTCCGCCCCGTCCGCCGCCGCGGGCATTTTCAAAACCGGAGCGGGCGGCACCAAAGTCAGCGCCGGCGCGGACGGCTTCGCCTTTTCGGGCATTTTCAGCGTGAACGCGGGTTTTTCGCTTTCGGTCGGCGGCAGTTCGAAACGTAAAGCGGGCTTTTCGACCGGCTGAACGACCAGCGGTGCCAGCGCCGGGGCGGACGGTTCCGGTCGGTCGCTTTTATCGGCGGGTTTGTTTTCAGCCGCGGGGACGACCGGTTCGGGCTGTTCCTTTTCCGCGGGTTCGGCGAAAAGGGACGCGGGGATTTCGTCCGCGGCGGGTTCGTCATCGGGAACGGGCGCCGAAAACGTCGTCAGTTCGCGCAGAATGTCGGAATCGATGTCGGGCGTTTGTTTTTCGGCGGCGACGACCTCGATCATCTCCAATTCAGCCGTTTTGGGCGCGATGATTTCAGCCAGCAGCTCTTGTTCGGACAGGGCGAGCAGTTCGTCCTTTTCCCGTTCTTTCAGCGCCAGCGGGCGGACGACCTCGGCGGCTTTGCGTTTCTGCGCGCCGTACACCAGCGCCGCGTCCGGCGCGTTCAGTCCTTTGCGCAGGGCGATTTTTTCCTTTGATCCGAACCGTCCGGCGTGTTCGTACATTTTATCCGTTTCGGGCGAAAAGGCGTCCTCGGCGCGTTTGACGGTGACGGACCGCGGATCCAAATTCAGCATTTCGTCGACGGTGCGCCCCGGTTTGTCGTCGGGCGTGGCGGGCACCAGATCGGGTTCGGGCAAAGCGTAGTCGGCTTCGTACCCGTACAGGGCGGGTTCGTTCGACGCGGCGCACGCCGCCAGCGCCAGCGGAAAAACACAGGCGACCGCCCGTTTCCAAATCGCAATTCCCGTCATTTTTTCACCTCTTGATGCAAAAAAAACCGTCCGTCCGAATATTACAGGGACGCGGCTGAAAGCGCAAGCAAGACTTTATCCCGCGTTTGTCGGGAAACAAAAACGTTCCGACACCCCGCACTCCCCTTTGCGCAAAGGATTTTTAAAAATTTTATGGACAAACTGGACAAATTGTTGACAGCCGCCGCAAAAGAATGTATCCTGCTTGGTTAAGAAGACTGGAACTATATCAAAAATCAAGAGAGAGAGTCGCCAAGACTCCGGAAGGTGAGAAATGACACAGGAATTCAACACGGCTGATTTGCCGAAAGCCACTCTGCACGAACACATCGAAGGCACCGTCACGCCCGAAATGGCTGAAAAGCTGGCGCGGCGCCACCACGTCAAACTGCCCGAAAACTTCGTGATGCCGGACGGGCAATACGACAAAGCCGATTTTCCGAACGGTCGGTACGCTTACGACGAAAGCGACTTTTGGGCTTTCATCAACACTTACGACACCGTCGCCGACATGATGCGCACGCCGCAGGATTACTACGACGTGACAAAGGATTATTTGCAGAAAAACGCGGCGGAGGGCGGCGTCTACGCCGAACTGATCGTTTCGCCGATGCACATGGCGACCGAAGTCAACCCCGAAACGGGCAAAGCCGAACTGTCCGCGCCGCGCTACCGCGCCATGCTGGACGCGATGACCAACGCCGCCGAAGAGGTTAAAGAGGAAACGGGGCTGGAAACCCGATTCATCGCGACGGGCGTGCGCAATCTGGGCGCCGAAAACGTGACCGAAGTCGCGAAATTCGTGCGCGACAACCCTCACCCGCTGGTGACGGGATTCGGCATCGCCGGCAACGAACGCGCCGGCGAATTCGACGATTTCGCCGAAGCGCTGTCGATCGCCAAAGCCGCCGGATTGAAGCTGGCCGTCCACGCGGGCGAAATCCGCGGTCCCGAAAGCATTCGCGACGCCGTCCGTCTGGGCGCGTCCCGCATCGGACACGGCGTTTCCGCGCCGCAGGATCCCGCTTTGATGAAAGAACTGGCGGAAAAGAACATCATGGTCGAGGTCTGCCCGACGTCCAACCGCATTCTGGTCACGGATCTGAAAGGCGATCTGGCGAACCACCCCGCGCGCAAGCTGTACGACGCGGGCGTTCGGATTTCCATCAATCCCGACGACGGCGGCATTTTCG
>DJRZ01000070.1:6191-10062 GCA_002440235.1 Alphaproteobacteria bacterium UBA6347
AGGAACACCGCATCAGCGCCAAACAGTTCGGCTTCACCAAAGCCGAAATGCTGGACATCACGCTGTGCGCGGTCGAAAATTCGTTCGCCGACGTGAAAACGCGCAAACAGATCAAGGAAAACGTGTACAAAACCTTTACCGCCGAAGACCGCAAGGAAATGCGCGATCTGGCGGCTAACGCCAAAAATCCGATTCTGAAACAGCGTTTGCAGACGCGCGCGGACGAAAGCGACAAGGTCGCCAAAAAAATGGAAATCCAGAAACGCCGCGCGAAAACGATGAAAGCGATGACGGCTTCCAAACTGGCGCTGATCGCGCAAAAGCAGGGCGGACGCTGAGCTTTTCGACAAATTGAAAACGGGACGGTCTTCGCCGCCCCGTTTTTTTTCGCGCAAAGAAAAAGCCCCGCGCGGGGGCTTTCGCCCGAAATCATTTCTGTTCGGGGGCTTTTCCCGCTTCCTCGGCGCGGCGCAGGCTCTGTTCGTTCAGTCCGCGCGCGATGTTCATGTTGATGTTGATCAACACGTCCAGCGATTGGGCGGACGGTTTCGCCATCACGGCGAACGTGTGTTTGAAAATGAAATGCGCCAGATTGAAGATGTTTTGTTTGACTTCAATCGGCAGGGGGTTCGACGCTTCGGTCGCGCCCGTGACCAAAATCGTCCACAATTTGCGGTTCAGGCTCAGCGCTTCGTTCAGTTCTTCGCTTTCGACGGGCCAGCGTTCTTTGATGCCGTTCAGGCGCGACGCCGTGCGCACCAGCGCGCGCGCTTCCAATTCGTTTTGCGGCATGGCGGACGATTCGGTCGTCATATAGGGATTGCTGTTCATGAAACGCTCCTTTATAAAAAACAAGGCTTTAAAAAACGAAATTCTTTGCTAGATTATAGGAATGAATGATTAAGGGAAAGTTGAAGTCCCGAACCTTTTTACACGAAAGGATAAACGCGTCATGAATATGAAACGGTTTGCGGCGGTCGCGATGTTCGGATTGATCTGCCTGTCCGCCCCGCCCGCGGCGGCGCAGCAAAAAAAGCCCGCCCCGAAAACGGTCGATCCCAGACGCGAAGCGTACTTTTTGAAAAAATGCGGCGGCGACGTCGGCGGCGTCGCCCTGCGCGTCGTCGGGTTCAAGGAATACCCGCCTTTTTCGTGGTCGTCCGAAGATATGAAATTCTACCACGAAAAGAAACGCCACAAATACTATTACCACGGTTTCGTGTACAACCATTTACGCGAAGCGTTGAAAAACATCAAGCTGATCAACATCGAAAACGTGGTCGTCGATTCGTTTTCCGAAACGCAAAAGGCGATGCTGCACGGCAAAATCGACGTTCTGTTCCAAAGCTACTACGTCGACGAAAGCTCGTCGGGCATGGATTTCGTGTATCCCGCCTACTTCGGCAATCCGCTGGTCGTCGTGTCGCGCAAAACAAAGCCCGTCGTCATTGAAGACGCGTCCGAATTAAAGGGTATGAAAGGCGTGATCCGCAACGAGGAGGAAATCGAAAATCTGGTGCGCGGATTGTTGCCGACCGACACGAAAATCGACGTCGTCGACGGCGCGGAAACCGCTTTCCGCAAACTGTTGTCGGGCGACGCCGATTTCATGATCACTAGCCCCTACGCCGCGGACGCCGAATCCAAACGGTTCAAGGTCAAGGACAAAATCGTCATCGGCAAACGCGTTTTGCGCCACATCAAATACTTTATGGCGTTTTCGAAACTGTCGCCCTGCCGCGCGTTCAAAGAACGCTTTACGCGCGCTTTGGCGGAATCGTTCAAAGACAAAGCCGCCGTCGAAAAACAGCTGTTGCAATCCATTCAGGACTGGGTCGACCTGCACGCCGACGATCCGGCACTGGAATACACACCCGCCGACGACGGACAGAACCCGAAGCCCTCCGCAGGCGATAATCAGCCGGCGGAAGAAAGCGCGGCGACCGACGAACAGCCCGCCGAAAGCGCGGAAGCGGAAGAACCCGCGCCCGCCGCCGAAAACAGTCCCGAAACAACCGCCGTTCCCGCGGTCGCGCAACCCGCGAACCAACCCCTTCCGCCCGTCCGCGGTTTCGCTCCGCGTCCGGCGACGCCCGCGCCCGCCGCAGCCCCCGCCCAGCCGAAACAATGGGGACGCCGCGCGCGTTAAAACCGGACGGATTTGACGGTAATTAAAAACTCCCGCAAAAGCGGGAGTTTTTGTTCTCATTTGATATTTTCTTTAATCCAGCCGATAATCAGATCCGCGACGGCAAGGTTGTTTTTATCCTGCATGAACATATGCGTGTTGCCGCGCATGCCTTTGGCGGGCAGATGAATCATCTGCGCGTTGCCGCCGGCTTTGTTGACGCGACCGACCAGCGCGGCGCATTCGTCGAACCTCTGCTGCCAAGTGGTCGGCGCGCCTTCGGTCGACGATTCCAAATGGTCGCCGTAGACGATCAGCAGGGGAATTTTGGCAAGCGCGGCGATCTGTTCGTCCGAATAAACGGGCGGGACGGCTTCCAGCAACACCATGCCCTTGACCTTTTCCGGATTGATCAGCGCGCTTTCCAGCGGATAATGCCCCGACTGCGAATGCCCGATCAGCACCGCGCCGCCCAGTTCGTCCGCCAGTTCAGCCAAAGCTTTATAATTCGGATCGGGCGCGTTCAGCGACGCGGACAGGTCGGCGATGCTCATCTTCGACAATTTGGAAACGGCGTCGACAGGGAATTGAGTATCGGGATAGGGGACGCCCTTTTCAGCCCCGATGCGGAAATTGATCCACGACGCGTGCAAATCCCCCATGCGCGAAATTTTCGGCTGTTTTTCGGGCGGCGTCCTGCCCGCGCCGACGTTGTTGAATACGGTCTGATCAAACCCCGACCGCGCCCGACCGACCTGATCGACGACGTACGTCGGAAAGCCGTTGCGCACGAAATAATCGAACCACCCTGTCCGACCGTCCGGCGTCGTGTCGTAACACGCGCCGCTCAGCCCCGCGCCGTGCGTCAAAACAACGGGAATCCTCTGTTTTCCGACGGGCTTCATGTATTCGACGTACATCTGGTTGATCGTGACCGTGTCCGCCGCGCGAAAACTGCCCAGCTCGACAAAGTCCCGCGCGACGTTTTCGCCGCCGACGTAAAAACTGCCGCGTTCTTTCAATATCAAAGCGTCCTTTTGCCGCCACAAAAGCGCGACCAGCGCGACCGATAGAAGCGACAGCAAAGCCAAAGCGTATTTCATATCTCGTTCTCCCTATTTTTTTGAACGCGCATTCGCAACACCGGATAGGGATTGCCCTGTTCGTCAACGAGAGAGCGGCTGACGGCGCGAAATCCCATGCGTTCGTAAAAGCCACTCGCCCGCGGATTTTGTTCGTTGACGGTCACTTCGTCGACCGCGCAGACGTCGAAAGCTAAATTCACCAGCTTTTTTCCGAAACCCTTTCCCCGATGTTCGGGCGCGACGAACAGCATTTCGATTTTCCGCCCGTCGATTCCCATAAAAGCGGCGGTTTTCCCCGTTTCGTCCGCGGCGACAAACAGGCGGGGGACGTTCGCCAGCGCGTCCGGAACGTATTTCTTTATTTCCGAAATTTCCGCGCCGGAAAGAAAATCGTGCGTCGCCCTGACGGACGATTCCCACACGGCGGTCAAACGATCCACCGCGTCCGGCGCGCGGCGCGCCCGTTCGATTTCCGTTATTTTCATTCCCTTCAAACGCCGAGCGGTATTTTCGCACAAAACGAACCGCCCCGCAATCCCCCGCCGCGCCGCGGTTTCAAACCTGTTGACTTTCCGCCGCGCGAGGGGATATTTTACGGGCATTCAACAAAGGAGTTTCCGACTATGGGTGACATTATTTTAACAGGCGACAGACCGAC
>DJRZ01000070.1:10168-10334 GCA_002440235.1 Alphaproteobacteria bacterium UBA6347
GACGCGCAGGCTTTGACCGACAACGCCGACGACATCACCAAAGTCAGAAACAACATTTCGAACGTCGCTTTGGACTATCTGGCGTGCGGACTCGCCCCCGCCAAATCGACGATCTTCATTCAGTCGCAGATTCCCGAATTGACGGAACTGACGTTCTATTACATGA
>DJRZ01000070.1:10451-11258 GCA_002440235.1 Alphaproteobacteria bacterium UBA6347
TATCCGATTTCGCAGGCGTCCGACATCACGGCGTTCAAGGCGAACCTGATCCCCGTGGGCGAAGACCAGCTGCCGATGATCGAACAGACGCGCGAAATCGTGCGGTCGTTCAACACGACCTACGCGCCCGTTCTGGTCGAACCCGAAGCGGTTCTGCCCGACAACTGCCTGTGTTCGCGTCTGCCGGGGCTGGACGGCGCGGCGAAGATGAGCAAATCGCTGGGCAACTGCATTTACCTGTCCGATTCGTCCAAGGAAATCAAACAAAAAGTGCAAAGCATGTTCACCGATCCGACCCATTTGCGGGTGGAGGATCCCGGACACACTGAAAACAACCCCGTGTTCACCTATCTGGACGCGTTTTCGACGGACGAGCATTTTGCGGCTTTTCTGCCCGCGTACAAGAATTTGGACGAATTGAAAGACCATTACCGCCGCGGCGGACTGGGCGACGGCACGGTCAAAAAATTCCTGAACGAAATTCTGCAAAACGAATTGAAGCCGATTCGCGAACGCCGCGAAGCTTTGGCGAACGACGTCGGTGCCGTGTTCGACATGCTGAAAGCCGGCAGCGAAAAAGCGCGCGAAGTCGCCGCGACCACGCTGTCCGAAGTCAAAGCCGCGATGGGCATCGATTATTTCGGCAAAAACGCGCTAACGAAATAAAGCGCGTCCGAAACGACGGCTTCCCCCCTGTTCCGTCCGGAATCGGGGGGATTTTTTTTGTCGCGGCGGCAAGGACTTCTCTCTTGCGGCGACGAAAAAAGCCCCCGAAAAATTCGGAGGCTTTTTTAATGGTGCCGGTGC
>DJRZ01000070.1:11337-17546 GCA_002440235.1 Alphaproteobacteria bacterium UBA6347
TACCAGCTGAGCTACACCGGCACGACAAGAACTCTTATAGCGTATTTTTTAAAAACTGCAAGCATTTTTTTCAAAAACACGCAAAAAAGTTTAAATGTCCAAATTCACCACGTTCAGCGCGTTGTCTTGAATGAAGTCGCGGCGCGGTTCGACGACGTCGCCCATCAGCATGGAAAACACGGATTCCGCCTGATCGGAATGGGTGACTTTGACCTGCAGCAGGGAACGCGCGTTCGGATCCAGCGTCGTTTCCCACAACTGTTCGGGGTTCATTTCGCCCAGCCCTTTATAGCGCTGGATCGAAATCCCCTTGCGCCCGATTTGCGACACGGCGTCGGACAGCGCCATCGGTCCCGCCAGTTTGTATTCGGCGTCTTTGGCTTTCAGCATGCCCGTTTTGGCGTAGGCGTCGTACAAATCGGCGCGCATTTCGTTCAGCTTGACCGCTTCGCCGCTGGTCAAAAAGCTGACGTCGGCGACGTATTCCTCGGTCACGCTGCGCAAAGTTCTGGTGAAAACGAACGCTCCGTTTTCAAACTTCGCATGCCAGCCGCGTTCGTATTCGGGTTCCAGCTCGTCCAGACGCGCCGCCAAAGCGACGGCGGCGGCGCGCGCCTTTTCCGCGTTGTCGTAAGTTTCCGGCGAGAACAAGCCGTTGATCGCCATCTGTTCGACGATTTTGGCGGGAACGCGCCGCGACAGCGTGTCGATCAGGTGACGGCAGTTTCTGGCTTCCTCCGCCTGACGTTTCAGATCGGCGCCCGCGATTTGCGCGCCGTCGTAACGCACGAACACGCTGTCCTGAACGGACTGGTTGATCAGATAGTCTTCCATCGCGCGTTCGTCTTTCAGATAGATGTCGGAATTGCCGCGGCGCGCGCGGTACAAAGGCGGCTGGGCGATATAGATGTATCCGCGTTCGATCAGTTCGGGCATCTGGCGGAAGAAGAACGTCAACAGCAAAGTGCGAATGTGCGCGCCGTCGACGTCGGCATCGGTCATGATGATGATTTTGTGATAACGGCATTTGTCGGCGTTGAAATCGTCGCGCCCGATTCCCGTGCCGAACGCCGTGACCATCGTTCCGATTTCGGCGGAACTGAGCATTCTGTCGAAACGCGCGCGTTCGACGTTCAGAATCTTGCCGCGCAGGGGCAGAATGGCTTGGTTGGCGCGGTTGCGTCCCTGTTTGGCGGACCCGCCCGCCGAATCCCCTTCGACGATGAAAATTTCGGAATTGGCGGGGTCGCGTTCGGAACAGTCGGCCAGCTTGCCGGGCAAGGACGCCATGTCCAGCACGCCCTTGCGCCGCGTCAGATCGCGGGCTTTGCGGGCGGCTTCGCGCGCGGCGGCGGCTTCGACGACTTTGCCGACGATTTTGCGCGCTTCGGTCGGGTGTTCGCCCAGCCATTTTTCCAGCTTGTCGCCGACGACGCCCTCGACCACGGGGCGGACTTCGGACGAAACCAGCTTGTCCTTCGTCTGCGAAGAAAACTTCGGATCGGGGACTTTGACGGACAAAACGCAGGTCAGACCTTCGCGCATATCCTCGCCGGACAGTTCGACCTTTTCCTTTTTCAGCATGCCCGATTCCTGCGCGTAAGCGTTGATCGTGCGAGTCAAAGCGGCGCGGAATCCCGCCAGATGCGTGCCGCCGTCGCGCTGCGGAATGTTGTTCGTAAAGCACAGCGTCGTTTCGTGATAGCCGTCCGTCCATTCCATCGCCAGATCGACGATGATGCCGTTCTTTTCGCCGGACATGGCGATTTCGCCTTCGTGAATCGACGTTTTGGAACGGTCGATATAGCGGACGAATTCCTGAATCCCGCCTTCGTAGCAGAATTCGACTTCGCGCGGATTGCCGGGGCGTTCGTCGCGCAAAACCAGATGCACGCCGGAATTCAAAAACGCCAGTTCGCGCAGACGGTGTTCCAGCGTGTCGAAATCGAATTCCGTTTTCGTGAACGTTTCCGGCGACGGCAGGAAAGTGACCTCGGTTCCCGTGCGGTCGGCGGGAACGGCGTCGCCGACGACTTTCAGCGGAGCGACGGGGACGCCGTTTTTAAATTCCATGTAGTGTTCCTTGCCGTTGCGCCAAATGCGCAGTTTCAGAACCGAAGACAGCGCGTTGACGACCGAAACGCCCACGCCGTGCAAGCCGCCCGAAATTTTATAAGAGTTCTGGTCGAACTTTCCGCCCGCGTGCAGCTGCGTCATGATGACTTCGGCGGCGGACACGCCCTCTTCCTTGTGCAGATCGGTCGGAATGCCGCGCCCGTTGTCGCGCACCGTCACGGAACCGTCGGAATTGATGACCGTTTCCGTTTTCGTGCAGTATCCCGCCAGCGATTCGTCGATCGCGTTGTCCAGCACTTCGTACACCATGTGGTGCAATCCCGTGCCGTCGTCCGTGTCGCCGATGTACATGCCGGGGCGTTTGCGAACGGCGTCCAGCCCTTTCAGAACCTTAATCGATTCGGCGTTGTAATCGGAAGAGGAGTGCAATTCTGTTTCTTGGGTCATGATACACCTTTCGTCAAGACGCGACCGCCCATTCGGGCGCGGTTCGCAACAATTCGTCGACGGCGACAAAACGCGCCGTGTTTTTTAAACTTTCAAAAGAACGCCCGTCCGTCCCCGTCAGCCAGACCTGCGTTTTCAATCCGCGGATTTCGTCCAGCAAAGCCCCCAGCCTGCCGTCGTCCAGATGCGCCGCCACTTCGTCGAACAACACCAGAGGCAGGGCGTTTTTCGCGTCCGCCTGCGCGCGGACGTGCGCCAGCAGGATCGAAATCAGCAAAGCCTTTTGCTCGCCCGTCGAACAGCCCGCGGCGGGCATGTTCTTTTCGCGGTGGAAAGCGGTCAGATCCGCCGTGTGGACGCCGCCGGCGACGCCCGTTCGGGCGTAGGCTTCGCGCGCGGGGACAAAGCGGGCTTTGATGAAATCGCGCGCCTCGTCCACGGAAAGGGCGGAAATTTCGTCTTCCAGCCCGCCCGACAGGGAAATCGACGCCCGCGGAAAAGCCGTTTCGTTTTTATCCAAAGCGTTCTGCAACAGCCTGACGGTTTCGCGTCTGGCGTTCGCCGCCAAAGCCCCGTACTTCGCCATCGTCGATTCCAGCGCGGACAGCCAGCGCTCGTCGTTTTTTCCGTCGCGGATCAGCGCGCCCCACTGCCGCCACGCCCGAGCGTAAGCGGCGCACGCCGACGCGTGGCTTTCGAAAAAAGCCTGCGTCAGTCTGTCCAAAAAGCGGCGGCGTCCCGCGGGATCGCCCGAAAACAGCCTGTCCATCGCGGGGGTCAGCCACACGGCGGAACACACGCGCCCCAGTTCGGATTGCGCCGTCCCCGCGACGCCGTTGACGCGCACGCGGCGTTTTTCGCTCCGCCGTCCCCGCGCCTCGGCTTCGTAATCCGTGCCGATTTCGATTTCCTCCGCCCCTTTGCGCAAAACGGCGGACACGCCCCACGCGCCCGTCGGATTTTCAGCGGGCAGAACGTCCTGAAACCGCGCCTGACGCAACCCTTTTCCGGGGGCGAGAAAAGAAACGGCTTCAATCAAATTCGTCTTGCCGACGCCGTTGTCGCCCGTCAGCACGACCTGCGGCGTCCGTTCGGGAAGATCCAGACGCAAATACGGATAATTGCGGAAACGGGACAGATGCAAACGACCGACGAACAACCCCGCCGCGCCGCCGGACGGACGCGGTTCGGAATCGGGCGGCGTCCGCGCGCCGGCTTGCGCCTGACGCGAACGCGCGTACATCAGTTCGTTCGCCGTCAAATCGATTACACCCGCATTGGCATCAAAACAAACAGAACGCTGGGATCGGACATGTCCGTCAGAACGGTCGGCGAAGCGGAATCGGAAAACGAAATCTGCACCAGTCCGCCCTTGATCTGTTTCAAAACGTCTTCCAGATAGACGTAGTTGAAACCGATATCGATCGGATCGGCGGCGTATTTGACCTCCAGTTCGTCCTCCGCGCTGCCTTCTTCGGCGTTCGCGGCGGAAACCTTGACAAGATCCTTCGACAGCGTCAGACGCACGGCGCGCGATTTTTCGGACAGGCTGGACACGCGGTCGACGACCGTCGTCAGCGCCTGCGCGTCGACTTCCATCACTTTGTCGTTTTCGGTCGGAATCACGCGTTCGTAGTCGGGGTAGGTTCCCTCGATCAGCAAAGACGTCAGCACCAGATCGCCGAACGTAAAGCGGATTTTGTACGTCGACAAATCGATTTTCACGTCCTCGGATTCCTCCGCCAGCAGTTTGCTCAATTCGCCGATCGCCTTGCGCGGAATGATGATCCCCGGCATGCCCGCCGCCCCTTCGGGGAACACGGCTTCGGCGCACGCCAGACGATGCCCGTCGGTTGCGACGGCGCGCAGAATTTTTTCCTCTTTCGACGTCGCTTCGTGCAGATAGATGCCGTTCAGATAGAAACGCGTTTCCTCGGTCGAAACGGCGAACGACGTGCGGTCGATCAAATCGCGCAAATCGGACGATTTCAGCGCGAAATGATGCGTCATGTCGCCGTCGGCGATGGACGGAAAATCCTCGCCCGCCATGGTCGCCAGAGCGAACTTCGCGCGTCCCGCCGTCAATTTCAGCTGGTTGTTTTCGGCGTTCAGGACAAATTCGATTTCCGCGCCGTCGGGCAGCTTGCGCACGATTTCGTACAGCTTGTGCGCGGGGGCGGTGATGGCGCCCGCGACGTCGACTTTGGCGGCGATTTTTTCGCTGACTTCCAATTCGTTGTCGGTCGCGTCCAGAACGATTCCGTCGTCCTTCGCCGTGATTTTCACGTTGGACAGCAACGGGTTCGTGTGGCGGCGTTCCACCACATTCTGCACATGGGACAAGGATTTCAGCAACGCGGCGCGTTCAATCGTAAATTTCATGGGATTCCACTCTTCAAAAAGGTTTGAAACTGTTTTGCGCCGAGTATATCACATCTGCCGTTTTTCCAAAGCAAAAAATGTCTTTCCGGAACAAAGATTTTTCCGTTTCAAGCCTCGTTCGGGCAAGATAGCGACTCGGCGGATTTATTTGTTTTCCGTTATACGGACAGCACGCGGCGCAGACTGTCGACCTCGGCTTTGAAAGCGGCGTCTTTCAGGCACATTTCCTCGATCGTTTTGACCGCGTGAATCACCGTCGTGTGGTCGCGGTCGAACGCCCTGCCGATGTCCGGCAAAGACTTCGTCGTCAGATTTTTCGCCAGATACATCGCGATCTGACGCGGACGCGCGACGGACCGTTCGCGGCGTTTCGACGTCATTTCGGAAACGCGGATATTGTAGCGTTCGGCGACCTTGCGCTGAACGTCCTCGATCGACACGCGGCGGTCGGCGACGCTCAGCACGTCGCGCAGAATGTCGCAGGTGCGCTCCAGCGTGACTTCGCCGCCCATCAGCTGGACATGCGCCGCGACGCGCAGCAGCGCGCCTTCCAGTTCGCGGACGCTGGACGTGATTTTTTCCGCCAGAAAGGAAATGACGTCGGGCGGCACGCGCACGCCCAGATTTTGCGCCTTGCTTTCCAAAATCCCCAGACGAAGCTCGAAAGACGTCGGGTGAATGTCGACCACCAGCCCCGACCCCAAACGGGTTTTCAGGCGTTCTTCCAGCCCGTCCAGATTGACGGGCGGTTTGTCCGCCGACAGCACCAGCTGTTTTCTGGCGCCGACCAAAGCGTTGAAAGTGTGGAAAAACTCGTCCTGCGTGCTTTCCTTGCCGATCAGGAACTGAACGTCGTCGATCATCAAAACGTCGACGTTGCGCAATTCCTCCTTGAACGACAGCGTGTCCTTGCTGCGCAGGGCGCGCACGAACAGATACATGAATTTTTCCGCCGACAGATAGGCGACGCGGCGCGACGGATCGTGTTCGCGGATATGCCAGGCGATCGAATGCATCAAATGCGTTTTGCCCAGCCCCGCGCTGGAATACATGTACAGGGGGTTGTACTGCACGTCTCCGCCTTCGGCGACGCTGTGCGCGGCGGCGTAAGCGAACTGGTTGGATTCGCCGACGACGAAATTGTCGAACGTGTAGCGCGGATCCAGCGCGGCGGAAAGAACGTCCTTTTCCGATTCGACGGAAATGCGTTCGGCGGCGGGCGCGGAGAATTCGGCGGACGGCGTTTTTTCCGCGGGTTCGGCGGGGGCGACGAAAGCGGGACTGCCGACAGTGAATTCGACGGC
>DJRZ01000070.1:17576-17922 GCA_002440235.1 Alphaproteobacteria bacterium UBA6347
ACGGGTTTTCCGCCCGCCACGCCTGCGTGATGTCGCCGGCGAAGTTGCGCGCGATATAGCCGCAAAAAAAGGTCGTCGGCAGGAACAGAGTCAGAACGCCGTCTTTAAACCCGCCGACGGACAGCGATTTCAACCATGTGTCGTAGTTGTCGTCCCCCAGCGTTTTGCGCAAGCGGGTTTCAACCCCGCGCGCCTGCGCGTTCAACCGTTCCTGCATATCCTTGTCCATAGAAACACCCTAGTTTGTAGCCGATTTTCCACCCCGTGCAGAGCGGATAATAGGGGCGGACGCCGCCAAAGGCAAGCGTTGAAACCGAACGAAGCCAAATTAAAAAACTTGACTCAA
>DJRZ01000069.1 GCA_002440235.1 Alphaproteobacteria bacterium UBA6347
AAGTGCGGACTGACGAAAGACGCGAAGCTTTCGTTTCGGATAACGGCGCTGGGGACTTTGCCCGCCGAGGGAGAGGCGTACAACATCGCGGACCGCGTTTCCTCCGAAACCAAAGCTTGCGTCCGCGCCGTCCTGCGCCCGATGGTCGACTTGCCCGTCGACATCGACGTCGACGAACCCCTCCTCCTGATCATTCCGGCGAAACAATAACCGCCTTAACGGATTGGCAACACATTTTATCCTATCCTTTCGCCGGAATATCTGATGAATGTTCCGGGGTGTGGAAACCCCTGCTCATACGTCTTGTGTAAAGACGATAATTTTGCACGCCTTCTGGTTCAAACGACCGGAAGGCGACAAAATAAGTGTATGCGAAACACCGCGGAATACTAGTTGACCGCGGCGTGTTCGGCGTATGCGAATATGTCGCACTATTTTATGAGAGTAGTTTCCAACTTCCGGTCGCCTTCATCAGGCGACTTTTTTCGTTTAAAGGAAACGCTTGATGCCCAGTATCGAAGAAAAAATCGAAAACATCGCCAAGGAACAGCTGAAAAAATGCCGGACGTTCACCAAAACCGAAAGCGTTAACGCCGAAATCGATGACGCGCTGAAAAACGCCCCGTCCAAAAGCGGCGGGAAAGGCAGCAACTATCCCGACATCAAATTGTTTCTGACGACGAAATCCAACCGGAAAATCCCCGTGATGATCGAAGTCAAAGGAACGAAAGGGGATTTGATCAAAACCGCGCCGAACGGCGAAATCGACAATTCCAAGGCGTCCAACATTCAAAAATACGCGGTGAACGGAGCGGTTCATTACGCCGACGCGATTGTGAAAAACACAATGTCGTACAAGGAATCCGTCGCCGTCGGCGTGAACGGATACGAAGATGCGGGCGAAATCAAAACGGAACTGGGCGTTTATTACGTTTCGGCGAACAACTTTTGCATCCCGAAAAAAGTCGGCGATTACAGCGATTTAAGTTTTCTGTATCCGGAAAATTTTGAAAGCTTCGTTCAAAAAATCGACGCGCTTTCCCTGACCGAAGAGGAGAAAGAGGCGAAAGCCAAAGATTACGAAAACCAGATCGAAATCAAGCTGAAAGCGTTGAACCAAAAAATGCACGACGAATTGAAAATATCCGTCGGGTCGCGCGTTCAGCTGGTGGCGGGGCTGATTATGGCGGCTTTGGGCGTTGACGGCAGGGTTTCCCCGCTGGAAATAACGGATTTAAAGGGCGACACGGGGGAAAATTCAAACGACGGAAAGATCGTCGTCAACAAAATCGCCGATTTTTTGAACGAAAAGAACCTGCCCAAGGAAAAGCGGGAACTGATCGTTTCCGATTTGTCGCAAGTGTTCATTTATTCGCAGATTTACAAGCCTGAAAACGGCGAAAGCAAGATTAAAACCGTCTATGCCGTCATTAAAAACGACATCATGCCGATTTTCACGTCCGCGCGGCATTTGGATTTTACGGGCAGACTGTTCAACGTGCTGAACGAATGGGTGGACATTCCGGACGGCGATAAAAACGATGTCGTGCTGACCCCGCGCTATGTCTGCGAATTTATGGCGAAGCTGTGCAAAGTCAACAAGGACAGCTATGTTTGGGACTATGCGACGGGCAGCGCGGGATTTTTGATTTCCGCGATGAAGCAAATGATCGACGACGCGGAAAAAACGATCGCCAGCCCGAAAGAACGCGCCGAAAAAATCGCGCACATCAAGTATTTTCAGCTGCTGGGCGTCGAACTGCGCGCCGACATTTACATGCTGGCGGTGCTGAACATGATTTTGATGGGGGACGGTTCGTGCAACATTTTGCACAAGGATTCCCTGACCGAATTTAAAGGCAATTACGAACAGGGGACGCAAAAGGACACGCCGTTTCCCGCCGACGTGTTCCTTTTAAATCCGCCCTATTCCGCCAAAGGAAAGGGATTCGTTTTCGTCGAACGCGCGCTGAGCCGCATGTCGGGCGGACGCGCCGCGGTTTTGATTCAGGAAAACGCCGGCAGCGGCAACGGTTTGCCCTACACAAAGGAAATTCTGAAACGCAATACGCTGGTCGCCGCGATTCACATGAGCGACATCTTTTGCGGCAAAGCGGGCGTGCAGACGGCGATTTACGTTTTCGACGCCGGCGTTCCGCACAGTGCGGACAATCTGGTGAAATTCATTGATTTTTCAAACGACGGCTATACGCGCCAAAACCGCAAAAAATCGGGCGCAGACGTCAATTTGAAAAACACGGGCGACGCCGCCGGCCGCTATCGCGAAGTCGCCGACATCGTTTTAAACCGCAAAAAGGCGACGCATTATTTTGACGATTGCGTGACGGAGGACACGATTTCCCTGAACGGCGACGATTGGACATACGCGCAGCACAAACGGGTGGACACGATTCCGACCGAATCCGATTTCAGAAAAACCGTTGCGGATTATTTGGCGTGGAAAGTGTCAACCCTGTTGAAATCGGAGGGCACGCCCGAAAATTTTTGACAAGCCCCCGTTTGGAAAAATTGAACAAAGAATTTGAACGAAACGGGGGCGAATGGAAAGAATTTAAAATCGGTGAATTGTTTGATATACATCCGACAAAAGCTTACAAACTGACCAACGCGGATTTACTGAACGTCAACGGGAAAACGCCCGTCGTTTCAAATACCGGCTTGAACAACGGCATCATCGGATTCAGTGTTTTACCGCCAACCGAACAAGGCAATATCATCACATACAGCGATACAACGACATCGGACGGTATTTTTTATCAGCCTGCCGATTTTATCGGTTATCCGCATATCCAAGGATTATATCCGCATCAAGAAAATAAATGGTTTGAAAAATCTCTATTATATTTTGTGTCGTTGTTTCGTAAAAGTGCGGCCGGACGTTTTGATTACACCAATAAATTCAATCGTAAAACAGCGGCTGAATTGATAGTCATTCTCCCCGCCGCGCCCGACGGAATGCCGGATTTTTCCTATATGGAACAATATATCGGCGAGCTTGAACAAGCGCGCGTCAGCGAGCTTGCGGCGTACCTGCGCGCCGCCGGATTGGAAAATTACGATTTGACCGCCGCCGAACAAACCGCGCTGGACGATTTTAAAAACAATCGCATGAATTTTAAAGAATTTAAAATAGAGGATCTGTTTGATTTTTTACCCGCTCCATACTTTGGAAAAATAAAAAGACAACTGAACGTCAGCAAAATACGAACAAACGAGTTCAATCTTCCGTTGGTTTGCGCCAAAAAAGGAAATAACGGGATTATGTACTACGGACGTTCGACCGATTTTAAATCATATAAAAATGTCTTATCCGTTGTTTATAACGGCGTTGTCGCCGCGGGTCTTGTCTACGCTCACAATGAAAACATCGGGATTTTTACGGACAGCTACCTGATAAAATCGAAATACGACATCGCTTTTAAAACGAATTTGTTTTTTAAGACCGTTATTGAAAAATGTATTTACGACAAATATTCCCGCGAATTGAAAGCCGTTTGGAAACGGGTGAAGGAAAACATTGTTTTTCTTCCGATCAAACGCAACGGCGCGCCGGATTTCGCTTTTATGGAATCGTTCATCACGGCGCAGCAAAAGCTGGCGATCAGGGACGTTGTGTTGTGGAAAGACAAAGTCATATCCGAAACGCGGAAAGTCGCGAATGTTTGACGCATATGAAAATCCCCGCCGGAAATGCCCGACGGGGGTTTGATTTTTCGCGTTTGAAACGGAATTAAGCCTTCGCGGATTCTTCGGCGTTGAACTTGATCCATTTTTCGTCGGCGTCCGCGTCGTTGCAGATCGCGCCCTGCGGGCATTCGGAAATGCAAACGCCGCAATCGATGCAGGTGTCGGGATTGACGACGGCTTGCGTGTCCGCTTCGGTGATCGCGCCGACGGGGCAAACGTCGATGCAGGTCAGGCATTTCACGCAGGAATCGTTGATAACAGAAGCCATTTTAAATCTCCTCAAACTGGTTTGTATGACAAGGTCAATATAAACCTTTTCGCCCGCATTTCAAGACGGAATCGATCCCGCGCCCTTCAAATAAAGCGAACCCCCGTTTAAAAAACGGGGGTCGACGTTTTGTCCGGACGAAAGGAATCAGTATCCTCTGCCCTGACGGTTCAAAGCGGCGTCGCGCAACGGATTCGAAGAGGCGGCGGGTTTCTGTTCCTCTTTCGGCATCAGGGATTTCAGCCATTCTTCGCGTTTTTTCGCTTCGGCTTTTTCCTTGTCGGTCAAGATGCGTTTGGGTTCAACCTTGCAATTCGAACTGCATCTTTTCACCTGTTCCCATTCCATCGCTTTTTGAAAATCCTTCGGTTTGTCGCCGTTCGAAAACGGGACGCCCAATCCGATGTCCTGGAAACACAGCTGTTTTTCCAACTGGCGAATGATTTCCGGATTTTTGGTGACGACCATTTCCTTGCTGCCGAAACTGTACGCGGCGTACACGCCGTTGTTGGACCCCGTGACGCCCGACTGAATCTGCCCGTCGCCGTTGGGAACGCACAGTTTGTCGTAATAGTCCTGATCCGTCATCTGAGCGCGCTTGCACGCGTCTTCGTAAGTTCTGGCGTGCGGGAACAACGGCAATTCCTTTCTCTCCCAGCCGCCCATCGTGGTGACGTTTCCGTCGCCCCTGTCGACTTTGAATCCGTTGCGGTCGTTACGCATGTTAATGACCATAAAATCGCCGTTTTCCTGCTTGTACCCCATTTCGCCCAGCAACGAGGACATGGAGTTTTCGCTGCTGCGGACCACTTTGTCCCAAGAATCTTCTCTGTTCATCGGCATTCCCCTTCAAAGAAAAAAATCTATTAAAAATAGTAGACAAATTTTTCACAAAAATAAAGTCTTTTTCGCTCTGACGGGCAAAGCTCCGTCTAAAACCGTCCTTTCAGCCGGTTCAGCGCGCGGCGGTCGCGTTTGGTCGGACGTCCCGATCCCGCCGGACGGTATTCAAACGCGGCTTTCGGCGGCGGAGTCGTCCGTTCCGGTTCGCGCAGGTTTTCGTACAGCGTTTGCGCGGCGGGCGCGCCGACCCGCCGTTCGGCGAACCCGACCACCCGCACGAAAAACCGCACGGTCGCGCGCAGAAAAACCACCTCGTCGCCGATTTTAACGTCGACCGACGATTTCAGGACTTTGTCCCCGTTCAGCGCGACGTGCCCGCCCGCGACCATTTCCTGCGCCGCCGTCCGCGTTTTGGCAAAACGGGCGAAGTACAGCCATTTGTCGATGCGCTGGGATTCCACAGCTTATTTCTTTTTCAGCACCGCCAAAGCCGCGAACGGCGACGTCGGATCGATTTCCTTTTCGTCGCGCTTCGGGGCTTTGCGTTTTCTGAATTTCGGCTGAATCATCAGGATTTCGGTTTCCTTCGTTTCCTCGCCGACGGTTTCCGTCTTCGTTTCCTTTGTCACGCGAAAGCCCAGAAAGCCGAACACGTCTTCGGCTTCGTCGCGTTTCAATCCGGCGATCGACAGCAGTTCCAGCGGCAGGATTTGGGGCTTGCCCTTGTCCTGACGGGTGACTTCGCGCAGTTTGGCGGTAAAACGTTCCATCACGTCGACGCGGATCGCCCGCGTCCCCGCCAAAGCATACCCCTGCGCCAGATACAGCGCGCGCGGAACGGCGCGGTCGGCGGCGAAAGACATCTTGCCGTCGGTCGCGAATCCCGTTTCGTATTGCGTTTTGCCGTTCCAGACTTTCCACAAAATCGCCAGAACGCGTTGCGCCGCGGGTTTCAACAGCATCGGAAAGTACAAATAATCGCACCCCGTGCGCATGCCCGTTTTCGCCAGCACTTTTTTATCCGCGTCGCCCAATCCCTTCATCAGATCGGCGACCTGTTCGCGCGGCATCGTCCCCAGTTTTTCGGCGACCTGCCACAAAATCCCGCGGGCGGATCCCGACGCGTTTTCCTCGTCCAGCGTGCGCAAAGCCGCGAACAACGGCGCGATTTTTGCGTTCAGATATACTTCCAGCCAGCCGTTCAGACGCGCCTTGACCTGATCGATCTGCGCCTGATCGACCGTTTCGTGAACGCTGACGGTCACGGTCGGGTGCAAGCTGTCGCGCCCTTTGGCGATTTTTCCCAAAACCTGCCCTTTCCACAGGATTTCCGCGTTGTTTTCCAGCGTGAAATCGTCCTGCGGCGCGGCGGCGATCAAAGCCGCCCTGTTCTGAAATTCCGCCTGCAAAGCCTTTTCCGCCGCGGAAATCAAAACGCGGTCGGCGAATTTGCCCGCGCCCGTGATCGGTTCGAAACGCAAACCGTCCATTTTCCCGACCTGCTGCCCTTCGACTTCGACAACGCCGTCTTCGTCGATTTTAGTGAACAATTCAACTTGTGCTTTCATACCCTTAACCAAAACAGATGTACGTCTATCCACGAACCGTTGAGCCAGCTTTTGGTGCAAAGCGTCCGACAGCCTGTCTTCAACCGCCCTCGTCCTTTCACGCCAGTACGCCGACCGGTCGATCCATTCCTTTCTTTGCGCAATATACGTCCAAATTCTGATTCCTGCAATACGTCCCGTGACGGTATCGATGTCGCCGTTCGCGTTGTCCAGAAAAGCGACCTGCTTTTCCATGAAATCCTGCGGCACGCGCCCCGTTTCCAGAATGTGGCGGTAAATCTGCCCGACCAGTTTGGCGTGGGCTTCGGGCGTGACTTTGCGGAAATCGGGAATGCGGCACACGTCCCACAGCAAAGCCACCCGAGCGGGACGGTCGGTCAGCCGCGCGATCCCCGCGTCGCGCGCCAGCGCTTCCAGCACCTGCTGGTCTTCGGCTTTGCGCGCGCCGACCAGACCGGCTTTGTCGGGGCGGACGTTCAGACTGCGGATCAACGCCTCGACCGACGTCGTCCGCAAATCGGGGTTGCGCCAGAACAGGTGCGGCAAGGGATCGAAGCGGTGTTCCTCGATCCGGTCGATCACGTCCTGCGTCATCGCGGACGCCTCCGCCGCCGCGCCGAACGTGCCGTCCCGCATGTAGCGTCCCGCCCGCCCCGCGATCTGCGCCAGCTCCGCGGGGGTCAAAGCCCGCATTTTCAGCCCGTCGAATTTGCGCAGGGACGTAAAGCAGACATGCGCGACGTCCATGTTCAGCCCCATGCCGATCGCGTCGGTGGCGACCAGATAATCGACCTCGCCCGATTGGAACATGTCGACCTGCGCGTTTCGGGTGCGGGGGCTCAGCGCGCCCATCACGACCGCCGCGCCGCCCTTTTGCCGGCGGATCAGCTCCGCCAGCGCGTACACGTCGGGGATTGAAAACCCGATCACCGCCGACCGCGGGGGCAGACGGGTGATTTTCTTGATCCCCGTGTAGGTCAGCTTTGAAAAGCGGGGGCGCGTTTCGATTTCAACGTCGGGCAACAGCCGTTTCAACAGCGGCTTGATCGTTTCCGCGCCCAGAAACATCGTTTCCCGCGTTCCCCGCGCGTTCAGCAGGCGGTCGGTGAAGATGTGCCCGCGTTCCGCGTCCGCCGCCATCTGGATTTCGTCGACCGCCAGAAACTCGACCCTGCGTTCCGACGGCATCGCTTCGACCGTACAGACGAAATAGGACGGGGATTCGGGCACGATTTTTTCTTCGCCCGTCATCAGAGCGACGGCGCTTTCCCCTTTGATTCTGACGATTTTGTCGTAATTTTCGCGCGCCAGCAGCCGCAAAGGGAATCCGATCATGCCCGTGCGGTACGTCATCATTTTTTCGACCGCCAGATACGTTTTGCCCGTGTTCGTGGGTCCCAGCAACGCTTTTACGACACTTTCCATGACTGAATCTTTCCTTTAAAGGGTTGAAATCGGCGCGGCGATCACCTAATTAAAATCAGTTCTTTCATCAGGAGGTTATAATGTCGGAAGAAAAAATGCAATTCCAAGCCGAAGTCGGCAAAATTTTGGACATTGTCGTCAACGCCCTTTATTCGGACACGGACATTTTTTTGCGCGAACTGGTTTCCAACGCGTCGGACGCGTGCGACAAACTGCGCTACGCCGCGATCATGAAACCCGACATCGCCAAGGGCGGCGGCGAATTTAAAATCGACATCACTCCCGACAAGGACGCGCACACGCTGACGGTCGCCGACAACGGCATCGGCATGAACAAACAGGATCTGATCAAGGATCTGGGATCGATCGGGCGTTCCGGTTCCGCCGAGTTTTTGAACAACCTGACGGGCGACAAGCAAAAGGACGCCACCATCATCGGTCAGTTCGGCGTCGGATTTTATTCCGCTTTCATGGTCGCCGAAAAGGTCGAGGTCCGTTCCCGCAAAGCCGGCGAAGAGGAAGGCTGGCTGTGGACGTCGACGGGCAAAGGCGCGTTCACCGTCGCCGAAGAAAAGGACGTTCCCCGCGGCACTCAAATCACGCTGTACCTGAAACCCGACGCGTACCAATACGCCGAAGCCGCCGAAGTCCGCCGCATCGTGCGCCAGTTTTCCGATCACATCTCCTTCCCCGTCGTCATGCACTACATGGGCGAAACGGAAACGGTGAACATCGCCGGCGCGCTGTGGACGCGCAACAAAGCCGAAATCACGGCGGCGCAGTACAACGATTTCTACCGCCACATTTCGCACGCGTTCGACGATCCGTGGGATATCCTGCATTACAAAGCCGAAGGCACGATCGAATACACGGCGCTGATGTTCATTCCGACGAAAACGCCGTTCGACATTTTCCAGCCCAACCGCAACGCGCAGATCAAACTGTACATCAACCGCGTTTTCATCACCGACCAGATTCCCGACATACTGCCGAACTATCTGCGTTTCGTTCAGGGCGTCATCGACACAAAGGAACTGCCGCTGAACGTGTCGCGCGAAATGCTGCAAAAGACCCCCGTTCTGGCTAAAATCAAAACGGGCGTCGTCCGCCGCGTTCTGAACGAACTGAAAAAACGTTCCGAAAACGAACAGGAATACGCCGTGTTTTGGGACGCTTTCGGCGCCGTTTTAAAAGAGGGCATTTTCGAAGACGCCGTCAACCGCGAGGAAATCGCCGGACTGTGCCGGTTTTATTCGACGAACGGCGACGGACTGACGACGCTTGACGACTACGTTTCCCGCATGAAAGACGGACAGAAGAGCATTTACTACATCACGGGCGACGATCTGACCGTTCTGCGCAACAATCCGCAGCTGGAGGGATTCGCCGCGCGCGGGGTCGAAGTGCTGCTGCTGGTCGACCCGATCGACGAATTTTGGCCGCAGGGACTGACGCAGTACAAGGAAAAGACGATCAAAGCCGTCAACGCCGGCGCTAAAGAACTGGAAACGCTGGCGGTCACGGACGATTCCGGCAAAGCGGAAAAAGCGCCGCAGTCCGATTTGGACGCGCTGACGAAATTCATAAAAGACATCGTCGGCGACGAAGTCAAAGAGGTTCGCCCGACCGAACGCCTGACGAAAAGCCCCGTCGCGCTGTCGACCGGCGACGGCGAAGCGTCCATTCATCTGGAACGCCTGATGAAACAGCACAACCAGCCGTCGCTGTACGTCAGCAACCGCTATTTCGACATCAACCCGCGCCACCCGCTGATTAAAAAGCTGGCGGCGAAAGTCGCGGCGGGCGACACGTCCGACACGAACAAAGCGTTGGTGCAGGTGCTGTTCGATCAGGCTAAGATCATCGAAGGCGAACCGATCAAGGATCCCGCGGCGTTTTCGCAGCGCGTGACGGATTTTATGATGACCGCCATGAACTGACGGCGTCCGATTTTGAAAAAGGGAACCGTTTTCCGGTTCCCTTTTTTAGTTTTACGCCGCGCTTTTTTATGCTAAAATCCGCGCTATGAGTACGTTGGAACAGGCTTTGAACCAAAAAAACGACGCGGACATCGTCCGCAAGGGCGTCGTGCGCTTCGGCGACGGGGAAAACGATTTTTTCCGCGCGGCGGGCAGAAACGCCGATTTCAAAGCTTTGACCGACATTCTGGCAAAGGTCGCCGAAAGCCCCGCCCTGTTGAAAAAAATGCGCGACATACCCGCGGACGAACGCCCCGCTTTGGTGATTTCCCACGGGGAGCGGAACAGCTACGGGTATTGCATGAAAACCGTTCTGTCCGTTTCAAAAATCGCGGGGACGGGCTATAAAGCCGCGGCTGTTTTCGCGCACGAACTTCAGCATCAGTATCAATTCGTTTTCGGCAACGCGCAACGGTTCGCGCACGCGTTTTCGCTCAAAGAATCCGTTTTAGAGGCACGCATCGGCGAAGCGGCGGCGGAAACGGCGGCGTATCAGTATCTGTACGACGTCAGGGACAACAATCCGCAAGCGCGGGCGGCGTACAGGGACGCGTTGAAAAACAGCGGCATGCGGGCTTACGCCGCGGCGCGGGTCAAAGGCGAATCCGAACCCGACTGCGTTTTGGCGGGCATGCGCGGCTACGCGGACAACTTGAATCTGGCGCGAATTTACGAAAAAAGCTACCACCCCGAAACCGCGTCGGACGTCTTCACCGCTTTTTTACGTTCGACGAACGACGTCAGACAGGGGCGGAACGGCTTTATGCTGACCTATGCGGAAATGCGGCTGGGCGGCAACACGCTGGACGAATGGGACGCGCTGAAAACCCACACGGTCGGCATGACGACGGCGGACTTTGACGAACAAAAAGCGCGCGCCCTGCTGCGTTCCGACGACTTTGCCTACATCGGCGAACAAACGGCGAAATTTTTGACGGACGGCGCGAAAGTCTACGAAAGCCTGACGGGCGAACCGCACCCGTTCACCGCGGAAAGAACCGTCGTCAGAAACAAAGCCGGCTTTTACGATTTGCGAACCAAGGACGGCTTGGCGGGATTGTACAAGCGCGCGCGGGATTTGTTCGCGGCGAAAGAAGACGACAGCCCTCTGGCGACGTTTTTCTACAAAAACAAAAACGGGCGCGAAGTCTTTTCATTCGACGGCACGAAAAACGGCGGCGTGATCTTCCGCGCCGATTCCGACAGGGTAACCTCGTCATGCTCTTTCCTGCCCGACAGCATTTTAAGCGAACGGCGCAAAACCGCGGAAAAAATGTTCGTCGAACTGACGGCGGACGAAACGATGAAAAAGCGGCTGATGAATTTGCAAAAACCGCTGGTACTGGGATTCAAGGCGGGAACGACCGCGACGACATCCACGCCCGACGGCGCGATGATTATCCTAGACCCGCTGAAAAAACCGGAAAAACTGGCAAAAGACTTCGCGCGGCGGCTGGACGAAATCCAATCCCGCGACATCGCCCTGGCGGCTCGAAAACAATCGGAACGCTGACCGGCGCCCCGCCGGAAATTCAAGCTTTTCTCGTATTTAAAAGCCCCCGCGTTCGACGCGGGGGGCTTTCCGCTTTTATTCCTGCGGCGGTTTGACGATCGGCGCGTCGGCATGCAGGGCTTTGGGAATTTTCACCCGAACGACCCCCGGCATTTTGGCGGGGATTTTGACCATTCCGGCGGGCATTTTAATCGGGATTTTGCGCATCACGGGGGCTTTGGGCGGCATTTTGATCATCGGCGGGACGGGCATCGGGTTCGTTTCCAAAGGCACTTCCGTTTCAGCCGATTCCCCGGGTTCGTCAGCCAAAGGCAGGGGCGCGATATCCGGCGGCTGCGCGAAGCCGTCCCGTTCGGACGGCGATTCATCGTCGTCGGGCGGCAGATCGGGTTCGGCGTAACCGAAAGCGGGGGGCGGCATTTCCTTCGCCGCCGTTTCGTCGTCGTCCGGCGGCAGTCCCGGTTCAGCCGTTTCGATTTCCGCGTCGTCCGGTTCCGGCGCGGGTTCGTATTCCGCCGCGTCCGCGTTTTCGGACGGCGACGGTTCGTCGTATCCGCCCGCATCGTCTTCTCCGGCGAAATCCGCCGTTTCGCCGGACGGCGGTTCGGGAATCGGGGCAAAGTCCTGTTCCGCCCGTTCTTCGGTCGCGAAATCGTCCGGCGCGTCGTCGTCATACGCCGTTTCGTACTCCGACTCCGGTTCGTATTCCGTCGCCGCGTCGGGAATTTCGGGCGTTTCGGCGTCCTCGTAACCGGCGTATTCCTCTTCGCCGCCGTAGGACGCGTCGTCTTCGTCGACGGCGGGCGGAGGAACGGGCGCGGGCGAAACGACCGGCGCGGCGGGCAAAGGCTGCGCGTCCGCCCCCTGCCTGTCGACGGGGATCGCTTTGTCGGGCGTGAAGTAATACGGCGGTTCGTTTTTAATTTTTTCGATGTCTTCGCCGTCGGGCTTGGGCAAATCTTTGTTCGGACCGTCCGATTCGTACACGACGACCTGATTTCTGCCGTTTTCCTTTGCGACGTACAGGGATTCGTCGGACATTTTCAGCATTTCCGCGACGTCGTCCGTCACGGTCGACGACACCAGCCCGATGCTGACGGTAAATCGGACGTCTTCGTTCTGTTCGTTTTTCACGACCAGTTTTGAAATTTTGATGCGCAGACGCTCCGCGACGCGGAAACCGTTTTCAATCGTGGCTTCGGGCAGCAGAATGACGAATTCTTCGCCGCCGAAACGCGCGATGATGTCGGATTCGCGCAACGTGCGACGGCAGCAGTCCGCCAAAGCCTGCAACACCAGATCGCCCACCGCGTGACCGTGCGTGTCGTTGACGTTTTTAAAGTGGTCGGCGTCGATCATGAACAGGCAGAACGGGTGGTTGTACCGGCGGGAACGCTGAACCTCCTTTTTCGCCAATTCTTCGAACTGGCGGCGGTTGTAGCATTTCGTCAGCGGATCGCGCGTCGCCTGATCGAACAGCTGCATTTCCTTTTTCTTGCGGTCGGTAATGTCCTGAAAAGCCATGTAAAGCGCGATTTCGTATTCGAAATCGATGACGCGGGCGGACAGCAGCAGCCAGAACGGGTTGCCTTTGCGCGGTTTGACCAGAAATTCGAAATCGTCGACGACGGGGTTCTTTTCCAGCTTCGCCAGCAGTTCGGTTCTTTTCGACGGATCGGCAAAGTAGTCGACCGTTTTGAAACGTCCGGGGTGCTTGACGTCCAGACCGAACAGATCGCCCGCTTTGTTGTTGATCAGCATCAGCTGATCGTCTTTCAGCCGCGAAATGATGATCGGGAAAGGCGACATCTGAATCATCAGACGCAAACGTTCCTTGCTTTCCTCCGCCGCCTGTTCCAGCGTGTCGAACTGATGCGCCATCAGGTTGTTCGAAATCAGAATGAATCCGCACATGATCGCGATGAACAGGAACGTTTCAAACGACGGCGACAGCAGGCTCTGCCCCCACGACATCAGCGCCAGCAGCTTGTACAACAGCAAAAAGACGCAAAACCACCCCGTGATGACGAAGCCGATCGAATTGCGCAGGGCTTTTCTGCGCCACAGCGACGCCGCCAGAACGCCGTAGCCCGCCGTCGACAGCGCGAACGACAGCGTCAGCGTGTCCGCGTCGTGCATGACGATGACGACGTACCAGCTCCACACGGCGGCAAGCAGACACGACGACAGCGTGACCGTAAAGTTGAACAGCTTGACGCCTTTGATTTTCAAACCGCCCGCCGCCAGAAAAATCGCCGACCACAGGCACAGCGTCAGTTTCGCGGCGTAATAGTAATCCGTCGGCATCAGCGACGCCGCCAACGCCAGCACTTTGGCGACGAACAGAAAAGCGAACCCGAAGAAAACCAGCCTGACGGCGGCGGCGTAATCCGTCATGCCTTTCAGATACTGCAAAGCCGCCAGCAAGCCCACCAAGCTGAGCGATACGGGAATCAATCCGGCTGTAGAGGTGACTGTCGTTTCCATCGCGCTACTCAAAGATAATTTTCTTTTAATCTTATTTATAGTATATTACTGTTGCGGAGCAAAGCGATTTCGCCGATTTTGAAAAAAAACATCGTCAAGGGTGTCCCATGGATCAGGAAAATTTCACGCAAAACAGCGATTTGGACGAACTGGAAAGCCTCTCCGTCAACGAAGAAAAGGTCGAAAAACGGCGTTTAAGACCTTTGGCGTCGTTTCTGGAATTCGACCTGTCCCACCGCCCGACGCAAGCCAAAGACAGAATTTCGAAAAAACGCGTGGGACGCGGCATCGCGCTGGGGGTCGTCCTGATCGCGCTGGGATTTGCCGCCGATTTCGAAATCGCGAACAAAAGCTCCCTGTTTTCCGGTTTTGACGAACTGGCTTTGCCGACGGCGGGCGGCACGCTGTCCGCGGCGTGGCTGTTCGTCGCTCTGGGATTTTTTCTGATCGCGACGCGGCTGATGCTGATGTTTTACGGGCGCGATTTCTTCATCGGACACAAATTCGCCGCCGTCGTCATTCAAAAGCCGTTCGAACACGGCAGCCGCATGGCGGATTCGCTGGGCGAATATCTGGGGGTGCGCTACCGGACGCGCATCGTCAACGTGTTCGGACTGACGTCGTTCACGCAGCACATCATCGATTTGCAACACCCGAACGAAGCCAAGACCATTCCGCTCTACATCACCAAAGACGGCGAAAACATCACCCGCAAATGGGAAGAGCTGGCGCGCCAGATGCAAAAGCCCGCCATTTTCAACACGGCGGACGGCATCGTCGAAATCAGCCCCGAAGACATCACCCGCACCGTTCCCGAACTGATCGAAAGCGGCAAGATCCCCGTGTCGGACAAGGATTTGTACAAAGTCCCCCCCACCGTCAGAATCGTCGAAAGCGCGGATTTCTGCCAAATCGATCCGCAGATCCGCGACAGCGCGTTTTCCGTTTTTTCGGGGCTGGCGTGTTTTTGCGCGTTTTTCGCGATTTTGTTTTTCGGTTTCGTGTTTCACATGAAACTGTCCTATCTGCCGATCGCCGCCGCGGGGCTGGTGCTGTTCGTGATGATCCCCCTGTCGCTGTTTTTCCGCCGCAAACGGATCGTCGTGTCCAAAGACGGCGTCCGCGTCAAATCGCGCTGGCTGTTTTTCCCGTCTTTCGGTTTTTTGATCAAGCCCGAAAACCTGGAATACATCTACGTCATTCACAACAGCTACGATTTCAAATACACGATGGTGATCGGCGCGAACGGTCAGACGGCGCACATCGGACGCGGCTTGCCCAAAGACGATCTGGAATGGCTGCGCAACTTCGTCGACGCGCAAATCAAACGGTTCGTCTGCGGTCAAACGGTCTGATAATTTATCAAAATCGCTTCGGAAAGGCGGGAAATTCTCCCGCTTTTTCATTATCCGCCGCATCGGGCGCGGGATTTTCCGGATACGAAAAAAGCGCCCCGAAGGAACGCCTTTGTTTTTAATGGAGCGGGCGAAGGGATTTGAACCCTCGACATCAACCTTGGCAAGGTTGCGCTCTACCCCTGAGCTACACCCGCGCTCCGTTTCAACACCGTCGGATTATAACGGAACGGAAAGGGATTGCAACACTTTTTTTCAAAAAAATCGAAATTTCTTCATTTATTCAGGAAATCCGCGGTTTTAAAGGCGAAAAAAGTTCGCCGCCCCGCCTTGAAATCCTTTCTTTTCCGTTTTCATCGCGTCCGTTTTCGTATATGATGCGCAACCGAGATCCACTTTTCAACCCGCAAAGGCAAACAGCCATGGCTTTGATTTTCGAAGATTTGAACAACGCCGCCCCCGCCAAAGACGATTGCGTCAAAACGGGAACGGTTCAATCCTTTAAAGCCGACGTCGTCGACGATTCCAAAAAACGCGCCGTTCTGGCGTATTTTTATTCGGACGCGGATCCCGCCTGCGCACCGTTCGCCGCCTTGCTGGAAAAATACGTCCGTTTGGCGAACGGCAAAGCCGCTCTGGTCAAATTCGACATCAACGGCGCGCGTCCCCTGATCATGCAGCTGGGAATCCGCGAAGTCCCCACCACCATGATTTTCGCGAACGGCGGTCTGGTCGACGGATTCGCGGGCGCGATTCCCGAATCGCAGTTGAAATCCGTCATGCAGGCTTTGATCGGCAAAGCCGCTCTGTCCCTTGACGAAATGCTGAAATCCGCGAAAAAACTGCTGGACGACGGACAGGCGCAACAGGCGCTGGAATCGTTCGCCGCCGTTTTGGAAAAGGACGAAGCCAACGCCGACGCTTTCGCAGGCATGATTCGCGCCTTTATCGCCCTGAAACAGCCGGACGCCGCGAAAGATTTGGCGGACGGGCTGGACGCGTCGGTCAAATCCCCCGAACTGGACGCCGCGAAAATCGCGTTGAAACTGGCGATAGAGGCGCAAAACGCCCCCGATCCGGACGATTTGAAGAAAAAAGTCGACGCGAATCCGGACGATTTGCAGGCACGCTACGACTACGCGGTCGCCCTGTTCGCCGCGGGACAAGCCGAAGCCGCCATTGACGGACTGGTCAAAATCATCGCCGCCGAACGCGAATGGAACAACGACGCCGCGCGCCAGCAGCTGTTCAAAATCTTCGCCGCGCTGGGACAGACCAATCCCGTCACCGTCGCCGGACGGCGCAAACTTTCCTCGCTTTTGTTTTCATAAGGAATAAAGCGCATGAGCAACAGCGTTTTCGACGTCACGATGGTCGAACTGCCGTCCCGACTGCCCGTTTTGCCGTTTTCCGGCTCTTTTCTGTTTCCGGAAACAAAGCTGACCTTGCGCATTTTCGAAATGCGTTATATCCGTCTGGTGTTCAACGCTTTGGCGGCGTCGCGCATGATCGGGCTGGTTCAGCCGACCCAGCAGGACATGGCGATGAAAGTGCCGCCTCTGTACAAAACGGGGTGCGCCGGACGCGTTTCCGGCTTTACGGAATCGGACAACACGCTGATGATCACGCTGACGGGCGTCGCGCGGTTCAACGTCGTCAAAGAACACGACCACAACGGGATTTACCGCGACGTCGACGTCGATTTTTCCCCGTTCGCGCAGGATTTCAACCTCGTCGATTTCAAATTCGACAGAAAAAAGCTGTTTTCAAAACTGGACTATTACGCCTACTGCAACAAACTGGACCTGACGTCCGACATGGTCAAACAGCTGCCCGACGAACAGGTGCTGATGACGCTGGCGTCCGTTCTGCCGTTCGAACCCGCCGAAAAGCAGGCTTTGCTGGAATGCGCGAAAATCGGTCGTTTTTACGACACGCTGCTGCTTTTGCTGGATATGAATTCCGACGGGCGCATGAATTAAACGGAGATTTTACCTTTTTGTGTTAGAAGGAAGCCGTTTCATTATTTAAGACGAGGCGGTCATGATTTCTTACAAAAAACATTCCTTTTTACCCGAATCTTTGCGGCTGTCGTTCCACAGGGCGATCGTGCGGGGAACCGGACTGCTGATCATCGGACTGGGCGTCGCCTTGGCGGCGGCTTTGGCGACTTACGATTCCGCCGATCCGTCGTTCAACACGGCGACGGGGGAAGCCGCCGGAAACGCTTTGGGCGGTTTCGGCGCGGGGTGCGCCGATCTGCTGTGGCAGTATTTCGGGCTGGGCGCGTTGCTTTTTCCGGTTTCGCTGATCGCGTGGGGCGTGTTGACCGTCTGCCTGAAATGGCACAAGTTTCAGTTTTTCCGCGTCTTGTGCCTGATTCCGACGCTGTTTTTATGCCTGATTCTGCTCGCCGCCCTGCCCGACGTGTCTTTTCCGCCCGTTCTGGCTGGATTTTCGGGCGCGGTCATGCCCGCGTTCTATCAGCCGCTGATCAACGGGCTGAACGTCGCGCGCCTGTCGTATCTGGAATATTTGATGTTGCCCGCAGTCTTCGCCGCCGCCGTGTTCGGGCTGGCGTACACGCTGGGGATTCCGTTTCACGTCGTCCGGCACTGGATCAACGCGACCCTGCGTTTCGTCCGCGATGCCGCTTTGTTCGTCCGGCGCAAGATCCGCCGCGTTCCCGCGCCGAAAACCGACGCCGGCGAACCGGAACCGTCCGACGAATTGCCGCAAAGCCTGTTTGCCGAACAGGGCGAGCTGAATCTGGACGTTCCGCCCGAAAGCGCGCCGGTTCAACCTTTGCCGAAACCCGCCGCCGCGAAACAGCCCGCCAAACCGTCGCCCCTGAAATCCATCAGGGAACAGCGCGAATACGCCAAAAACTTTCATTTGCCGAAGCTTGATTTTCTGGCGAAGCCCAAAGCCGACAAAGACGCCGCCGTGTCGCGCGACTATTTGGAAAAACGCGCGCGCCAGCTGGAAAACGTGCTTGCCGAATACGGCGTCAAGGGCGAAATCGTCAACGTGCGCCCCGGTCCCGTCGTAACGCTGTTCGAACTGGAACCCGCGCCAGGGATCAAAACGACGCGCGTCATCAATCTGGCGGACGACATCGCCCGTTCCATGAGCGCCGTTTCCGTCCGCATCGCCGTCGTTCCGGGGCAAAGCGTCATCGGCATCGAAATGCCCAACGAAAAACGCGCCGACGTGTATTTGAAAGAACTGCTGTCCTGCGACGATTTCAAAAACGCGGCAAAGCCGCTGATGCTGGCTTTGGGCAAGGACATCGGCGGCAAGCCGACTTTCGCCGATCTGGCGAAAATGCCGCACCTGCTGGTCGCGGGGACGACGGGTTCCGGCAAATCCGTCGCGATCAACACGATGATTCTGTCGTTGCTTTACCGCTTGACCCCTCAACAGGTGCGCCTGATTCTGGTCGACCCGAAAATGCTGGAACTGTCCGTCTACAACGGCATTCCGCATTTGCTGACGCCCGTCGTGACCGAACCGAAAAAGGCGGTGCTGGCGCTGAACTGGGCGGTGCGCGAAATGGACGACCGCTACCGCCAGATGAGCGAACTGGGCGTGCGCAACATCGACGGCTACAACGCCAAAGTCAAAGAACTGCTGGCGTCGAAACAGCCGGTCGTCCGCAGCGTCCTGACGGGATACGAAGACGGCGTCCCGCAGTACGAGGATCAGGAACTGAACCTGAAACCGTTCCCCTATATCGTGGTCATCGTCGACGAAATGGCTGATTTGATGATCACGGCGGGCAAAGAAATCGAAGTCGCCGTCCAGCGCATCGCCCAAAAGGCGCGCGCCGCGGGAATCCATTTGATTTTGGCGACGCAGCGCCCGTCCGTCGACGTCATTACGGGAACGATCAAATCGAACTTCCCCGAACGGATCAGCTTCCGCCTGACGACGAAAATCGACAGCCGCACCATTTTGGGCGAACAGGGCGCGGAACAGCTGCTGGGACGCGGCGACATGCTTTATCTGGCGCAGGGTCAGCGCCCCGTTCGTCTGCACGGTCCGTTCGTCAGCGACGACGAGGTCGCCGACGTCGTCGCCTATCTGAAAGCGCAGGGCGCCCCCGAATACGAGGATTCCGTCGTCGAGGAAATCCCCGAATCCGCGGACGGCGGCGAATCCGGTCCCGCGGACGACGGCGGCGACGCCAGCCTGTACGACAAAGCCGTCGCGATTATCCTGCGCGACCGCAAAGTGTCGACCAGCTACATTCAGCGGCAGCTGCGCATCGGCTACAACCGCGCGGCGGATCTGATCGACCTGATGGAAAAGGAAGGCGTCATTTCCGCCCCCAACCACGCGGGGAAACGCGAAATTCTCGTCCCCGACAACAGACAGGCGAGCTGACCGGACACAATGAAAACAACGGAAGGAACAAATGCTTAAAACGATTTTACTCGGCTTGGTTCTGACGGCTTCGACCGCCGCGGCGCAAACGGCGGCGGATCAGACCTTTTCACAGCGGCGAAGCGATTTGATCCGGCGGATCGAAACCTATTTCAACGGCATCAAAACCATCAAAAGCCGTTTTTACCAAGCCGGCGGCGGCGCGTCGGCGCAGGGCGACTTTTACGTTTCGAAACCGAACAAAATGCGGCTGACCTACGACCCGCCCAGCCCGATCGAAATCGTCGCCGACGGTTACTATTTGATTTTCCACGATAAAAATCTGGAACAGGTCACTTATCTGGATCTGGACGACAATCCCGCCGCGCTGATTTTGAAAGACAACCTCTCCTTTGCCAAAGAAGGACTGGAAATCGTCGATTTTAAAACGGAAACGGGTTTGGTTTCCGTGACGGTCGCCAAAAAAGACCAGCCTTCGACGGGCAAAATCACGCTGACGTTCAAAGAAAAACCGTTCGCCCTGAAACAATGGGTGGTCGCGGACGCCCGACAAATCGAAACGACGGTCACGCTGGACAATATGGAAACGAACCCGCCCGTCGACGAAAAGCTGTTCAAATTCAAAGACCCGCGCAAGAACCGCTGATCCTTCGCCGCCGCAAACAAACCAATTCCCTCGCGACCGACCGCCGCGGGGGATTTCGCGTCGCCGCGCCGTTATTTTTGAAACGCGCTCTACCGACGCGCGCTCGGACGCTTTTGCGCGGGCGGAAAAACGATATCCAGCGGAAAATGAGCCGGTTCAAACGCTTTGTATCTCCGAAGTGTCGTCACGTATCGTCCCGCTTGCATTTTGTTTTCCTTTTTTACAATTCGCCGTGAAATTTTTTCCATATTGTAACATTTTGCGTTTTTTTTACAATAAGGGATTCTTTACCACGACGCTTTCGTAAAAAAACGCAGTAAGAAACAACAAATGGCTTCGGACATGCCGAAGCCGTTTGCGTTTGACGATAAACGGTTACGCCGTCTGCGAACGCATGCCGTTGACGAACCCCGCCAATCCGTTTTGACGCTGGCGTTTCAGGCGTTCCGCGCGAATGACCGAACGCACGCTTTCGACGCTTTCTTCGAAATCGACGTTGACCAGAACATAGTCGTATTCGTTCCAATGGCTCATTTCCGACGCGGCGGTCGCCATTCTTTGGCGCACGACCTCTTCGGAATCCTGCGCGCGGGAAAACAGGCGGCGTTCCAGCTCCGCCATCGACGGCGGCAGAATAAAGACGCTGACCAAATCTTCGCGGGCGTTTTCGGCGATCTGCTGCGTCCCCTGCCATTCGATATCGAACAGAATGTCCTTGCCCTCTTCCAGCGCCTTGCGGACGGGTTCGCGCGGCGTGCCGTAGCAGTTTCCGCAAAATTCCGCGTGTTCCAGAAATTCGTTGCGCTGAACCATGCCGTCAAACGTCGGACGGTCGACGAAAAAGTAGTCTTTGCCGTTGACTTCGCCGGGACGGGGAGATCGGGTCGTGACGGAAACGGACAGGGACATGTTGGCTTCGGTTTCCAGAATGCGGCGGGCGATGGCGGTTTTCCCCGCGCCGGACGGCGAAGAAAGAACCAGCATGAAACCGCGGCGTTTAATGGTTTGAGTCATAATCAAATCTCCTTGATTTTATTCGATGTTTTGCGTCTGTTCGCGAAGCTGGTCGATAACGGATTTCAGTTCCAGCCCGATTTTGGTCAGTTCCATATCGGCGGATTTGGAACAAAGCGTGTTGGCTTCGCGGTTGAATTCCTGACACAGAAAGTCCAGCTTTTTACCGATCGCGCCCCGTTCGGCGAACAGTTCGCGGGCGGTGCGGACGTGCGCCGCCAAACGATCCAGCTCTTCCCGCACGTCGGCGCGCAACATGCACGCGGTGACTTCCTGCATAAAGCGGTCTTCGCTCAAACCGGTCGTTTGCGTCAGAACGGACAGGTTTTCAGCCAGTTTCCGGCGGATCGCCTCGGGCTGGGCGGCGGCGCGGCTTTTGGCTTGCGCGACCAGCCGTTCAATGCGGTCGACCGCCTCCGACAAACAGGCGGCGATCTTCGCGCCTTCGGTCAAACGGGCGTTTTTCAAGGCTTCCGCCGCTTTTTCCAGCGAAGACAGAAACAGCCCAGCGCGTTCGTCGCGGACTGCCGCGTCGTCGCGCGCGTCGGCGTCGCACACGCCCCGCACGTTCATCAGCCCGTCGATGCTCGCGGGACGCAGAGCGGGATATTTTTGCTGCAAATTGACCGCCAGCCGACACAGCTTTTCCAGAAAAGCCTCGTTCAGCTTCGGCGCGGCGATTTGCGCGTCGTCGACGTCCAAAGAAACCGTCAGGCTGCCGCGCGTGAAAAAAGACCGCAAAGAATCGCGGACTTTCTGTTCCAAATCCTCGTATCCCTGCGGCAGACGGCAGCGGATTTCCAATCCCTTGCCGTTGACGCTGCGCAAAGTCCACGTCCACGCGAAGCCCCGCCGTTCCGCGCAGGCGCCGAATCCCGTCATACTTTCCATTGAAAAGCCCCTTTATTTATAATCTTGTTTGCATTACCTTACATAAAACAGATTCAAACGGGAATGCAAAAATGAAAAATCCGCAACATATTTTGATTACGGGCGCGTCCAGCGGCATCGGCGAAGCGCTGGCGTTGTTTTACGCCAAACCGGGCGCGACGCTGTTTATTTGCGGACAAAACATCGAACGGCTGAGCGGCGTCGCCAAACGGTGCGAAGAAAAAGGCGCGCGCGTTTTCGCAGAAAAGCGGGACGTCGCCGACGCCGGCGCGATGGAAAACTGGATCAGCCGCTGCGACAAAATCGCGCCGCTGGATTTGGTCGTCGCCAACGCGGGCGTGTCCGCCGGTCCGGGGAAAAACGGCGAATCCAGCGAACTGACGCGTCGGATTTTCGCGGTCAACGTCAACGGCGTGTTGAACACGGCTCTGCCCGCTTTGGAAAAAATGACGCCGCGCGGACACGGTCAAATCGCGCTGGTGTCGTCTTTGGCGGGGTATCGGGGATTGCCGTCCGCGCCCGCCTATTCCGGATCGAAAAACGCCGTGCGCGCGTGGGGCGAAGCGATCCGCGGCTACATCAAGCCCTACGGCGTCGAAGTCAGCGTCGTCTGCCCCGGATTTGTCAAGTCCCGCATTACGGAAAAAAACACGTTTCCGATGCCGTTTTTGATGTCCGCCGACAAAGCCGCCGCGATCATCGCGCGCGGACTGGCTAAGAACAAAGGGCGGATCACTTTTCCGCCCCTGTTGGCTTTCGCGGCGTGGGCGGCGGGCTGTCTGCCCGCGCCGGTCGCGGAATTTATTTTAACGAAACTGCCCAAAAAAGGCGGTTAGTCGACCAGATGCCCCCACGGGAAAATGCGCCCCAAATCCTTGTATTCCTCGGGCATTTGATCATAAGCGCAGTCCAGAACGCCGTCGAAAACGTCGAAATCGATTCTGTCTTCGATTTCAAATTCGTCCAGCAGCGAAAACAGCAGATATTCCGCGAAAACACGGGCGGCGACCGATTTCGGAACGGCGCCGAACAGTCTGAATTCCGTCATCAGATACTGTTTGTAGTCTTTAAGGTTTTCCAGCGATTTCAGTTTTGCCGCCAGCAGGGGATCCATATCGCGGCGCACGCGCAAAGCCGTGTCGACCATGGCGTTCACGCGCAGGGATTTTTCCGCGTCTTCGGTCAAAGGGGCGTCGCCGTTTCTTTCCATCAAATCGACCAGCGTGTCTTCGTACATGTCGATGAAATCTTGACGAACGGGATCGTCAACGGGTGTTTGTGTGTTCATGTCCAAACCTTTTTCAGATGTTGAGCGAATCATAGCACCTTTGAACGGAAATGACAAAGCCTTATTGTTGCGGTTTTTCGTTCGGTCTGCACAGACGGTTGACGGCGTCCATCGCGTTGTTAAACCCTTTCATCGAAAAAGTGTCGTAAGTTTCGACGCCTTCGATCGTCAATCCGCGCACCGCGACGCGGACGGCTTTGTTCATCGCTTTGGCGATCAAAGCGTCCGTTTTCAGATTTTTCGCCCAGGCGGTGTCTTCGCTGGTGAACAGATCGGCTTTGACGTCGCCGACGCGCAGCTTGACTTCGGAACGCGGCATATAGGTGTAGCCGGCGACATACGTCAGCGTGTCGTACAGCTGTTCGTTCGGGCGGTGGGATACGATCAGGAACACGTCGCCGCGGCGCTGGTATTCGCCCGTCGATTTGAACGGCTGAGCCGCCACGAAACACACTTTGTCCCGTTTATTGTCGAAAATATAAGCGTTCCAATCGTCGAAAACGCCGATATGCTCGACCTTTTTGGAATCGATCAGGTGTTGCGCCGCGCACGGAAAGGAAAACAGCAGAAGCGCGAAAACCAGTATTTTTTTCATTTTGTCGTTTTTTCCTTTCAATTCAGCAGTCCCGTCGTTTGGACGGAATCCGGCTTGATAAACAGGGATATGTACAGATTAGACCAGAATCGTATGCTTTCGCGCTTTTTTTCATTGGCGTCGGCGAACCGTTCCGTCGCCGTCAGATCCAAAACGGACGGATAGCTGAGCGGGATTTTCGCGCGCACGTCTTCGTCGCGGCAAATCAGCTTCGCCGCGTCGTTCACCATCAGCCGCGCGTAGTGCGACAGCTTGACCGGCGTTTGCAGGGACGCGATGAACTTAGCGCGGTTCATGCGCGCCGTGTTGCCCCAGCACAGCAGGGACACCAGATCGGGGCAATGCACCAAATGGACGGGATTCGCGCGGAAATAGAAGAACAAAGGCATTGAAGAGCGTATCAACTTGAACAGCGCCGTCGGATAAAAGTTGTCGGGTTTCACGGGGGACGCGAACGGAACCTCCTCGTAGCGCAATTTCCGCTTTTTCAACAGCTCCGTCGTTTTTCCCGCGCGGTCGACCGTGATGAACATCTCGATCCCGTTGTTGGCTCTCAACCAGTCCAGCTGTTCGACAAAGCCGGCGGTGTGTTCGTTGAACCCGTCTTCCATAAATGGATAAAGCACGCGCATTTTTTCCGTCATTTCAACCTCTTTCTTAATCTGGCGGCGAAAAACCCGTCGCAGCCGCCCTTGTCGGCGTAATAAAACGGCAAGACGCGCAAATCGCCGTCGGAAGAAATCAATTCGACCGGAACGTCCCTTTCCGTCAGCGGCACGCGTTCGACCAACCCCGATTCGACGGCTTCGTCGATCATCAGCCGCCCCTCTTCGGGCAAAACGGAACAAACGCAATAAACGATGACGGCGTCGGCTTTCGCCATGTCGACGGCGACGCGCAACAGTTCGCGCTGAGCTTGGTTCAGCCGTTCGACATCGGCGGGCGTCCTGTGACGCGCCACGTCGGGGTGGCGGCGCAAAGTCCCCGTCGCCGAACACGGCGCGTCCAGCAGAACGGCGTCGAATTTGCGATTTTTTCCGTCCGCCGAAGCGTGCCATTTTCTGGCGTCCGCGCAGATCGTTTCGGCTTTGAAACGAAGTCTGCCCAGATTTTCCCTCAATCTGGCGAGGCGGTTCGCCGACACGTCGATCGCCGTCGCGTCCGCCCCCGCGGCGATCAGCTGGGCGGTTTTTCCGCCAGGGGCGGCGCAGATGTCGACAGCCGTTTTTCCGTTTAAGCCTGAAAACAAACGCGCGGGCAAAGCGGCGGAAAAATCCTGCACCCACCACGCGCCCTCTTCGAACCCCGGCAACGCCGGAACGGACGCGTTTTTTTCGCGCCGCAGCGTCCCCATCGGCATGACGAACGCCTGCAACGGTTCAGCCCAGTTTTGCGGATCGCCTTTGACGGTGAAATCCAGCGGCGCTTCGTTCAGTCCCGCTTCCGCGATTTTGCGCGCGGCGTCTTCGCCGTATTCCTTTCGCCAGCGGGAATAAAGCCACGCGGGAACGTTCAGTTTCGCGGCGTCCTGTTTCGCGGCGATTTCTTTCCCCTCGCGCGCGACGCGGCGCAAAACGGCGTTTGTCAGCGCGGCGAAACCGCCGAAATCGCGGCTGGATTTGACCAGCGAAACACCCGTCGACACGGCGGCGTGCGCGGGCGTGTCCAAAAAAACGATCTGAGCCGCGCCGACGCGCAAAACGTCCGCGACAAAGCTCGCCTTTTCCGGCAACGGTTTGGTTAAAAATCGGGCGACGATGTCGTCGATCTGTCCCAGACGGCGCAACATGACCGTCGCCAGCAGCCGCACGAACGTTTTATCCCGAACCTCCATCGGTTCTTTTTGCGTCCGGCGTTCGATGCGGGCGGCGTATTCGTCCTCCAGCCCTTTGCCGCGGCGCAAAACGGCGTCGAAAATCTCCACCGCCAGACGGCGGGTCAGCAGTTCTGAATCACTCATCGGCTTTTTCTTCTCCGGCGTACTTTTCCCTGATGCCGCGCAAAGCCCGCTCCGTCTGCGCGAATCCGGAACGCGCGTCCGACCTCGCTTTTTTGAACAGATCGCGCAGGGACATGCGCGCGCTTTTCGGACAGGCGACGTTATAGTACAGTTTCAAATACAGCAATCCCCCCAAAACGACGACCTGCAAGGACGCGCCGGTATAGGCGTCCAGCAGCATCAGCAAGATAAACAGCCAATCGTAACGGAACAGAAACAAAACGACGTCGCCTTCGGTCGCCCCCTTGTCCAGCAAAAGGGACACGAACGACAGCGGGATTTTTTTCCGCGACACCAGAGATTTGATCAGACGGTAGGCGCAAACGACGATTTCAAACGCGGCGTACATCACCATCAGAATGCCGATTCCCGGCTTGCCCGCCAAGACGATCTGAAACGCCGACGCCGTAATGACGAAACACAAAAAGGTCCGGCAGACTTTCCGCAACGGCGTGACGCAGCCGAACAGAAAACGGAACGGCGCGACCATAAACATCAAAACACCCAAAATCACGTTGATCCGCAACGGCACGACCAGCGGCGGAGCGGCGAAAAACAACACGAGCGCCGACGCCGTCCCGACGCCGAAAGCCTTGACGGGAACGAATGTTTCATGTCCGCCCAGCAAAACGAAAGTTTTGAAAACGGCGAACCAAATCAAACCGGCGACGGCGCGGACGGCAGGCGCGGGCAGACTGAAATATTCGAAAGCGGGATTGTCGGGCAACATGAAAACGACCGCCGATATCACGACTGCCTCGACGATCCATTGGACAGCCGCCAAGGATCGTTTCGCCGTCGGAACAAAACCGCACAACGCGACGATCCCCGCGGCGGCGGCGAACGGACCGAACCGGACCGCTTCCAAACCGGCTTTGTCGGGGGTCAGCGCGTAAAACGCGCCGGCGGACAGCGCGAAGACGACGCATTGCACCGGAAAGGCGAAACGCAGAACGACGGGCGTTTCCGTGTTGTAGACCCGATTGAAGTGTTTGGCTTCGCAATAAAAAAAGTAGGAATACAGCGCGGCGATGTCGCACGCCAGCAGACACCCCAGAAAAATCAGATAATGCGTCGCGGTCATCATGACTCCGTTTATTGTTTTCGGCGATTATGCCCCGAAAAGATTAAAAAACATCTATAATTTGCAAAGATAGCACAGAATGCGGCAATTTTCCCGCGTTTTCGCGACATATTCCGTTCTTTCGTTCAAAAGCGAAAATCCGGCGTGTTCGAACGCCTTTTGCGACGCTTTGTTTTCCGCGCGGATATCCGCCGTCAAAGCGAACACGCCTTTGTCGCGCATGCGCCGTTTCAGCGCGATCAGCGTTTCCGTCCCGATGCCTTCGCCGCGGCGGCGCGGGGCGATGTTGATCATGACCTCGACGATCGTTTCGTTATCGAAACAAGGCAGATTGGCGCGTTCGAAACGGACAAATCCGGCGTGTTCCCCGCTTTCGATGACAAAGACGGGGGAAAAGTCGGGATCTTCGAAATAGCCCGCGTTGTATTCCAGCCAGAACGAATCCCACGTTTTAGGCAGGGCGACGTAAGACGCGGCGACCGTTTTCGGGTCGTTGCGCCAGCCGAAAGCGATCCGCGCGTCGCGGCGGTTGTTTTGACAATCAATCAGAGTAATCATTTTATTTTTCGTTCTTTCGTGATAGACCTATCTTAAATGATTGGGACAAAGGGTTAAAGCTTTATGTTCAGAATAGTCTATTCCGTTCTGCTGCCGTTTTTGGCGCCGTTCGTCTGCCACCGGCTGTGGCGCGCCTGTTTTGCGAAAAACGCGGAACGACCGTATCCGGCGCGGGCGTTGTTCGCGACCGGTCTGATTTGCGTTCTGGCGTATTTGTGCGTTTTTTCCGATTCCGGCAAAGCCCCCGCCGACAGCGTGTACACGCCGCCGAAATTCGAAAACGGGCGGATCGTTCCCGCGCATATGGACGAAATCCCCCATGCGCCTTAAAAATCCCGTTTGGAAATCCTGTCCCGAAATCAAACGCATTTACACGGCGTTAAGGGGCGACGCGCGTTTCGTCGGCGGCTGCGTGCGCGACGGCGTCATCGGCAAAGCCCCGGCGGACATCGACATGGCGACGCCGCTGAAACCAGCCGCCGTCATGGGTATTTTGAAAAAGCGCGGCTACACCGTTCTGCCGACGGGATTTTTGTACGGCACGGTCACGGTGCTGACGAACAATCCCCGTTTTCCGACGATCGAAATCACCACTTTGCGCCGCGACATCGAAAACGACGGACGCCGTCCCAAAGTCCTTTACACCAAGGATTGGGAACAGGACGCGTTGCGCCGCGACTTTACGTTCAACGCGCTTTACGCCGATTTCAACGGCGAGGTTTTCGATTACTGCGGCGGGATAGAGGATTTAAAAGCGGGACGCGTCCGTTTCATCGGCGATCCCGCTCTGCGCATCGCCGAGGACTATCTGCGCGTTCTGCGCTATTTCCGTTTTTTGTCCGTGCTGGGCAGGACGGACGCGGACGACGACACGCTGGCGGCGTGCGGCGCGGCGGAAAAGGGCGTTGCGCGCATTTCGCTCGACCGGACGAAACGCGAACTGTTCAAACTGATCTGCGCCGAACGCGCCGAAATCGGACTGTCCGCGATGAACCGCGCGGGCGTGCTGGAACAGTATTTTCCGCCGGAACGCCTGCCCGTTTTCGAACGTCTGGCGCTGGCTTTTCCGACGGCGGGACTGAACGCGCGTCTGCCGGCGCTGGGCGGCGTCGACGCAGACGGCGTCGAAAAGCTGGTCGGACGTTGGCAGCTGTCGCGGGTTCAGCGCCGCGACATGCTGAAATTCGCTTTGTTCGACCGTTCCAAACCGCCCGCCGACTACACGGACAACGACGCGTTCCGTTTCGCGACGTGTTTCGACGGTTGCGCGGCGGAAGCTCTGGCGCTGTTTGACGCCGATCAGCCCGACCGCGGGTGGGGCGGATTGGAAACGCGCGTGAAAAGCGTCGTCGTTCCGCCGTTCCGTTTTTCGGGATCGGACGCCGCGGGTTTCGTCGATAAAAAGGACATTAAAGCCGCCGTCGCCAAAGTGCGCGAATATTGGCTGTCCACCGGCGGAACGGCGGACAGGGCGGCGCTGCTGGATTTTTTCAAGTCGACGCTCAGGCGTTGAAATCCGGATTGATCCAGTCGCCGAAACGGGTGAATTGCCCTTCGAACGACAAATCGACCGTCCCCAGCGAACCGTGACGCTGTTTCGCGATGATCAATTCGGCTTTCTTTTCCAAATCGACCAGCGATTTTTCCCATTTGCGGTAACGGTCGTTGAACTTGTCCTCCGTTTCGTTTTGACGCTGAACGGGAACGCTGTTTTTGATGTAATAATGTTCGCGGAACACGAACAGCACGATGTCCGCGTCTTGTTCGATCGACCCCGAATCGCGCAAATCGGACAACAGCGGGCGTTTGTCCTCGCGCTGTTCGACGGCGCGGCTCAGCTGCGACAGCACCAAAACGGGGACGTTCAGGTCTTTCGCCATGATTTTCAGCTGACGCGTGCGTTCCGTCAGCGTGCGCACCATATCGCCCTTGTACGACGAATTGGAATCGTCCATCAGTTGCAGGTAGTCGATGACAACCAGTCCCAGCCCTTTGGTCGAATCGCGTTTCAACGTGCGGCATCGGTTTTGAATGGCGGCGACCGTCAGCGCGGGCGTGTCGTCAATAAACAGAGGGACTTTTTCCAGTTCGCCCGCGAATTCGACGACGCGGCGGTATTCGTCGGGCGTGATTTTGCCGTTCCGCAGTTTGTCGGACGCGATTTGCGTTTCGGTCGACAAAATACGTCCCGCCAGCTGGGACGCCGACATTTCCAGCGAAAAGAACGCGACGCCCTTGCGCTCCTTGCCTTTTTTGATGTCTTCCATGAAACAGCGGGCGGTGTTGAACGCCAGACAGGTGGCGAAAGCGGTTTTTCCCATACCGGGACGTCCCGCCAGAATCAGCAGGTCCGATTTGTGCAAACCGCCCATTTTCGCGTCCAGATCGCGAAATCCCGTCGGCGCGCCGGAAATGCCGTCGGGGTTCTTTCTGGCTTCGGCGACCTCTTGAATCACTTCGGTCAGCGCGGTGTGGAACGGTTGCGGACCGCCGTCGATCTGCCCTTCGGTGCCCAGTTCGTACAGCTTTTTTTCCACCTGCGCGATTTGCGCGGACGCGTCGCTGTCCATATTCAGGATATAGGCGTTGTTGACGGTTTTCGTGCCGATGTCGATCAGCTGGCGGCGCAGATAGCGGTCGAAAATCAGCTTGGCGTATTCTTCGGCGTTGATGATGGTGACGGACGACGCGACCAGATCCATCAGGTATTTGACGCCGCCGACTTCGTCCAAAACGCCGCTGTCGGTCAGATAGCCTTTCAGCGTCACGGGGTCGGCGGAATGCCCGCGTCCGTGCAAAGTCTCGATCGCGTCGTAAATCGCGGCGTGAACGGGGCTGGCGAAATGAACGGGCTTTAAAAATTCGGACACCCGTTCCAGCGCGCTGTTGTTCGCCAGAATCGCGCCCAGCAGGGCTTGTTCCGCTTCGATGTTCTGCGGGGGAAGGCGAACGGGGATTTCTTCGTTGTTCATGGCGGGCGTCCTTTAAAAAGATAAACAAAAGCGGGAGGCTTTGAAAAGTCCCCCGCCTTTATGTTGTTCAACCTGCGGCTCAGGCGTTGGCGGCTTCGCCTTCGAAAGCGTCGACGACTTCGGCGGCTTCTTCGGCTTTGGCTGCGGCCTTAGCGGCGGCTTTGGCGTTGCGTTCGGCTTCTTCGGCGGAACGGGCGACCGTGATGCCGACCTGACGGCTGACGTCGGGGTGCAGAACGATGCGGACGCTGTAAGAACCGATTTCTTTCAGCGGCTGATCCAGCACGACCTGACGGCGTTCAATGTTGTAGCCGGCTTCGCGAATGGCGTCGCGGACGTCGCGACCCGTGACCGACCCGTACAGCTGTCCGGTTTCGGCGGCCTGGCGAATGATGACCAGATTCAGACCTTCCATTTTGGCGGCGATCTGTTCGGCTTCTTCGCGGCGTTTCAGGTTGGCGGCTTCCAGCTGGGCTTTCTGGGCTTCGAACAAAGCCATGTTTTCTTTGTTCGAGCGCAGGGCTTTGGCTTTCGGCAGCAGATAGTTGCGGGCGAATCCGGGTTTGACGTGGACGACGTCGCCCATCTGACCCAGTTTTTCAATGCGTTCCAGCAAAATAACTTCCATAGTCATACTCCCCGATTAGTCCATGACATAAGGCAGCAGACCCAGATAGCGGGCGCGCTTGATCGCCTTGGCCAGTTCGCGCTGTTTCTTGACGGAAACGGCGGTGATGCGGCTGGGAACGATTTTGCCGCGTTCGGAAATGAAACGCTGCAACAATTTAATGTCTTTGTAATCGATCTTCGGCGCGTCCTTGGCTGCGAACGGGCAAGCTTTGCGGCGGCGGAAGAACGGACGGCGTGCTGTGGCTACCATTAGAATTCCTCGCTTTCATCTTCATCAAACTTGTCGTCGAATTTTTTGCCGCGACCTTTGGCGTCCTTGCCTTTGTAGGACATCATGGCGGACGGGGCGTCTTCCAATTCTTCGACGCGGACGGACAGATAGCGAATGACGTCTTCGTCAAAGCGCATCTGGCGTTCCATTTCGATCAGCGCCTTGGCGGGCGCGTCGATGTTGAACAGGACGTAATGTCCCTTGCGGTTTTTGTGCATGCGGTAAGCCAAGGAACGCAGTCCCCAGTTTTCCTTTTTCGTAACTTTGCCGCCGTTGGCGTTGATGATGCCTTCAAAGCGTTCAATCAACGCGTCGACCTGATTGGCGGCAATATCCTGACGCGCGATGAACACGCTTTCGTATAAAGCCATAAAAAATCTCCTTTTGGCTTCTCTCAATTCCGAAAAGCGGACGCCCCCCATGGGCGGACGCCTCGAAACATAGCCGGTCCGTTATCCCGGCAAGGAGTGAACGGAAACTGCACTATATGCGAACGCCGTCCGGAATGCAAGGGCTTGATTCGATTTTTCGATTCTTTTTGCCCGAAGCGGCGGGCGCGGCGCTTTTTCGAAAAAATTTCCATTTTTTTGTCAAGTTTCGCTTTCATTCCGTTTCATTTTAATGTAAAGTGCGAAGATATCGTTTTGATAAAACAGGTGCCGCCATGACATTTGATTTTTCGCAAAAGACCGAATCCGACCTGATCGCCGAACGCAGCGCTTTGCTGGCGCGGCCGGCGGTCGACGCGTCCGCTTTGCACGCTTTGGAATCCGAAGCGGTCAGGCGTTTGAACGCCTATCTGGCGGGAGCGGAGGAAATCGATTCCGACGACGCGCCGCTGTTTTACGGCTTTATCAAAGTTTTTTCGGAAACCGACGACGCGGCTTTGCGTCTGTGCGCCAAAAAAGCCGAAGCCAAAATCACGCCGCTGTTGAAACGGTTCGACCGCGACGCGGGATTCGACGATCTGGCGGATCTGACGGCTGAAACGGTCGAACGCAACATCGCGGATCTGGATTCGTTCGAACGGATCGATCCGTTCGAACACGCGGACGGTAAGCTTGTCCTGCCGCAGTTCGCGGCGGTCGAACGCGTGCTGGACAACGTCGAAATCGTCGACGACGACGGCAACGCGGACGCGGAATCCGGCGAATCGTTCAAAGAAACGGTCGTCGAAACGGCGCGGATCAAAACGTATATGCGGCTGTGCGTGTCCGAAGCCGAAATCACGCGCGAAACGTATCTGGATCTGTTGCAGGCTGAAATGGAAAAGGCTCTGGTCGTTTTGTTCATGATGGACAAAACGTCGGACGCTCTGCCGCTTGACGCCGCGAAAGTCGAACAAATCCATTCCGAATTTCAAAAATTGTTGGACGTCCTTGATTGATGGGTGAATGCAAATGACCGAATCTGTTAAAAAAGAACCTTCCAAAAAGCTGACACTGCGCAAAAGAACGGTCGAAACGTATGTTTCCTGCGCGGTTCGCGGCATTATGAACGCCAAGGCGCGCCTGCGTCAGAAAAAGGAAAAATTCATCAAATCCGTCCCTTGGCTGGACAAGATTGACCGCAAGTGCAAGGCGTTCGATTTGAAAATGGAACGCAAGTACGGGCAGGTCTACACCAAACTGCGCGACAGCACTAAAAACATCGCCCGCACGGTTTTGGCGGCGCAGCTGTTCGGACTGCCGGGGGTGGTCGGCATGTGCGCGTACAAAACGTGCGAAAAGGCGCTGTCCCTGCTGGAACCCGCGCAACAGGCGAAACAGCGCGGCGAAATCAACAAACTGTCCGAATATTTCACGCGAAACAAGGGCGAAGCCGGATTTACGATGACGTCCGGATCGATCAGCATCGCGATGACCGCGTGCGACCTCGCGGGCGATTACGTCGCCAAGGGGGCTTTGCGCGTCGGCAAGGCGTCCCTGCTGATTTCGCCCGAAGTCAAAAAGCTGGCGCAGACGACCGGAAAATGGTTCAAAGGCGAGGAAGCCTTCGCCGAAGTCAAACGCGACGCCGCCGTTTTGGGCATCACGTTCGGGACGTATTTCGTGACGGACGTGCCGATGACCCACGGGTCGGGCAAACCGTCGACCGCCGTTCCCATCGCGTCCGCCAAAGACGAAGGCAAAAAGTCCATGCACGAAAAGATTAAGCGTTATTTCCGCAAAGTCGGAAAACTGTTCGCGGCGGACATCGCCAACCCCGGCGGCATGGTGACGGCGTCGCCGGTCAATCTGGCGGACGATAAAGCGTCCGAAGCCGAACCGAAAGCGCTCAAACCCGAAAAAGCCAAATCTTCGGATTATAAAAACGAAGTCGGCAAGCTGTTCGCGGCGGGCGTCGGCAACCCCGGCGGCATGATTACGATGTACGACATCAAAAACCGCAAAACCCGCTGACGCGCGTTTTTCCGCATAAAAAAGGCTCCGCTTTCCGGAGCCTTTTTCGTTACGAATCGGATTTTACGCCGTTGTCGCGGCGGCACAACATCTGGCAGTTTTCAGCCGTCGTGCGTCCGCCTCTGCTCCACGGCACGATATGGTCGCCCTGCATTTCTTCAAACTCGAAATGTTTTCCGCATTTGGGGCAGATTCCCTTTTGCCGTTCGTAAGCTTCGCGTTTCATTTTGTCAGAAAAAGCGCGCAAGCTTAGTTTCCGTTCGTCGCCCGACAACAGGTATTCGTAAATGCCTTTTTTGTTCGTCACCTCCTCGTCTTCCATCAAAGCGGCGATTTCAGGCTCGAAATCGCCGAAGTTCCGCGAACCGAACGAATTGTACAGCCGCCCCCAGTCAAGCCCTTTCATTTCCTTGCGATATATCGGGAAAACCGCTTGAACCCAAGCGATGACTCTTTGAAAATAAAGCCACAACTCGATTGCGTTCGGGGCGTCTTGATGCCGCGCCATGTATTCTTCGATTTTGCCCGCGCTGATCCACCGCAACGCCGTTTCCAAATAATCCTGCCGGATCGGCGCGCCGTTCATATATCTGTTTGCCAGACCGTAAGCGGCGCAATTCGTTTTGCTGAAATGCCGTTTGGCGTCGGTCAGCCAAGGTCCCGTGTAATTGGCGTTGCGCAATTCCTGATCGCTCAGCTTTTCGCCCGCGATGTTGATCGTTTTAAACCAGTCCAGCCGTTCTTTGTCGTTGCCCGTGCAAACATAAATCATCAGCGGGTAATCCAGAATCTGATTTTTTTCCGTTTCCGTCAGGTTGTGAAA
>DJRZ01000052.1:0-23239 GCA_002440235.1 Alphaproteobacteria bacterium UBA6347
GCAGATAAACAAAATCGGCTCCCTCCTTTGAGGGAGGAAGCCGTTTTGCGGTAAAAAACCTTAGATGAATTTCGACATCGCGACGGCGGTATCGGACATACGGTTGGAGAAGCCCCATTCGTTGTCGTACCAGCTCAGAATGCGCAGGAAGTTGCCGTCGATGACTTTCGTCTGGTCGGCGTGGAAGATCGAGCTGAACTTCGTGTGCGTGAAGTCGGAGGAAACCAGCGGCAGGTCGTTGTAACCCAGAATGCCTTTCAGACGACCGGATTCGGATGCGGCTTTCATCGCGGCGTTGACTTCTTCTTCGGTCGTGTTTTTCGCCAGTTCGACTTTCAGGTCGACGACGGACACGTCGGGCGTCGGGACGCGGATCGCGGAACCCTGCAGCTTGCCCGCCAGTTCCGGCAGAACCAGACCGACGGCTTTCGCGGCGCCGGTGGTCGTCGGGATCATCGACAAAGCCGCGGCGCGGGCGCGGTACAGGTCTTTGTGCAGCGTGTCAACCGTGCGCTGGTCGCCCGTGTAGGAGTGAATCGTCGTCATGTAGCCGCGGACGATGCCGAAGTTTTCGTTCAGAACTTTGGCGACCGGCGACAGGCAGTTCGTCGTGCAGGACGCGTTGGAAACGATTTTGTGTTCGCTGGTCAGCTTGTCGTCGTTGACGCCGTAGACGACCGTCAGATCGGCGCCTTTGGACGGAGCGGAAACCAGAACGCGTTTCGCGCCGGCTTCCAGATGGACTTTCGCTTTTTCGGCGTCGGTGAAAATGCCCGTGCATTCATAGACAATGTCGATGTCCATTTCTTTCCACGGCAGGTTGTGCGGATCGCGTTCAGCCAAAACTTTGACGGTTTTGCCGTTGACGGTGATCGAATCGTCGGTCGCGGAAACTTCGCCGGGGAAGGGTCCGTGGACGGAATCAAATTTCAACAAATGAGCGTTGGCTTTCGGCGAACCGAGGTCGTTGATCGCAACGACGTCGACGTCCGTACGACCGGATTCCGCCAAAGCGCGGAAAGCCAAACGGCCGATACGACCGAAACCATTAATCGCAACGCGAACTGCCATGTTATTTTCTCCTTAGAAAATTGTAACGAATGCGCCCCGTGCGGGACGCGGAATTTTTTTCAAGCAGGAATATATTTGCCACATTTCGAAACAAAAAGCAAAGCCTTTCCCGCTTTCCGACTCCATTTTTAACAAGTTTTTTCGTTTTATCGACTTTTGCCGCCGAAATGTGACGTTCGCCCTATCCGCCGGCGCGCGGGCGTGATAAAAAAGACGGTTTTCGCCACCCGAACGATGAAAGGGAAAAAACATGAAATCCGCATATTTGACGATAACCGCCGCCGCGCTGGCTTTGAACGGGTGCGCCGTCACCCATTACGCGGGCAGCGACGAAAAGCCGGACGACACCGTCGTCGTGACGTCGAACGTCGCCGCTTCGCTGTGGGAGGACGGACAGCGGATCGCCCCCGCCAAAAAAGAGCATTCCCTGAAAAACACCGGCATGCGCCGGCTGACGCTGAAATCGGACGGGTACGGCGATCTGGACGTTCTCGTCTGGCAGAATCCGCCCGAAAAAAGGAACGTTTCGTCGCAGCAAAGCTCTTTGATCTGGTCGACGAAACGGCTGGGCGACGTCAGTTCCGACCTGTCCGACACGGGCGCGGACGCGGCGACGACCAGTCCGACGTCGACGGTGATGCTGCCCGTGAATCTGGTAAAAACGGCGCTGGGAATCGTGTGGCTGCCGTTTGATTTTTCGACGCGGTTCAATCCGCTGGGATATTATTACGCCTACGGCAAAAACCAGTTTCGGGCGACTCTGCGTCTTGAAAACGCGCCGTATTCGCCGCAAAAGGAATATGAAGAGCAGGTTGAAAAATTCACTTTGGTCAACTATCCCCTGCTGGCGCGGCGCGACGCGGGGGCGCTGTCCGCTTTGGCGAAGTTTTCGGGAATCACGACGGCGGACATCGAAAAAATGCTGAAAGAAAACGCGTCGCCCGAATCGATGGCGGAAGCCGTCGTCGAAAAAATGAACGTCGTTCGCGGCGGATAGCCGTCAAACGGGAAACGCGGCGTCCAATTCGGCGATTTCGGTCGAAGTCAGCGCGATGTCTTGCGCCGCGAAGCAGGATTCCAAAGCGTCCTCGGTCGGGGCTTTGACCAAAACGCCGGTGTTTTCCCGCGCGAACAGCCACGCCAGCGCGGTTTGTTGCGGCGTGGCGTCTTTTCGCGCGGCGATTCTTTTCAAAACGCCGTTTTCGTACGCCGACGGGTACACGTCCGACGGCGCGTAGGCGATCAGCGGGATTTTCTTTTTGCGGCAATAGGGCGACAGCCCCCGTTCGACGCGGCGGTGAACCAGATTGAAGTACGCCTGATTCATCGCGGTTTCGCGCGCGCCGGCGTGGGAATACCAGTCCTTTAAATCGGTCAAGCCGAAGTTGGACACGCCGAAATCCCTGATTTTCCCCTCCGCTTTCAGGTCGCGGAACGCTTCCAGAATGTCGTCGAAGCAGGCTTCGCACGCGCTGCGCCAATGCAGCAGATACATGTCCAGATAGTCCGTTTGCAGACGTTCAAGGCTTTTGTCGCAGGCGTCGACGATTTTTTCATAACCCGCGCCGGCGGGGGACACTTTGGACGTCAGGAAAACCTGTCCGCGGCAGTCGGCGACGGCTTCGCCCAACACTTCCTCCGCGCCGCCGCCGCCGTACATCTGCGCCGTGTCGAACACGCGGTATCCGATTTCCAGCGCGCGGCGGATCAGCGCGGTTTCCCTGTAATAAGCCCCCGCGTCTTCGCCGAAATACCACATGCCCAGCCCGATGGCGGGAATTGTCCGCCCCGACGGCAACCGGATCGTTTTTTTCTTTTCGCGTTCCATGCGTCCAGCATAACCGTTCCCGCCGTTTTGTTTAAGGTGGCAAAAAGGCGATTGAACGCCGAATAAACCAAGCGGGGATTCGGCTCTTTCGCCGCAACGGCTTGATAACATGCCGCGCGGATAAAAAGTTCGGTCGCGACGAAATCTCGGCGCGCGCAGGTCGCTGTTCGTTATCCGTTGCAAAAAGGCGGAACGCGACGCGTCCCGCCTTTCTTTTTCACGCGGCGCGATTACTTTTTCGCCGCGCGATCCTGTTCAATGATGATTTTCAAAGCGTCGACGGCAACCCGGACGGACGCGGACGTGTCTTCGGACATTTTCTGATCCAATCCCGCCGCTTCACGTTCCTGATTCCAAATCACATGGAAACAGGACCCGCAACGGCATTTCAGCGCGTCGGCGACGACGAACAAAGCCGCGGATTCCATTTCGCTGGCTTTGACGCCCAGGCGTTTCCACGCTTCCCATTTCTGCAACAGTTCATAGGAAACGGGCATTTTCGCGGGGCTGTGCTGACCGTAGAAAGCGTCTTTGCACTGAACGACGCCCGTATGGGTCGTTTTACCCATAGCCAAAGCCGCCTGACGCAAAGCGATCGTGATGTCCAGATTGGCGACCGCGGGATATTCGATCGGCGCGTATTCCCGCGACGTGTGTTCGAAACGGATCGCCCCCGTCGCGACGACGATGTCGCCGGATTGAACGTCCAAATCGATGCCGCCGCACGTTCCCGTGCGGATAAACGTGTCGGCGCCGATGTTGTGCAGTTCCTCCATCGCGATGGACGCGGACGGACCGCCGATTCCCGTCGAACAGACGGACACTTTTTCACCCAGCAGAGTTCCCGTGTACACGTTGTATTCGCGGTTCTGCGCGACGTGGCGCGCGTTGTCGAACAATTTGGCGATGGATTCGCAACGTCCCGGATCCCCCGGCAAAATCACGTAGCGACCGACGTCGCCTTCGACGCAATGAATGTGAAACTGCTTTTCAAGCTTCTGCATAAAAAAACCTCTCTGAATGTAAGACGAAAAAATATGACGAATCATATCGTTAAGAGTAGTTTATATGAAAATCCGCCAAAAAAAAGCGGAAAATCGCTTTTCCGCCTTTCGATTTCGAAAAATCAGCGTCCGCCTTGACGCGCGGCGCTGACCGCCGCCTGTTTTTGCGCCTGACGCGCGGCGACGCGTTCCGCGACGGTCTGATAAAACTCGGGACGTCCGAATTTTTTGTCGACCAGTTTCATCTTCATGCCTTCCGTCGTCAGGCAGGGTTCGTAATCCGTCTGCGTGCGCACGGCTTCGGCGGAGCATTCGTTCATATAATCTATCAAAACGTAGTGGACGCCCGTGCGGCGCGACCGCTCGGGAAGCGTGTCCAAAATTTCGGCGCGGGCGGCTTTGTAGCCGTTCAGAACGGAATTGGACAGCAGATCGCCTTCCTCGTCGGTCAGCCGGACGGCGACGCCGACGGCGTAGACCCGCGCGTCGGGTTTCGCGCCGCCGCCGATCTGATAACAGTCGTCCATATTCGCCAGCAGGGTGCTGTCGCATTTGGCGTACAGCTCTTTTTTCAGTTTTTCGGGAACGGAGTCCTTCATCGCGTCGATTTCCGCCCGCGACGGACCGCAAGCCGTCAGCGACGCCGCCATAACCGCGGCGGCGGCGAACAGTCCCGCTTTGTTCAACGCGCGTTCATACGCGCCGCATCGGGATTTGTCCCCCAAAGACGTGCGTCCGCACGGATAGGATTTGACGTCGTTTTTGAAAAAATCCGCAAGCATGTTCCGCTCCTTGAAACAATTTGCGTTATCATACCCCGTTTTTTGTCTAAAATCAATTTTATTCGGCATACAAAAAAACCGCAGAATACTGCGGTTTTTAATGGTGGGTGATGAGGGATTCGAACCCGCGGCCCGCTGATTAAGAGTCAGCTGCTCTACCAACTGAGCTAATCACCCGAAACAGAAACGTTTATATCCCCTTATTTCGCGTTTTGCAATAACTTTTTCGACCTGATGCGCCTTTTCTTCTGAATTAAAGGGTGCTATGGTGCGTCCGGCATTCAACTCGCGTCAGGAAAGGTCGTTTCATGCTGACTGTTCTGAACTACGGCGGCGGCAATCTGAAAAGCGTCGCGAACCTGCTGGATTCGATCGGCTGTCCCTACATCGTTTCCGACAAACCCGCCGACATTGGTTCCGCGGGCAAAATCATCTTTCCGGGACAGGGGCATTTCGGACAGGTCATGAACGCCCTGACGTTCAACGGGCTGGCGGATCCCTTGCGGCGGGCGATCGCCCGCGGCATTCCCTTTTTGGGCATCTGCGTCGGGTTGCAGGTGCTGTTCGATTCGTCCGAAGAAGCCCCGAACGTCGCCGGACTGGGCGTGCTGAGGGGAAAAAACGTTCGCTTTACGCGGGGAAAGGTTCCCCAAATTGGCTGGAACAAGATCGATTTGACGCGGGAGGACACTTGTTTGACCGCCGATTACTACTACTTTGTCAATTCCTATCACGCCGTTTGCGGCGATCCGTCCGTCGTTTGCGCGACGGCGGACTATCACGTCCCCTTTACCGCCGCCGTCAAATCGGGCAACGTCGCGGCGACGCAATTCCACCCCGAAAAAAGCGGTCGGGCGGGGCGCGACGCCGTTTCGCGCTGGCTTGAACAACCGGAAATTCCGCCATGCTGACAAAACGCATCATTCCCTGTCTGGACGTCAAAGACGGACAAACCGTCAAGGGCGTCAACTTTGAAAACCTGAAATACGCGGGCGATCCCGTGTCCCTTGCCGCCAAGTATTCGCAAGAAGGGGCGGACGAGCTGGTGTTTCTGGACATCACGGCGACGAACGACGGGCGCGGGACGATGCTGGACGTCGTCGAACGCGTCGCGCGCCGCGTCTTTATTCCGTTCACGGTCGGCGGCGGCATCAAAAGCGTCGACGATTTTCACGCTTTGCTGTCGGCGGGCGCGGACAAGGTTTCCGTGAACACCGCCGCCGTCGAAAATCCGGATTTGATCCGCCAAGCCGCCGAAAAATTCGGTTCGCAATGCGTCGTCGCCGCCGTCGACGCCAAGCGGTTCGACGGCGATTTTTACGTCGTCGTTCACGCGGGAAAGCAAAAAACCGACAAAAAAGCGGTCGATTGGGTCAAACAGGTCGAATCGCTGGGGGCGGGCGAAATCCTGCTGACGTCCATGGACGCCGACGGCACGCGCAAGGGTTTCGATCTGGAACTGACGCGGCTGGTCGCGCGGTCGACGCGTCTGCCCGTCATCGCTTCGGGCGGCGCCGGCGCGGACGCGGCGCATTTCCGCGACGTTTTCGAAAAAGGGCTGGCGGACGCGGCTTTGGCGGCGTCGATCTTTCACTACGGCGAATTGCCCGTTCCCGTTCTGAAACGCGAATTGCAAAAAACGGGCGTCAACGTCAGACCGGTGTAACGATATGGATTTCTTTTCTTTGCCGCAAATTTTGGGCTACGTCGCCTATACGATTTCGCTGACCGCCGCGATGCAAAAAAACGACAAGCGGCTGTTTTTGCTGTTCGCGGTGTCCAACCTGATTTTCAGCGTCCACCATTTCATGCTGGGCAACGTCAGCGCGGCGCTGTCGAAGATCGTCGTCGGCACGCGCATGTACGCCAACATTTATTTCAAAGGCGCGATCGTCGCTTTTCCGTTCGCGTTCATCGCCGTCGCGTCGGGATATTACGGGTACAAAAACTTTTACAGTCTGCTGCCCGTCGCGGCTGTTTTACTGGCGACGTTCGTCGCGGCGTATTCCGGCGGAATCAAATTGAGAATCTGCTTCATCGTCTGTTGCTCGCTGTGGCTGGTTCACGACGTCGCGGGGCGTTCGATCGGCGGTTCGATCGAGGACGTCACCAGCCTGACGATCTATTCCGTCGTTCTGCGCCAGATGATTCGCGAACAAAAGCGCAAAGCGTCCGAAACCGCCGCGAAACCGGAAAAAGCCGCCTGACCGGAAAACGCGGCGCGCGTTTCATAGCCTTTTTCCCTGCTTGAAAAACGGTCTTTTCATTCCCATTTTAATATGAAGTTTTTTTATTAAGGAGAATGAAAAATGATTATCGTGAACGACCGTCCCGTCAAAATCGGCAAAGGCGTATTGTTTTTGGGCGAGCTGATGATACTGGCGGGCGTGTTTGTCTGTTTCAATCCCGACACGGTGCTGATGGCGATGGCGTTGTGGCTGGGCGTTTTGTTTTTGCTGGGCGGCGCCGGCTATCTGTCGGCGTTCGCGACGTTTAAAACGGGCGGACTGCTGGCTTTGGGACTGCTGGATTTGCTGGTCGGTCTGATTCTGGTTTCGAATTTGGGCGTGACCGCCGTGACGTTCCCGATTTTGCTGGCGGTTTGGGTGCTGTGCGTCGGCATTATCCAGATCGCGTTCGGCGTCGACGCCAAAACCGCCGGACTGGCGTCGTGGAAATGGACGCTGGGATCGGGCGTTCTGGGCGTTTTGGCGGGATTGCTGATGCTGGCGCACCCGATGATCGGCGCTTTCGCCATTTCTTTCGTTCTGGGCGGATACTTTATCCTGTACGGCGCGATGTCCGTCGCCGAATACAGGGCGTTGAAAAAACTGTCGGATTGAAAAAAAGAGGGGAGTGTTCCCCCTCTCTTTTTGATGTTACCGCGCGGATTTGACGGACAGCGCGCGCATGGCGTTCAACACCGCCAGAATCAGGACGCCGACGTCGGCGAAAACCGCCGCGCCCATGCCGGCGATTCCCAGCGCGCCCGAAATCAGGCAGGCGGCTTTGACCCCGACGGCGAAAACGATGTTTTCGCGCACGATGCGCAGACATTTGCGCGACAGGCGGATCGCCGCGGCGATTTTCAGCGGGTCGTCGTCCATCAGCACGACGTCGGCGGCTTCGATCGCGGCGTCCGATCCGATCGCCCCCATCGCAATGCCGACGTCCGCGCGCGCCAGAACGGGCGCGTCGTTGATGCCGTCCCCGACAAAGGCGAGCTTTTCCCCCGCGGGTTGCCGTTTCAGCAGCTTTTCGACCTGTTCGACCTTGTCCGCGGGCAGCAGTTCCGCATGCACTTCGTCGATATGCAAAAGATCGCCGACCTGCCGCGCGACGGCGGTCCGGTCGCCCGTCAGCATGACCGTTTTTTTGACGCCGGCGGATTTCAACGCTTGAATCGCGGCTTCGGACTGCGGCTTGACGACGTCGGCGATGACGATGTGTCCGGCGTATTTTCCGTCGATCGCGGCGTGGACGATCGTTCCGGCGCAATGACAGGGCAGACAATCGACGTTCAGATCGCGCATCAGCTTGTCGTTCCCCGCCGCGACCGTTTTGCCGTTGACCGTCGCGACGACGCCGCCGCCGCCGATTTCGCGAATGTCGGAAACGCGCGACAGATCCGCTTTTTTACCGCAGGCGCGCTGAATGCTTTTGCCGATCGGGTGCGTCGAACCGCTTTCCGCCAAAGCGGCGTATTCAATCAGCGAATCCTTGTCGATCCGGTTGTGGTGAACGTCCCTGACTTCGAACACGCCGCGCGTCAGCGTGCCGGTTTTGTCAAACACGACCGTTTTGGTTTTCGCCAGCGTTTCCAGATAATTCGCGCCCTTGATCAAAATTCCGGCTTTGCCCGCCCCGCCGATGCCCGCGAAAAATCCCAGCGGAATGCTGACGACCAAAGCGCACGGACAGCTGACGATCAGAAAAATCAAAGCGCGGTAGAGCCAGCTTTCCCACGCCGCGGGCTGTCCCGCCCAAATCGAAAACAGCGGCGGCAGAACAGCCAGAACCGCGGCGCCGCAGCACACGGCGGGCGTGTAGACGCGGGCGAATTTCGAAATGAACTTTTCGGACTTCGCCTTGCGCGCGGCGGCGTGTTCCAGCAGGTCGAGGATTTTGGAAGCGGTCGATTCGCCGAACGCTTTCGTCGTTTTGATTTTCAACACGCCGCCGACGTTGACGGATCCGCTGAAAACCTCGTCGCCGACGCCGATTTCGCGCGGGACGCTTTCGCCCGTCAAAGCCGCCGTGTTCAACGTCGAACGTCCCGAAACGACGACGCCGTCCAAAGGCACTTTTTCACCCGACAGGACAACGATTTCATCGCCGGCGCGCACCGTTTCGGGCGCGACGCGCTCCGGCTTGCCGTCGATTTCGACGTTGGCGTAATCGGGGCGGATATTCATCAGCGACGCGATGTTCGCGCGGCTTTTGCCGACGGCGAAGTCTTCGAACAGTTCGCCCGTCTGGAAAAACAGCATGACGGCGACGGCTTCGGTATAGTCGCCGGTTTTGCAAACAGCCAGAACGACGGCGCCGACGGTCGCAACCGTCATTAAAAACGATTCGTCCAAAAAATCGCCCTTGACGATGTTTTCGATCGATTCCGCCAAAACGTCGTACCCGACGATCAGATAGGCGACCATATACGCCGCGAAACGCAAAGCCCCCGCCGTTTCGACGAAATGCAGTCCGATCAGCATCAGCGCGGCGGCGGCGATCCGCCCCAAAACAATTTTTTGTTCGCTGTTCATTATCTTTCTTCGCTTCAACAGTTAAGCAATCATTTAATTGTTAAGATAGGGCAAACCGTTCGACCTGTCAACAAAAAGAATGCTTCGCCTGCGCCCGATTTGTGGTAAAGTCGTCGCAAAGGGAGAAAGGAAACGCCATGCGACTGCCGCACAATCACGGACAAAGCGTCGAACACGATTTCGACCACATGCCCGAAACACGGGATTTTCAAGTGGTTTCGGATATTTTCAAACAGCTGTGCGACAGCAGCCGCGCGCGCATTTTCTGGCTGTTGTGTCATTGCGAAGAATGCGTGATCAACATTTCGGCGATGATGGAAATGTCCAGCCCAGCCGTGTCGCACCATTTGAAACAGCTGAAATCGGCGGGACTGATCACGGCGTCGCGCCACGGCAAAGAGGTCTATTACAAAGCCGCCGCCACCGAACAGGCGGATCTGCTGCACCATATGATCGAAAAGCTGGTGGAAATATCTTGCCCCGACGAATGATTGCGCCGTACTATTCCTCTTCCGGACGGAAATAGTCCATGTCGACGGCTTTAATCCGGATTGTTTCCTTTGTTTTGACGCCGACATTGTGTTCTATCATCAATTTCGCCAGCTCGTCGCCGTCGATCAAACGGATAATCATGTTTTTCTTGGCGGCGTCCAATGCTTTTTTCTTGGCTTTTTCGTCAAAGAAACTGGTGGTGATAAAAACGCCCTTTGTGACTTCGGAACACCCCAGTGCCCCGACGAAATTTTGAATTTCTTTTTCGTTGACTTTGTTGTCCGCGTACCGTTTAGCCTGCATGTAGATTTTTGACAATCCCAACGCGTCTTCGCAAATGATGCCGTCGATGCCGCCGTCGTGGCTTTTGGGAGTTGTTTCTCCGTTGCCGTAATTCATCGCTTTGAACAAATCCAAAATGATTTTTTCAAAATAGACCGGATCGGCATGCTTTAATTCGTCAAGCAAATCCGTTTTCAGTTTTTCACTCAAATCTCCGACGGCATTGTACAGCTGAGTTTCCGGATCGGCTTCATTTAAAGGCGACGACGAAATTTCAAGAGCTTCCGTTTTTTGAGGACGGGAACTTTCTAAAAAATCGCAAAAGGAAGGATACTTTTTCAAATATTCTCTGTCCAATTTCTCGGGGGATTGCTTTAACAATTTCCGCCCTTCCGCGGTCGCGGTGTAAATCCCGCGGCGCGCTTTTTCCAGCAAACCCGCGCGATATAAGTCATAGACAGCCCAATGCGTCCTGTTGCGCAAAGTCGTTTGACGACCGCTGGGAACGGTTTCCCGGCGCTGTTCGGCGGTCAGATTTAAATCGTTGGAAACGTCGTTTTCAATATCGGCTACCTTTGCGGATTCGCGTTTGCAAACGGCGCGAAGGGCGGGCAGCATCATTTCTTGAAAGTTGGGTAACGTCATGGAAAATCCGTAAAAAAATCAGCGTTTTGAAATCAGGCAGGCTTTCAATTCCGCGTTCAGGCGGGCGCAAATGTCTTTCAGCCGTTTTTCCGTATCCGCGACGAACGTTCTGAAACGCGTCGTTTTCCCGACTTTGACTTCGCGGAAAATCGGCGAATACGCTTTCAGTCCGGCGTCCGCGGCGGTCAGTTCGCGCCAATAGCTTTGTGCGTTGTCCAGCCGTTCAAACGACGACAGCTGCAACAGGCGGAAATTTTCCGGTAAAGCGGACGGAACGATCGGTTTCGGGGCGGCGGGCTTTTTGTCCGCGACCGCCGCGCCCGCCAAAATCAGCGTAGCGTTCGGATCTTTGACGGCGGACGGTCTCGGCGTCCGGTCTTTTCGCGCTTTGACGCCCGACATCAGCGCGGCGCGTTCCTCGGTCGAAAAAACGGCTTGGGCGGATTTTTCCGAATTCGGGTGGTCGTAGGACACGTCCTTGAATCCGCGCGGCGCGTTGCGCGACAGGTTGTCTTCCAGCGTTTGCGCGATGGCGTCGACGCCCGCGCGCACGGTGAACCGCGGTAGGGGATCGACGCCCAAAGCCACGAACAGGTTGCTTTCGGCGGATTTGTAATCGGCATAGGCGAAATCGCGTTTCAAATGCGACGCCAGCTTGTCCACGGCGGCGAACAGCGTTTCGCGGCGGTCGCGGTCGTTTTTCGCGTCGGCGTCGTAGGCGCGCGCCCACAACCCGTCGTCGACCTTTTGCATGGAACGCGCGACCTCGAACGCTTCGGCGGACTGGCGCAGTTCCAGATAGGACACGTTCACCTGCGTCATGACCGCCATCGTCATCGCCAGACGGCGCAGACGCTCCAGCTCTTGTTTGTCGCGCGCGCGGCGGATCGCGGCGGGACGCGCGAACAGGTCCAGCAGGTTCCACGTCACGCCGATGCCCGCGTCCGCCCAGTTTTTATTGCGCAGGGCGGAATTCGAATTGTAATTCACGCTCGCGTTGAATTCGATTCCGGGGAACAGGCGCAGAAACTCTTTGCGGGCTTCGGCGGCGGCGATGCGGGCTTCGTAATCGTTGACGCGCAGTTCGGGGCGGTTGACCAAAGCGAACTGTTCCAGATTGATTTGCCCCAGGTCGTGAACGATTCGCGGGCGGTCGACTTCGGGCGGAACGTCCAGGACGAAATCGGCGGTCGGCGGCAGGTTCATCAAAGCCGCCAGTTCGGCTTTGGCGGTCAGAATGTCGTCGCGCATGTCCGTCAGCGTTTTCAGCGCGGTCAGCAGTCTTTTCTGTTCTTTCAGCTGTTCGACCGTTTTGTTCGCGACGTCGCGGGCGTTGACGCGCACCAGCTCGTCCTGCGTCGCGCCGATCAAAACCGCCATGTCGGCGACGACGCGCTGAGCCGCCGCCGCTTTCCAGAACGCGGCGCGCACGTCGCGAACGATTTGCTGAACGGATTTGCGGCGGATTTCCTCGGCGATGTAGCGGCGGTCGGACGCCTGTTTCGCGTTGACGTAGCTGATGCCGAAATCCAGCACGTTGAACGCCGTTTGCAGACTTGCGCCGCGCACGGTTTTATCCTCGATATAGGACTCGTCCAGTCCCGTTCCGCCGTCTGCGACGGGTTCAGCCGACACGGCAAGCCGTTTGGAACGCGTCGAAAATCCGCCGTTCGCCGCGATTTTCGGCAGCAGATCCATTGACGAAACGCCGTTTTCCATCGCCTGTTCCATCATGGCGACGCGCTGGGACGAATTGTATTTCACCGCGCGGGCGATGGCTTCGTACAGGGTGACGGGTTTTGTGATTTCCTCTTGTCCGCGGAACAGGTCGGCGCGGTCGACGCCGGCGCGCGCGGAGCGTTGCGCCAAAGTGGTCGGCTCCGTCTGAACGGCGCAGGACGCCGTCATCGAAACGATCAAAGCGGTGGATAAAACGGTGCTGTTTAAACGCATAAGGAAATTTCCCCGAAATGAAAAAGCCCGAAAACGGGCGCGGTTTCGTTTCAGAATACAATATTCCGAGTCGCGTTCAATCTTTTTTTTACGTTTTGGTAACTTTTTTGCCGAGTCGCGCGCCGCCTACCCATCGGCGGGGGCGTCGTCCGCGCGCGTGTCGGGAACGTATTTGGTGACGGGCGGTTCGGCGGCGTTCATTTCGCCGATTTGCAATCCGCAATAGTCGCAGTAAAACTCTTCGCGTTCGTCAAATCCGCTTTCGTTGTGCAGGGCGACGACCTCGTTCGTTTTGCCGCAGTGCGGACAGACGGCTGTGTACGTTTCCCGCCGCATTTAGCCGTCCCTTCCGCCGCGTTTTTGCGCGTCCGCGACGCGCCGGCGCGCGATTTCGGCTTTCCACCCTTTGGTTTCGGGGTCTTTCAACAGGACTTTTTCCATGATCCGAGCCATGCCTTTGCGGTCTTTGATCATTTTCAGAAAATCTTGTGCCGTTTCGAACCCCGCCATCGGCACGCCGACCAGACATATGTCGCGCCCGACGCTGCCCTTGACAAAGGAATCGCGCTTGCCGCTGTTGTAGACCGTGGGGGACTGGCAGACGACGAGGCTTTCGCCGGTCGTCGTTTTCGCCCCGTCGATTTTTCCGGCGGGGATCAGGGGCTTGCCGTTCATGCTGACGCGAATGCCGCGCACGTCGACGTCCTTGTGTCCCCAGTCGTAATGCTTGTCCTGATAAAAGGCGTCGCGCAGACCGAATTTGATCAGACGCCCTTCGCGATCCTTGTGAATCAGCCAGCACAGAGTGTGTTCTTCCAGACTGTGCGGATATTTGTTCGGATCGGGAACGAACTTGCCGTCCCGCATCAGCGGTTTGTACGGCGCGTCGCCCGTTTTTTGCACGCCGTTCCCGTCCGTCCACGTCGTTTGTTCCATCAGAACCGGTGTGCGGACCTCGACGTCGGCGGTGCGCAGTTCGGTGTCCAGAATATTGTAAAACTCCTGCACCTGCCAGTTTTTGTCGTCGACGGTTTTCCCCTGCCACGCCTGATAGTACATGTCGGACAGCAATCCGTTCATCTGCTGTTTCTGCCACATGTCGAACATGATCTGTTTGACCTGCGCGTGGTGGCGGCAATCGCCCATGCCCAGCGCGAAAATGGCGGAAATGTTCGTTCTGGTGTCGATGTTGGCGTCCTTCTGTCCGATTTTTTTGCCGCACGAACGCAGGACGGATTTGACCGTAGCGTCATAGCGGGATTCGCCGTTTTCGTTTTTTTGCAGGGCGTTGTCTTCCATGTGCAGGCCGCAGCCGGCGAAGTTTTCCGTCGTGAACGTCTGCCGGATAAAGGCGTCGGCGACGGTCATGAACACTTCGGGATCCCGAATGTCCGTCAACGGCGTTTTCATCAGCATGTCCTGCGGGATAATGCCGGCGGGCTTGTCAAGCTTGACGCCCAGCTGTTCGGGCGTCATTTTCACCAGCCGGGTGAACAGCTTCAAATCTTTTCTGGAAACGCAGTGGTCGGGCAGCTGTCCGCCGAAAGCCATGTTGCCGCCGATGCGGTTCGTGCCGCGGAAATTCGATCCGCAGCCGCGGTAGGAATAGCTGTAATCGCGCACCGCCTGCAATTTCGGATCGTCCGTGATGTAGCGGTCGTTTTTCGGCGAGCGGTTGGAAAAGGCGATGGCGTCGGTCTTGCGCCCTTTCGGAAAAGCCGTCGCGCACAGCCCCGACAGGCGTTCGCAGACGTCCGCGATTTCGGTCGTTTTGAACGCTTCGCTGATGTGGCTCATGTCGCGGTAGACGTCTTCCAGTTCCCAGCGGTATCTGATGCTGTTTTCCAAACGGTTGCACAGGTGGTCGACGACCTTTTTGTCCTGCCCCGAAATGCACGCCGCCTGCAACGCCGCGGAAACGCAGAAGTAATCGCTGGATTCCTCCGCCCCGTCGCGCAAAGCCGCCAGATAGACGACTTTGGACGTTTCGCGGGCGCGGTCGGTGTTGCCCAGCGCGATGTTGTTGTGCACCGCCTGCATGCCGATCGACGATTCCAGCGTGCCCATGAAACCCTCTTCCAGCCTGCGGGTGGAATCTTCGAACAGTTCTTTCTGCCGTTTCCTCTGCGCCGTTTTGTCGGTCATTTCCGTTTTCTGCGCGATGTAGCGCAGACAGCGTCCGATGTTTTCATAGGCGACGCCCGTGGCGCGCCCCTCGTCGATCAGTTCGAAGCACAGATCCATGGACTGGTGGTAATCCCACATTTTGTCCGCCAGCTTTTCGCCGCGCGGCATTTTGCGGTAGGCGACGGCGAGCTGTTCGCGCACCATGGGGGCGTTTTTGAAATCTTCGTTTTCAACGAATTTGTACAGGTCGATCATTTTGTTGAACGCCGCCAGATCGCGGTACGCCGAAAACAGCATCATGATCTGTCCGGAATCCAGCTTGTCCGTTCCTTCGGCGACGATGGCGTCCAAATCCGACAGTTTTTCCCGTTTCAGGCGGAAGACGGGCTTGCCGTTCATGTCCTTGACGCCTTCTTCGGTCACGGCGACGGCGGCGGCGACCTTGGCGGCGAAAACGCGTTTTTCCTCGGTCAGCGCGCGGTTGCGGTCAAAAGAGGCGGGCAAGTCGGAAAATTCAATCAAACGGTCGTTTTTCATGGAAAGCAGTCCCCATTCAACATTTGATAAAAAAATAGTCCGAACCCGTGCCAAAGTCAACGTTTTTTGGACAAAAATTTCGAAATTCGCCCCGCCTGTCCGAAATGATATTTTTTGCTTGACTTTACGGCGGAAAAACGCCTAAAATCCCCCTTGCTCATGAGGGAGTAGTTTGCGCGTTTGCGGCGTGGCAAGTCAACATCGTGACCGTATCGCCGGTCTGGCTTGTCTTAAAGAACAAGACTCATGTACAAACCGGGTAGACTTCGGTTCGTACATGAGTCTTTTTCGTAAGGGCGAAAGGGGAAACTATGGACGCTTTCACACTGACCAGACAACAGCTTTTGGACAAACTCGACGTTTCGGAACAAAAGGGACTGTCCGAAGAACAGGCGGTCGACAACGCCGTGCGCTTCGGCGTCAACCGGCTGTCGAAACCGCCCCGCGAATCCCTGATGAAAAAGATCTGGGACGCTCTGACCGAACCGATGGTGCTGATGCTGGTCGTCGCCGCGTTCATCGCGTTCGGCGTCAACGTCGCCCGCGGGCTGAACGGCGACGAAACCGAATACGTCGAATGCGTCGGCATCGTCGTCGCCATATTCCTGTCCGTCGCCATTTCCCTGATTATGGAGGGACGCAGCGCCAAGGCGTTCGACGCCCTGAACAAAATCAAGGACGACGTCCCCGCCAAGGTTTTCCGCAACGGCAAAGTCCGCTTGATTTCGCAAAAGGACATCGTCGTCGGCGACATCGTCTGTTTGCAGACGGGGGCGAAGGTTCCCGCCGACGGCAGATTGCTGGACAGCGTCGACCTGCGCGTCGAAGAGGCGTCCCTGACCGGCGAAAGCGAAGCGGTTAAAAAAGACGCGGACATCGTTTTCGACGATCCGAAAACGCCGTTGGCGGAACGCGTGAACATGCTGTATTCCGGCACGTTCGTCACGGCGGGGTCGGGGCGCATGATCGTCACCGCCGTCGGCAACGACACCGAATTCGGTCAAATCGCGCGCGAACTGTCGTCGACCGAAAAAAGCATGACGCCGTTGCAGGAAAAACTGGCGCATCTGGGCGGCGTGATCGCCGTCTGGGGCGTGACGATGGCGGCTTTGGCGTTTTTGATTCAGCTGGGCGTGTATTTGTACGACGGCACGGCGACCCTGTCCAACGTGTCCGAAGCGTTCATCACCAGCATCGTTCTGATCGTCGCCGCCGTGCCGGAGGGACTGCCCACGACCGTCGCCATCTGTCTGGCGATCAACATCATCAAAATGTCCAAGGAAAACGCTTTGGTCAAAAAGATGATCGCCTGCGAAACGATCGGGTGCATCAACGTGATCTGTTCGGACAAGACGGGAACGCTGACCGAAAACCGCATGACCGTCGTTCAGGTTTGCGAACACGGCGATTTCAAACAGCCGCGCGACGTCGCGGACGACGATCTGCTGACGAATTTCTGCGTCAACGCGACGGCGGACATCGACATCGAAAACAACGCCTACACCTTTATCGGAAACCCGACGGAATGCGCTTTGCTGGTCGCGGCGGACAAGGCGGGGCGCGATTACCGATCGGTTCGCAAGTCGTTCGGCGTCGCGCACGTCTATCCGTTTTCGTCGGAAACAAAGAACATGACGACCGTCGTCCGCGCGGACGGCGGCTACACCGTGTACACGAAAGGCAGTCCCGAAAAAATCCTGTCGATGTGCGCTTTGGACGACGACGCGCGCCGGCAATACGAAACGCAGATCGTCGCCTGTCAGGAAAAGGCTTGGCGCGTGATCGGCTTTGCGCACAAGGATATGGCGGCTTGCCCCGATTTCGAAACGGGACGCGCCGAAATCGAAAGCGGCTTGATTTTCGACGGATTCACGGCGATCGCCGACCCGTTGCGCAAAGACGTGTTCGAAGCCGTCCGCAACTGCCGCAAAGCGGGCATTGACGTGAAAATGCTGACGGGCGACAACATCGTCACCGCGTCGGCGATCGCGTCCGAACTGAATCTGCTGGACAAGGATCACATCGCGCTGGAAGCCAAAGACATCGACGCGCTGAGCGACAGGGAACTGGCGGATCTGCTGCCGAAAATCCGCGTCATCGCGCGCAGTACGCCCGTGATTAAAATGCGCGTCGTCAAAACGCTGAAAGCGATGAAATGCGTCGTCGCGGTGACGGGCGACGGCATCAACGACGCCCCCGCGATCAAAAACGCCGACATCGGGCTGGCGATGGGGATTTCCGGAACCGAAGTGTCCAAAGAAGCCAGCGACATCGTTCTGCTGGACGATTCCTTTTCGACGATCGTCAAAGCGATTCAGTGGGGACGCGGGATCTACGAAAATTTCCAGCGCTTCATTCTGTTCCAGCTGACGGTCAACCTGTCTTCGGTCGTCGTCGTCATCGTTTCCCTGATCGCGGGATTCCCGACGCCGTTCACCGCCCTGCAACTGCTGTGGGTGAATTTGATCATGGACGGTCCTCCCGCGCTGACGCTCAGTCTGGAACCGATCCGCGGTTCGCTGATGAACAACAAACCGACGCCCCGCGACGCGGGAATCGTGACGCGGGAAATGCTGGCGCGCATCGTCTTTTCCGGACTGTACATCTCCGTCGTCTTTATGGCGCAGACGATGACGAACTTTCTGGGCGCGGCGCCCGACGAAAAAGGGACGGTGCTGTTCACGCTGTTCGTGATGTTCCAGCTGATGAACGCGTTTTCCTGCCGCGAACTGTCGCATGAAAGCGTGTTGCGTCACTTCTTTGACAACAAGCTGATGCTGATCGCGTTTTTCTTCACGTTCCTGTTGCAATACGTCATCAGCCAGTACGGCGGGCGCGTGTTCGGCACGGTGCCGATGTCGTCCGACATGTGGATTAAAATCACGTTGCTGTCGGTCAGCGTCGTCGTCGCGTCGGAATTGTTCAAACTGGGCGCCGCGATCTGGCAAAAATTCCGCAAGGCGTGAAAAAGATCGCCGCCCGATCCGCTTTGGCGCGCCTGACGCTCTCGCGGTTTCGATTGAGTAGAATCGCAACTGCGAGCCGCGATAGTGGCGCGGCAGTCCATTGGTGAAATCCACGGACTGAGGGGTTGGCGGTTAGGTCGAACTTTGCGGCAGACTTACTGTGGATTGCCGCGTCGGACTAACGTCCTCCTCGCAATTTCAATAGAAGTAAAATCGTAACTGCGAGCGAAAGCGAAGCAGTCCACTGGTAGAATCAGAGGGTTGATTCCTAACAGTCGGAGCTGAGCTTTGCGGCGGATTCGCTTGGATTGCTTCAGCCCTGACAGGCTTCGCAATTCCGATGAATGTTCCGACACCAAACAAATCCGAAACTGCGAGGAGGGCGAATAGCCCGACGCGGCAGTCCACTGACGGCGTCGGCGGACTGGGACGTGCCTGTTAAGGCAGGATTTTACGGCAGGGTCACTGTGAATCAGGCATACTCGTCTGTTAGGGAAATGTCTTTCGAAAAGGTCGGCGGGGAGAGAGTTTATTAGCGGAACGTTTTGACGTTGTCCGCAAAAACAAAAAGAACCCGCTGTTTTCAACGGGTTCTTTTGCAAAATGGCGGAGAGGGGGGGATTCGAACCCCCGGACCGAACAAGCCGGTCAACAGATTTCGAGTCTGCCGCATTCGACCACTCTGCCACCTCTCCATATTCACAATGTATTGCGCCATTTATCGGCTGGCGCCGATGTCAACAGATTTGTCCTCGCTTCGCTCGTCCGTCTTCGACTCCGAGTCTGCCGCATTCGACAATTCCGCCGCTTCTCTGTATTCGCGATATGCCGCGCCGTTCACGGGAACGTGCTCCACATTCGCTACGTCCTTTTTATATCATCTTGCGCGGTTGTCAATCAAAACTTTTGTTTTTGCGATAAAAAGCGGCGGCAGGCTTTCTTTGATTTTCGAAACGAAACGGGATAAAGTAGCCGAAACGCTTTTTAAAAAAGGGGAAAATCAATGCCGGATCTGAAAAACAAACGCGTCGTGCTGATCGACGGTTCGGGGTACATTTACCGCGCGTATTACGCTTTGCCGGCGATGACGCGCCCGTCCGACGGCGCGCCCGTGAACGCGGTCTACGGTTTTTGTTCGATGATGATGAAATTGTTGAAGGACATGCCCGCCGATTACCGCGCCGTGATGTTCGACGCGTCGCGCCGGACGTTCCGCATGGACATCTTTCCGGAATACAAGGCGACGCGCCGCGCGACCCCCGACGATTTAAAGCCGCAGTTTCCCCTGTTGCGCGAAGCCGTTTCGGCGTTCGGCATGGCGCAGGTCGAATGCGACGGGTTCGAAGCCGACGATCTGCTGGCGACTTACGCCCGTCTGGCGCGCGAAGCCGGCGCGTCCGTTACGATCGTTTCGGCGGACAAGGATTTGATGCAGCTGGTCGGAACGGGGGTGGACATTTTCGACCCGATGAAACAGCGTTCGGTCGAATCGGAACAGGTGGCGGAAAAGTTCGGCGTCGCGCCCGACAAAGTCGTCGACGTTCAGGCGCTGGCGGGCGACGCGTCGGACAACGTTCCGGGCGTGCGCGGCATCGGGATCAAGACGGCGGCGGCGCTGATCAACGAATACGGCAGTTTGGAAAACCTGCTGGACAATCTGGATTCGATCAAACAGACCAAACGCCGCGAAGTGCTGACCGCGGACGCGGACAACGCGCGCATGTCGAAACGGTTGGTGACGCTGGACGCGTTCGCGCCGGCGGAAAAGCCCCTGTCCGATTTCGCGGCGGTCGCGCCGTCGGCGGAAAAAATGGCGGCGTTTTTCGGCGCGATGGGATTTAAAAGTCTGGTCGCCAAAGCACTGGCGGGAACGACCGTTCCGGTTTCGGAAAGGGCGGCTGTTCCGTCCGAAAAAGCGGACGTCAAGCGCGACTACCGCCTGATTCAAGATTTGGACGAATTGAAAAAACGGTTGCGAGCCGCGCGCGAAAACGGTTTTGTCGCGATCGACACGGAAACGGATTCCCTGACGCCGACGCGGGCGCGGCTGGTCGGTTTTTCGTTTTGTTTCAAGGCGGGCGAGGCTTTTTACGTTCCTTTGCGCCACAAATCGAAAAACGCGCAGACGGATTTGTTCGGGAACGCCGTTTCGGAACCCGAAATCAGGCAGATTCCCGTCGGGGACGCTTTGGCGGCTTTGACGCCCGTCCTGACGGACGCGGGGGTTTTGAAAATCGGTCACAACATCAAATACGACTGGCACGTTTTCGCCAACGAAGTCGGGGAAATCGACCTGACGCCGATCGCGGACACGATGGTGATGTCTTATGATCTGGACGGTTCGGCGCACCGTCACGGCATGGACGAGCTGGCGGCGCTGTTTTTGGACCTGCAAACGATCAAGTACGCCGACGTTTGCGGAACGGGGCGGACGAAAATCACGTTCGACCAAGTCGGTTTGGACGCGGCGCGCGACTATGCCGCCGAAGACGCCGACGTGACTTTGCGGCTGTATCTGTATTTGAAAAAACGGCTGGAAAGCGAACGGGCGGTCGCTTTGTACGAAACGCTGGACCGTCCGTGCGTCAAGGTTTTGTTCGACATGGAACGCGCGGGCGTCAAAGTGTGCCAAAGGGAACTGGACAAGCTGGGCGCCGATTTCGCGGTCAAGGCGGCGGAGATCGAAAAAAAGGTTTTCGAACAGGCGGGCGAGGAGTTCAACCTGAATTCCCCGACGCAGCTGGGCAGGATTCTGTTTGAAAAGCTGAACCTGCCCAAAGGCGTCAAAAGCAAAAAGACGGGGGCTTGGGGGACGGACGCTTCGGTGTTGGAGGAATTGTCCGACGACGGTTTCGCGATCGCCGCCGACATTTTGAAATACCGGCAGTTCGCCAAGCTGAAAAGCACTTACACCGACGCGCTGCAGGCGCAGATCAATCCGAAAACGGGACGCGTTCACACGACGTTTATGCAGACGGGGACGTCGACGGGGCGGCTGTCGTCGAACGATCCGAACTTGCAGAACATTCCCGTCCGGCAAGAGGAGGGGCGCGCGATCCGCCGCGCTTTCATCGCCGAAAAAGGCAGTCTGCTGCTGTCCGCCGACTATTCGCAGATCGAACTGCGGCTGATGGCGCACGTCGCCGACGTCAAGGGGTTGAAAGAGGCGTTCGCGCACGGGGCGGACATTCACGCCGCGACCGCGTCGCAGATTTTCGGCGTTCCCGTCGAAGGTATGGACCCGATGATCCGGCGGCGCGCCAAAGCGATCAATTTCGGCATCATTTACGGCATTTCGGCGTTCGGTCTGGCGCGCCAGCTGGGCATCGACCGCAAAGAGGCGCAGGATTACATCAACGCGTATTTCGCGCGCTATCCGGAAATCAAATCGTATATGGAACGAACAGTCGCTTTCGCGCGTGAAAACGGCTTTGTCATGACGCCGTTCGGGCGCAAATGCGCGGTCGGGGACATGAACGACAAAAACGCCGCGCGCCGGCAGTTCGCCGAACGGTCCGCGATCAACGCCCCGATACAGGGCGGCGCCGCCGACATCATCAAAAAAGCGATGATTCGCCTGCCCGCCGCTCTGAAACGGGCGGGACTGAACGCGAAACCGCTGTTGCAGGTTCACGACGAGCTGATTTTGGAATTTCCGGAATCCGAATCGGACGCGGCGCGGAAGGTCGTTAAAAACGTGATGGAAAACGTCGTTTCGCTGTCCGTTCCTCTGATCGCCGAAGTCGGCGTCGCGGACAACTGGGCGGACGCGCATTGACGCCGCCGATAACGCTTGCCAATCGATTAAAAATTCCTCTGATAAAAGTTCGCCGTTAAAGCGAACAAGCGCCTTAGCGGGCGCGGAGTCCTAGAAAAACTCTTGGTCAGAACGGTGCAGATATTGCATCGCAGGCGTTTTGCGTATTCGCAAAACGAAAGGTATCCCCGACTTTTGTTTCATTGGTCGGGGAGCTTTCGGCGCATGTCCAAAAGCCCCGATTTTGTTGATCGGCGGTTTTAAAGGTCGAAAGGATCATTATGCTACATGGTTTTTCTACTCCCCGATCGCTTTCGGCGGTCATTTTTTTACCTGAAATAGGGGAGGGAACATGAAAAAAATCTTTTTATTTGCCGTTTTAATGATGTCCGTAACCGCGCGTGCCGGCGCATCGTCCTGTCCCGACGGTCAAATCGAGGCGAACGCTACATATTCCGGTTGCGAGGGATATTCGACAAGTTTTGAAAGAACGCTTTGCGTCAAAAAACCGACGTGCCTTTCCGGAACATCAGTTTCTCCTTATACAATCACGCTTCACACATGGAATGGCGTTCACAGTTGGGACGCCGGCAGAAAGGGACGGCATAGCGTGACGGCGCCCGACGGGCAGACCGATTGGTGTCAAATGACCGTTATTATGCAAGCGTGCGCGGCGGCAGGGGCTGAATATGAAAAACTGTCGAAGGCGGCTGGCTGTAATGAAAACAACGGCGTCGATTCTTCGGCGTACAATCCGGCTAGCGGAAAATGTTCGGATCAGTCGACTTATGAAGAGGACGGAAAGGTAACATTTTGCTATCGATATAGCAACGGCGCGGCATTGCACAGTTGCAACGCTAGTGTATTTATTAAAGAAGATTACGCTCAAGGATTTTATGCCCGCCCGACGTATTGCCCCAGATATTGCGAACTTTGCGACGACAGTTTGAAATGTACGCAATGTATGAGCGGATATATTGAAAAAAACGGGGAATGCGTTGAAGAAGTTTCCTGTCCGTCGAACTGCGCGGA